>DASYJT010000176.1:0-2778 GCA_035996165.1 Acidimicrobiia bacterium
GCGCTCCCTCGAACGGACCGAGCGGTTCTTCTGGTCGTTCTGCGACGACTATCTCGAGCTCGTGAAGAGCCGCGCCTACGGCGACGCGGGAGACGACTCCGTGCGCTCGGCGCGCGTCACCCTGCGCATCGCGCTGTCGACGCTGCAGCGGCTGTTCGCGCCCGTGCTCGCGTACGTGAGCGAAGAAGTGTGGTCGTGGTGGCGCGAGGGATCGGTGCATCGGGCCGAGTGGCCCGGGTCGGCCGCACTGCGCGTCGACGGTGCCGACCCCCTCGTGTACACGGTCGCGGCCGAGGTGCTCGCCGAGGTGCGCAAAGCGAAGTCGACGGCCAAGGTGTCGCTCGCCGCGCCCGCGGATGTCGTGCGGGTGACCGACACGCCCGAGCGCCTCGCGGCGTTCGAGGCGGCCCGCCAGGACGTGTGCGACGCCGGCAAGATCGTCAAGCTCGACGTCGAGCCCGGCTCGTCGTCGACCGTGGTGGTCGAGCTGGGGGAGCCCAGCTCGTGAGCGGGCCCGGCAGCTTCGACGCCCCCGGCTGGCTGAGCTCGCACGTCAACCTGGAGAGCCTCAACGTGCCGGCCGGCAGCCGCCGGGGCCCGCCCACGCTCGAGCGCATCTCCACCCTGATGCAGTACCTCGGGTCGCCCGAGATCGAGTTCCCGGCCATCCACGTCACCGGCACGAACGGCAAGACCACGACGGTGCGGGTATTGACCGAGCTGCTCAGCTCGTTGGGTCTCAAGGTCGGCGCGTACACGAGCCCGCACCTCGAGCACGTGAACGAACGCATGTCGATCGACGGCGTGCCGATCGACGACGACACCTTCGAGGAGATGTTGTACGCGGTCTCGCTCGTCGAGCAGTCGGTCGGCGTCGACGCGTCGTACTTCGAGATCGTCACCGCGGCGGCGTTCCGTTGGTTCGCCGACGAAGCCGTCGACGTTGCCGTGGTCGAGGTCGGGATGGGCGGCGAGTGGGACGCGACGAACGTCGTCGACGGACGGGTCGCGGTCGTCACCAACGTGACCATCGACCACGTCGAGTATCTCGGCCCGACGCGCAAGCAGATCGCGCAAGAGAAGGCCGGCATCGTCAAGCCCGACTCCATCCTCGTCCTCGGCGAGACCGACCCCGACCTGCAGGCGATCTTCGAAGCGCGGCCGTCGGCGCGCACCTTCCGCCGCGACATCGACTTCGGGGTCGCGCGCAACGTCCTCGCCATCGGCGGCCGGCTCGTCGATCTCCGCAGTCCCGGCGCGGAGTATCCCGATGTGTTCCTGCCGTTGCACGGCGCGCACCAGTCCGACAACGCGGCGATCGCATTGGCCGCGGCGGAGAGCTTCGTCACCGCGCCGCTTCCGTTCGAAGTCGTGGCCGACGCGTTTGCGCGAGTGCAATCGCCCGGACGGCTCGAGGTCGTCCGCCGTCAACCGCTCGTGCTGCTCGACGGCGCGCACAACGTCGCGGGCGCGCACGCATTGCGCGCCGCGCTCGACGAGGAATGGAGTGTGGGGCCGCGCACGATCGTCGTCGGGATGTTGCGCGAGAAGGAACCGCACGAGATGCTCAGCGCGCTCGGCGTCGAGGAGCTCGAAGGAATGCTGATCTGCTGCCGACCGCCGACCCCGCGCGCGCTCGAGCCGTCGTTCATCGCCAAGGCCGCCTCCGATCTCGGACTCCCCGAGGAGCGGATCGAGATCGTGGAACGCGTCGAAGACGCCGTCAGCACCGCGATGCTCGCCACGCCGCCCGACGGTCAGATCGTGATCACGGGCTCGCTGTACGTCGTCGGCGCGGCCCGGTCAGTGCTCGTTTCCTGAGGTCGTTTGTCGCCGCCGACACCCGCAGTCCTAGGCTCTTGTGCTTATGGCAGATCGCACGTTGGTTCTTTGCAAGCCGGATTGTGTCGAGCGCGGACTCGTCGGCGAGATCGTCACCCGGCTCGAGCGCAAGCAGTTGAAGATCATCGCCCTCGAGCTACGCCGGCTCGACGAGGCCACGGCGAAGGAGCACTACGCCGAGCACGACGGTAAGCCGTTCTTCGGCGATCTCGTGGCCTTCATCACACGTTCGCCCCTGGTGGCGATCGTCGCCGAGGGCCCCGACGCGTACAAGGTCGTACGCACACTGATGGGAACCACGAATCCGAGGGAAGCCGCGCCCGGCACGATCCGAGGTGATCTCGCGATCGAGCTCACCGAGAATCTCGTGCACGGAAGTGACGGTCCGGAGTCGGCTGCGCGCGAGATCGCGCTGTTCTTCCCCGGCCTCGCCGGGTGACAGATCGTCGTGGGTGGCAATCGAACAGCGGCGGTGGCCGCGCGGGCATGGGTCGCGGCAGTTGGCCCGCGTCGCGTGGCGGGTGGCAATCGCACCGAGGGGCTCCTAGCCTGGGCGCGACCCGCCGTCGAAAGATGACTTCGGTGAGCGAACCGTTTTACGCAGGATTGCTCGGCCGCGACATGGCGGTCGACCTCGGTACCGCGAACACGCTCGTGTACGTGCGCGGTCGCGGCGTCGTGCTCGACGAGCCGTCGGTCGTCGCGGTCAACGCGCGCGACGGGCGTCCGCTCGCGGTCGGCATCGAGGCGAAGAAGATGATCGGCCGCACACCCGATCACATCATCGCGATCCGCCCGTTGAAGGACGGCGTCATCGCCGACTTCGACATCTGCGAGAAGATGCTCCGTTACTTCATCCAGCGCGTGCACCCCCGCAAGTGGGCGAAGCCTCGTATGGTCATCTGCGTCCCGTCGGGAATCACGGGTGTCGAGCAG
>DASYJT010000177.1:0-12288 GCA_035996165.1 Acidimicrobiia bacterium
TTCCAGAAGCCCTTCGACCAGGTCGTGATCCAGGCGTTCAAGGCGAAGAACGCCGGCATCACGGTGAACTACGCGGGCGGCGGATCCGGCAAGGGCAAGACCGACCTGCAGACCAAGACGGTCGACTTCGCCGGCACCGACAGCCTCGTGAAAGACGCCGACCTGTCGAAGTACCAGGGCGGAACGATCCTCTACTTCCCGATCGTCGCCGCGCCGATCACGGTGTCGTTCAACGTGAGCGGGGTCGACTCGCTGAAGCTCAGCGCTCCGACACTCGCCAAGATCTTCAGCGGCAAGATCACCAGCTGGAACGACGCAGCCATCGCCGCCGACAACGCGGGCGTGACGCTGCCCTCGACCGGGATCACGATCGTGCACCGGGCGGACGCTTCCGGCACCACGAGCAACTTCACGAAGTACCTGGTCGCGGCCGCCGGATCCGACTGGACCCTCGGTAGCGGCGACACGGTGACCTGGCCGTCGTAACGTCACGACCGGATGAGCAGACTGGCCGAATGACCACGCTCGCACCGTCTCCCGAACTCGGCGCCAGCGATCCGATACCGAGCTCAGCCGGCGGCGCACGGGTTGATCGCACGTTTCGTGCGGTCGCCTTCGCCGCCGGCTTGCTCGTGCTCGCGATCCTTGCCCTCATCGCGTACACGACTGCGAAGAACGCGTGGCCGGCGTTCACGCACCAGGGCGCGAGCTTCGTCACGAGCCGCAACTGGAATCCGAACGTCGACAGCTTCGGGGCGCTCGCGTTCGTGTACGGCACCATGTTCACGTCGGTCATCGCACTGGTGCTCGCGATACCGGCCAGTCTCGGCATCGCGCTCTTCATCACGGAGCTCGCGCCGAAGCGCGTGCGTATGTGGGTCACGTACGTCGTCGACCTGCTCGCCGCGATCCCGTCGGTTGTCTACGGATACTGGGCACTTGCCGTGTTGACACAACCGGCGGGTCGCTTCTACACGAACATCGCCGACTCGATCGGCCGCGTGCCGGTCTTCAGCTCGTTGTTCGGCGGGCCCGCGCACGGCGCGTCGTTCATGACCGCCGGCCTGATTCTCGCAGTGATGATCATCCCGATCATCACGTCGCTCTCCCGCGAGGCGCTCATGACCGTCTCCCAGGACGACAAGAACGGCGCGATCGCGATGGGTGCGACGCGATTCGAGATGCTGCGGGTTGCAGTGTTCCCGCGCGTCCGCAGTGGCCTGATCGGCGCGGCCATGCTCGGCCTCGGGCGGGCGATGGGCGAGACGATCGCGGTGGCGCTCGTCATCGGCAGCAGTCCGAAGATCACCTCGCACCTGTTCCGCTCCGGCGACACCATGGCCTCGGTGATCGCGCACAACTTTCCCGAGGCGACGGGCTTGCATCACGCCGCGCTCATCGGCCTCGGCGTCGTCCTCTTCGCGATCACGATCGTGGTGAACGTGATCGCCCGTGGTGTCGCGAACCGGTCCACCGCGATGAATGCGAACGCCTGATGACCGCCGTCGACAACCACGATCCCACCGGCTGGATGCTGCAGAGCGCCGTCTCGCCGCGGCGGCGCTTCGTCAACAACCTCGCGAACGCGTGGATGATCGGATCGTTGTTGATCGCGCTCGTACCGGTCGTGGTCATCGCGGTCTACGTCGTCGCCCGGGGCGCGGGCGTGATGAGCCTCGACTTCCTCACCAAGGACCTGCCGATCGTCACCCAGACGGCCGGCGGCGGCATCCTCCCGGCGATCGTCGGGACCCTCGTGATCACGGGCGTGGCCGCGTTGATGGCGATACCGCTCGGTGTTCTCGCCGCCGTGTACCTCAACGAGTACGGACGCCAGAAGCGCACCGCGAACGTGATCCGGTTCATGGCCGACGTCATGACCGGCGTTCCCTCGATCGTGATGGGACTCTTCGTCGCCACGATCTGGGTGAGCGCCGGCCTGCACTTCGGCTACTCGGGATTCGCGGGCTCGCTCGCGCTCGGGTGCCTGATGTTGCCGATCGTGATCCGGTCGAGCGAGGAGATGCTGAAGCTCGTCCCCGACGACCTGCGCCAAGCGAGCGACGCCCTCGGCGCCCGGCGTTGGCGCACCGTGGTGTCGGTCGCGTTGCCCGCCGCGCTGCCCGGCATCGTGAGCGGGGCGATGCTCGCACTTGCCCGTGCCGCGGGCGAGACCGCGCCGCTGCTCTTCACGATCGGCGTGGCGACCTCGGTGAACGGGAACCCGTTCTCCGGAACCAACACCACGTTGTCTCAGGAGATCTGGTTCAACGCCCAAACGCCGTTCGCGGCGGCCAAGGATCGGGCTTGGGGCGCGGCCCTGACTCTCATCGTCATCGTGTTCGTGTTCACCGTGCTCGCGCGCACGGTGTCGTCACGCTTCGCCACGGCAAAGCGCTAGCTACTCGGAATCCCCTAGCTACTCGGAGTCGTCGCCGAGATCCCATTCGAGAATGAGGTGCTCGCGCTCCGCATCGCGCGCAACGCGTTCGCGGTTGCGGCGGAACTGCGGGTCGTAGACGGGGAGCAGTTGCAGGCGGGCCATCGCCCGCTGGCGGAACTCATCGATGGCGCGCTGGTCGCCGAAGACACGGTGAATCTCCCAGTGCGGCGCAACCGGGCCGGTGTACACCACCCGCACGTGCCCCTGCGGCGGGATTTCCTCGAGCTCTTCCGGGTCGATGGCCATCGCGTACTCCTCGTCAGACGACGGGTCAGGGTAGCCGCGGACCCTCTCGGGACCGGCTCGCACCGGCAAATGTGCGGACTCCGGGTCGGGCGCGCCGTTCGAACCACTGGCCGAGCGGGCCGGCTGTTCCGGAATTTCATGAAATGCCCACACGAAAGATGGAGCCGTTCACCGCTCTCAAACGTCTGAGTGTTTGTCACCGGTTGGATCAGGGCAGGTGCTCTGACGAAACCAATTGGCGGAAGCGGCGCATCACGTCGAACCAACGTAGGCAGCCAGCCGTAAGGCTCCGGTGAAGGGGAGGTGATCGTGGACGAGACTCCCGAGGAATACGCCTGGATGCTCCAGGCGCGTTGCCGGGGCGCGAGCCCTACGGAGTTCTTCCCGTCCGACGGTCTCGGTGTCGAGTCGGCGCAGCATGTCTGCCACGACTGCCCGGTCCGCACCGAATGCCTCGAGTACGCACTCCTCAACCGCATCGAGCACGGCGTGTGGGGCGGCGCCTCCGAGCGCGAACGCCGGCGCATTCTTCGGCGCCGACGCGAACTCGTCCCCGCGCCGCCGAGCTGAGCGCGCCGGTTCCAGAGTTCGTGCCCGCTCTCAGGTCGTGCACGCGCGCAGCAACAGCTCCACGTCGTCGGGAGTCGACACCTGGAAGGGCACCGCGCCGACGCCCAAGATGAGCGTGTCGACGCCCAGCGCGTCCCACTCGGCAACCTGCGCGCGCACTTCGTCGACCGTGCCGACCAACCGTCCGACACGGAAGGTCGCGAGATCGACACCGTCGAGCACGCCGGGCGGTGACACCGATCGCAAACGGTCGAACCGCCGTTCGAGATCGCGCTCGTCCTCTCCGCAGAGCGCATACAGCCCGAGCGTCCGCCACATCGAGGTCGGATCGCGGCCCGCGCGCCCGCACTCGTCGTCGAAGACGCGCAGGCGTTCGCGATATGCGTCGGGCGTCCACACCCAGCACGTGTTCCAGCCGTCGGCGTGCTGCGCGGCGAGCCGGAGCAACCGGTCGCCCTTGCCGCCGACGAAGACGCGGGGCCGCGGGCGCTGGACCGAGACGGGTCGATTCGTTGCGTCGGCGGCGCGGTGGAACGCGCCTTCGTAAGTGAACGGACCGCCGCCGAGCAGACCCTTCACGACCTCGACCGCGTCGGCCAGGCGTTCGAGGCGCACACCGGGGCGCGGCATGTCGATGCCCAACTCCGCGTACTCCGGTTCGTACCAACCCGCGCCCATCCCGACGTCGAGCCGACCACCACTCACGCAGTCGAGGCTCGCGAGCGACTTGGCGAGCACGGCCGCCGGTCGTAGTGCCTCGAGCAACACGAGGGTCCCCATCCGCACCCGCGGAACCGCGCGGGCCAGGGCGGCGAGGGTGACGATCGGATCGAAGCAACCTTCGCGCGCCGGCGACCCGCCGTACTTCGCGAGGTCGAGGAAGAGGTGGTCGGAGAGCCAGACCGAGTCGGCGCCGGACCGCTCGGCGAGCCGGGCGTACTCGACGATCGTCTCGAACCGCAGCGGTCGCTCCCCCGCGATCGAGTAGTCGTACTGCGGCAGCGCGAGCCCGATACGCATCCCGGCGAGGCTATCGAGCCTCCCGGCAGCACCTACTCTTGCCGCCGTGCTGGAGTGCGTCGTCAACGTGTCCGAAGGACGCGACATGAACCGGCTCCTTACCATCGCGCGTGCGTGCGGACCCTCGTTGGTCGACGTGCACGCCGACCCCGACCATCACCGGTCGGTGTTCACACTCGCCGGACCCGGGTCCCGCGACGCCGTCGCCGGCGCTCGGTCGCTCGCGGCAGCCGTGGCCGAGCAGTGCTCGATCGTCGACCACGAGGGTGAACACCCCCGCTTCGGCGCTCTCGACGTCGTGCCGTTCGTCGCCCTCGGCGGGACCAAGATCGAGCGGGCCCAGGCCGCCGACGAGGCCCGCGCGTTCGGGGAGTGGTGGGCCCGTGAGTTCGCGGTGCCCGTCTTCCTCTACGACGACGCCGACCCGGAGGGCCGCGATCTCCCCAACGCGCGCTCCACCAGCTTCCGGAGCCGCGCGCCCGACTTCGGTCCCGCGCAGGCCCACGGGCGGCTCGGCGCGACGGCCGTCGGCGCGCGTCGGCCGCTCGTCGCGGTCAACTGCGTGCTCGTGAGCCGCGATATCAGCGTCGCGCGCCGGATCGCGCGCGACATGCGCGAGCGCACGGGCGGGCTCCGCGGTGTGCGCGCGCTCGGCTTCTTCTTGCCCGAAGCCAAGCGGGCGCAGGTTTCCATGAACCTCGTCGACCTCGACCACACCGGCGTGCAGGATGCCTGCCTGCACGTACGAAATCTGGCCCGCCGGTACGGAACCGACGTGGCGAACGTCGAGCTGGTGGGACTCATCCCCCGGCGCGACCTCGACCGGTGCACCGACGACTTCTTGCAGTGGAGCCGCCTCGACGCGGAGTCGACAGTAGAAGTCCGGGTCGGCAAAGGCCCCCGCTGGTGGCCGGGGGACGCGCCCCCGTTACCCCTCTAGCTGGTTACGCGCGGGTCAGGCGCTGGCGAGGCCGCGGCGGGCGAGGGCGCGCTGGCGCCGGATGCGGCGGCGTTCCCGCTCGGACATCCCACCCCAGATCCCGAACTTCTCGCCGTGGCGCAGCGCGTACTCGAGGCACTCGGTGCGCACCTCGCAACCGGCGCACACGCCTTTGGCCTCTTTGGTCGACGCCCCCCGCTCCGGAAAGAACAGGTCGGGGTCGACTCCGAGGCAGTTGGCTCGTTCTTGCCAACGCCGATCTCCGGCATCGACATCGAGCTGGATCAACATCTCTCTCATCGGCTGCCCCCTCGCTCGCTCGTGATGGACCTCTCCCGGTGGGCTCCCGGAGGGTTGTTGGGCAGTGAATGCCGCCGATGGAATTACAACGGCGTCATTCTGTCAACCCGGTCCACGGGGCGCAAGGGGGAGTTTTCGAGATCGCGGAAACGCCCGCGCGACCGGTTCGGGCGCGGGCGCGGGTGAGGGCGGAATCGGAGCCGGGCGCGATTACCGGGTCAGCAACCGGCGCCGCTGTTCGCGACCCTCGCGGAATGCCGCGAACAGGTCATACACCGCGTCGTCGAGCTCCGGGATGGCGAGCGCGGCACCGAAGCCGCGGTTCGGCTCGGACCGGCCCCAGAGCTGTGGAACCCGCCCCAGCACTGGGAAATCGAGGATCGCCTCGACTTCGGTCGTCGACAGCTCCGTCGAGCTCTCGTCGCCCGTGCAGACGACTGCGAGCCCGACCCGACCGATGTCGGCGCGGTCGCGTGCGGTCTGGAAGAGCTCGAGGAAGTGTCTGGTCGCAGCAACGGCCGAGGGCTCGGGCGTGACCGCGAGGACCAGCCAGTCGAGCAGGTCGAGACGGGCGCCGAGGGCGTGCCCCGGACCGGACGGTCCGCCCGGTAGATCGCAAACGACGAGGTCGAAGCCCTCGCGGAGCTCGTGCAGAGCGGCGTCGGCGGCGAGGTGGACACGGGCGATCGGGCCCCCGCGGCTCGGCAGGACCGCCATCGCCGGCGACCCGACCCGACCGAGCGCGCCGGCCTTGGGCGGGTTGGGGCGGGCGAAGTCCTCGATGGCGGGGCCGCGCACGGCCAAGCGAGTGGTGACGTCCAGGGCAAGCGGGTCGGCGTCCACGACGCAAACCCGGGCCGACACCGCGTTGTGTCGGGCCAGGCTCGCGGCGAAGTTGGACGCCACTCCCCGCTTGCACTCTGGATACTTGGCCGTGGTGACACCCACGGTAAGAGCCGTCACGGATGGGATAACGGCGCTCCCGGGCTCGCGCCCCAGCAACTCCCGCCCGCTGTGATGGATGTCACCCGCGGCTCGGGCCGGGTGAGGGCTACGTGCCCTCCTCCTCCACGCGCGCAAGGCGCAGGGAGGCGGAGTTCATGCAGTACCGCTGGCCCGTCGGACGCGGTCCGTCCGGGAACACGTGCCCCAGGTGGGCGCCGCAGTTCCGGCACACGGCCTCGGTCCGGGTCATGCCGTGGCTCTGGTCGACCTTCTCCTCCACGGCGTCGGCGTCGAGCGCCTGGAAGAAGCTGGGCCATCCCGTGCCTGACTCGAACTTCGTGTCGGACGCGAACAACGGCGCCTCGCAGCACACGCAGAGGTAGGTGCCGTCGTCGTGACAGTCCCAGTACTCACCGGAGAAGGCCCGCTCCGTGCCGGCCTTGCGGGCCACCTCGAACTGCGCCGGGGTCAGGCGCTCACGCCACTGGTCGTCGCTCGTCGGAAGCTGGTCCTGAGGGGTCTTGGGCATTTCATCTCCTTGGGCATCTCTGCTGTCGAGCGGGTCAACGCCCGCGCGTGGAGTTGCGTTCCCGCGGTAACGCACAAATCCGCGCCCAGCAAGAGTGCCCTATCGATGTCGGCCCGGTCACCCACGACCGCGATCAGGCGGGGACGTTCCGACCAGCCGCCGACCGCGGCGAGCACGCACCAGCCGTCGAGCGGATCGAGGCGGAGATCGACCATGACCGCGTCGAAGTGTTCCCGCCGGAGCAGCCCGAGCGCGACCTCGCCGTCGGACGCGATCGCCGGCTCCACAGATTCCAGATCGGGGCCGTCGAAGTAGAGGTCCTGGCGGACCATGAGCACGCGCGGGACCACCGCGCACCTCCTCCATGAGTGAGCTCCCGGGCATCCGTGCCCAGTCCCATCCCATCGGCGTGCACGCCTGCGCCCTGAGGGGTCAGCCGGCGCGGCGCTGCGTGCGCTTCTGGTCGAGGAAGTCGACCAGGACGTAGTCGCCGAGCGTCTCGGGGGTCGTGTAGAACGCGCGACCCCGGTTCATCTTCATCATCCGCTCGACGAACTCCCGCAGATAGAAGTTGTCCTCGAGCATGAACGTGTTGATGCGGATCCCGTCCTTCGTGCACCGCTGTACCTCGCGCAACGTCATCTCGATCGTGCGCGGGTCGGGCGGGTAGTCGAAGAACGGCTCGCCGTTGTCCATGATGTGGGCGGTCGGCTCGCCGTCGGTGATCATGATGATCTGTTTGCGGCCCGTCTGGCGGGCGAGGAGCTGGCGGGCGAGCAACAGCGCGTGCTGCATGTTCGTGCCCCACTCGAAGTCCCAGGTGGCCTCGGGGAGCCGGGCCGGCTTCACCTCGCGGGCCACGCGGCCGAAGCTCACCATCCCGAGGTAGTCGCGCGGGAACTGCGAGCTGATGAGCGCGTGCAGCGCCATCGCGACCTTCTTCGCGGCGAGGAACCGGCCGCGCATCTCCATGGAGAGCGACACGTCGAGCATCAACACCGTGGCGCTGCGCGAGAGCTGCTCGGTGCGCTCGATCTCGAAGTCTTCCGGGAGCATCCGCACGGGGGTGCCCGAACCCTGACGCGTGATCGCATTCTTCAGCGTGCGGCCGACGTCGAGGTGGAACGGGTCGCCGTACTCGTACGGCTTGTGCTCGTCGGAGCGCTCGTGGCCGAAGCCCGCGCGCTCGATCTCGTGGCGGCCCGCGCGATCTTGCAGCAGGCGCTTGAAGAGATCGCCGAGCGCGCGCTGACCGATACGCCGGATCCCCTTGGGCGTGAGCTCCATGCGGCCTTCGCGCTGCTCGATGAGCCCGGCTTCCTCGAGCTCTTTGGCGAGGTTCGCGAGCTGTTGCAGCGACCGGGCCGCGTCGTCGCCGAGGAGGTCGCGCACCTTGTCGAGGTCGACCTCGGCGAGCGGGCCCGGGCTGGTCGCGTTGCGGAGGAGGTTCTCCAGCGCGTCGATATCGCCGAGTTGGTCGAGCAGGCCGCTCATGCCGTCGAGCGGGAGCGGCTCGTCGCCGCGAAAGCCCATGCCCTGGCCCCAACCCATCTGGGGGAACGCGTTGCGCAGGTTCTGGCCGAGCTGCTCGACCTGCCACCGCAGGTCCATGTCGTCGAGCAGCGCATTCGCCATCTCCTGCAGCTGCGCACGTTGCTCGGGTGTCATCGAGTTGAGCAGCTGCTGCATCTGCGCCATCTGGCGCGCCATCTGCTCGAGGAGCTCGTCGAGGGTCTGCGGGTTGTCGGGGAAGAAGTCGCCGAAGCGCTCCATGAAGCCTTCGAAGTCGGGTTCCTCGCCGGCCTCGCGCTGCTCGAGCATGTGGTTCAGCTCGGCCATCATGTCCTTCATGCGCGCGAGTTGCTCGGGCGACATCTGCGACATGCCTTCGTTGAGCTGTTTGAACATCGAGTCGAGGAGTTGCTTCTTCAGCTCCTCCATCAGCTCCTCGAAGTGCTGACGCGCGTTGTCGTCCATCCAGTCGTATTCCTGGAGGTCGCTCACGCGCCCGGCGAGATCGGGCGGTAGCTGTTCGAGCTGTTGCTTGCGTTGCTGCGCCAGCTCGTCGAGCAATTCCTCGCGTCGTTTGTCTCCGGACTGTTGGGCCTCATCGACCCGGCGGTCGATGCCGGCGCGTTCCTCTTCGACGATCTCGTCGAGGCGGTTCGCAATGTCCTCGTAGACCCCGCCGAGGTCGTAGCGGTCGAGTTGCTCGCGCCGCTGCTCGCGCAGCTTCTCGAGCATCTCGCGCATGCCCTGCACGTCGCGTCCTTGGCGGTCTTGGAAACCTTGCTGCATCATGCGGCGCAACGCGGCGTTCAGATCGCCGTGATAGAGGAGATCGTCGGTCATCTCCTCGAGCAGCGCGTCGGCGTCGAGGTCGAATCCGACCTGGGTGCCATCCCACCGGGAGTACTGGGCACGGCTCGACATGCCGTTACCGTAGCCCCGTGACCCTGAGGCCGAATTTCGCCGGCGCGGATTTCTGGTGGGGAACCGGCGCGTCGTCGACTCAAGCGGAGGGGGCCGCGCCCGCGTCCGACTGGTTCGCGCTCGAACGGGCCGGGAGGATGCCGCCGAGCGGCGCCGGCAACGGCTTCGGCGAACGGTACGCGGAAGACTTCGAGCTGTACGCCCAGCACGGCCTCACGCACCACCGCCTCTCGATCGAATGGGCGCGCATCGAGCCCGAGGAGGGTCGGCGCGACGACCGCGCGGTGGAGCACTACCGCGAGGTCCTCACGGCCGCGCACGCCGCGGGTGTATCGCCATGGGTCTGCCTGCACCACTTCACACTCCCCGGTTGGTTCACGGAGCTGGGCGAGGGCGGATTCGTCGACGACCACGCGCGCTCGTACTACTGGTCGCGCCACGTGGCGTTCTGCGCGGAGACGTTCGGCGATCTCGTGTTCGGTTGGAAGCCGATCAACGAACCCGGTGCGTACGCCGGGATCTACCCACACGGCAAGAAACGGTTCGACATGCTCGGCGCGATCCTGCTCGCGCAACGCGACGCCTGGCGCGAGCTGCGCGGCGGCGGCAAGCCGGTGGCGACGATCCACAACCTCTCCCCGGTCTTCACCGTCGCGAACACGGTTCCCGCCGACACGATGCAGGCGAAGATCGACGCGATGACCTGGGACGTGTGGATGCGCGCCGACCGCGACGGCGTGCTCGAGCTGCCCGGACGGCCGTCGAGAGAGGTCGCCGATCTGCGGGAGGCATGCGACATCGTCGGCTTCTCGTACTACGCGGCCACCGGCGTGAACGCCGAGGGGAAGATCGTTCCGTACCCGCCCTCCGCGCGCGTCGGTCCGATGGGGAACGCGCCGTGGAGCGACGGACTCGAGATCGTGTTGCACCGGCTTCACGAAGAGCTTCCCGGCCGTCCCTTGCTGATCTGCGAACACGGCGTCGGGACCGACGACGACGAGTGGCGGTGCGAGGTGTTGCGCGACTCGCTGACGCTCGTCGAACGCGCGATCGACGACGGCGTCGACGTGCGCGGCTTCTTCCACTGGACGGGCGTCGACAACTACGAATGGAGCCACGGCTTCGACGTGCAGTTCGGTTGCTTCACGCGCGATCGCGAACCGCGCGACAGCGCGGCGCTGCTGCGGTCGTACGCGAAGGCGTGAGCGATCTCAGTCGGCGCCCACGGCGACATCGAGGCTCTTCAACAGTTCGGTGACGCGCTCACGGATCTCGTCGCGGATCGGTCGCACCGCATCGACATCCCGGCCGGCCGGGTCTTCCAGCACCCAGTCTTCGTACCGCTTGCCCGGGTAGAAGGGGCAGGCGTCGCCGCATCCCATCGTGATCACGACGTCGGCGGCGCGAACGATCTCGTCGGTCCAGGGCTTCGGGTACTCGCCCGTGATGTCGATCCCGACCTCCGCCATCGCGGCGACCGCCGACGGGTTGATCCGGTCGCCCGGCTCCGATCCACCCGACCACGCGACGGCACGCCCGCGCGCGAGATGGTTGAACCAACCGAGCGCCATCTGCGATCGACCGGCGTTGTGCACGCACATGAACAGCACGGCGGGTGCGCTCACCGTCTGCGGCCCGTCGACTCGTGCTCGGCGTGTTCGTGGGGCACGACGACTTCCTCCTCCGCGGCCGCCGGATGCAGGAACTTCACCAACCCGGCGGCGGCGAGCGCGCTGACGACCTGCACTGCGACGAACGCCGGAGCCGACGACGGGCGGATACCCGCGAACGTGTTGCTCAAGGTGCGTGCGATCGTGACTGCGGGGTTCGCAAACGACGTCGACGAGGTGAACCAGTACGCGGCGGCGATGTACGCGCCGACCGCGAACGGTGCTGCGGACGGTCGCCCGGACCGCGCGATCCCGAAGATCACGAGCACCAACCCGAACGTCGCGACGAACTCGCCGATCCAGAGTGGTCCCGACGCGCGGGTGTGGGTCGAGAGGTTGACCGCGTCGAGATCGAACATGAGGTTCGCGACGACGGCGCCGAGGCAGCCGCCGACGACCTGCGCGACGACATAGACCGCGGCCGCCGACGAAGAGATGCCACCGAGCAGCCGATCGACGAGCGTGACGACGGGATTGAAGTGCGCGCCGGATACGGGACCGAACGAGAGGATGAGCGCGACCAGACCGGCGCCGGTCGCGATCGAGTTCTCCAACAACTGCAGGCCGACGTCGCCGGGCGACAATCGCTGCGCGTAGATGCCCGACCCGACGACGATGGCGACCAGGAACGCCGATCCGACGGCCTCGGCCGTGGCTTGGCGAGCGAGGGTGCGATCGATCACCCGCAACACCGCGCCGCCGATTCGGGCGCGGTCGCGCAGCAGAGAGCATCGACGTCGGGATCGACCGTGCGGAGTTGATCGCCGGGCATCTCGACGTTCTCGAGAACCGTGTAGATCTCCCACGGCTCGCCGTCGGGCGCGTCGACCCACACCTTGTCCTGCACGGCGTAGCAGCACGACACCGCGTCCTCGGTCGCACACGCCAAGCCCTCGCTCGCGAGACGCGCATGCGCGGACGCGACCATCTCGGTCGACTCGACCTCGACTCCGAGGTGGTTCAGCGAACCCGGATCGGCCTGGCCCGCGATGAGCACGAGCTTGAGGGGCGGATCGACGATGGCGAAGTTGGCGTAACCGGGACGGACCTTGGCCGGCGTAGCACCAAAGAACTTCGAGTAGAAGGCGATGGCCGAGTCGAGATCCGACACGTTGAGCGCAAGCTGGACGCGAGACATTCGGTGCTCCCTGCGATATATTCGTGACTGTCGATACATCGATAGTGGCAAATA
>DASYJT010000178.1:0-5209 GCA_035996165.1 Acidimicrobiia bacterium
GCAACTCCGTTGCAAAGAATCTTCGGAAGAATCTTCGCGACGGAGCGGGTCGCTAGCGTCGGCGCTCGTGGCCCGACCCCCGGATCCCCAGGCGCTCGCCCGTGCCGTGGCGCCGGCGTGCGGCGAAGGCACAGTCGACAACCTCCGCCGTCTGTCCGGCGGCGCGTCGCGCGAGACGTGGTCGTTCGACCTGGTCGACGCCGGCGGGCGACGGACAGGTCTCGTTCTCCGGCGCGACCCCGCCGAACACGTCGGCGACCACATCGCCGACTCCGGCCGGTCGACCGAATACCTGCTGGTGAGCGCAGCCGCCGCGGCCGGCGTCGCGGTACCCCGCGTCCACACCCTGTTGGGTCCGGACGACGACCTCGGCCGCGGATTCGTCATGGACCGCGTCGAAGGCGAGACGATTCCCCGCAAGATTCTTCGCGACGACGCCTACGCGGCGGCTCGGTCCCTCCTCGCCGCGCAGTGCGGCGAGATCGCCGCCCGCATCCACGCCGTCGACGTGACCACGCTGCCGAGGTTGCCGGTGCTCGACGCGGCCGCCCAGCTCGACCAGTACCGCTCGCTCCTCGACCTGCTCGGCGAACCGCACCCGGCCTTCGAGCTCGGACTGCGCTGGCTCTCGGCGCGCATCCCTCCCCCGCCGCCCACGCCCGAGCTCGTCCACGGCGACTTCCGCAACGGCAACTTCATCGTCGGCCCCGAGGGAATTCGCTCGGTGCTGGATTGGGAGCTCGCGCACCTCGGCGATCCCATCGAGGATCTCGGATGGCTCTGCGTGAAATCGTGGCGGTTCGGCGTCGCCGAGAAGCTCGTCGGCGGCTTCGGAACGGTCCCCGACCTCGTCGCGGCGTACGAGGCGGCGGGCGGCCGGGCGGTCGACGAGGACTCCCTGCGATTCTGGATCGCGATGGGCACGTTGAAGTGGGGCGTGATCTGCGTGGGTCAGGCGTTCACGCATCTCAACGGCCTCGTGCGCTCGGTCGAGCTCGCCACCCTGGGGCGGCGGGTCGCCGAGACCGAATGGGACCTGCTCGAGATCCTCGACGGAGGCTGGTAAACGATGGCGCAGGACCGACCGACCGCGGCCGAGCTCGTCGAAGCGGTGCGCGAATTCCTCGAGCACGACGTCATGGCAGCGACCGAGGGGCGCGTGCAGTTCCACGCTCGCGTCGCGACGAATGCGCTCCGCATGATCGAACGTGAGCTCGCACTCGGACCCCAGTTCGACGAAGCGGAGCGCGCGCGAGCCGCCGCACTGCTCGGCCACGACGCCGACCTCCACACGCTCGAGATCGAGATCGCGGCTCAGATCCGCGACGGTTCCCTCGACGATCGTCTCGACGCCGTGCGCGAACACGTCCGCGCGACCGTCCGGGAGAAGCTCCTCGTCGCGAATCCCGGCTATCTGCCGGCCGAGCCGTCGGCGTAGCCTGCGATTCCGATGCGGATTGCCACCTGGAACGTCAACTCCCTGAAGGCCCGCCTTCCGCGCGTCGAGGAGTTCCTCGGTTACGCCGACGTCGACGTGCTGTGCCTGCAGGAGACGAAGCTCGCCGACAAGACGTTCCCCGCGCTCACGTTTCAAGCGCTCGGCTATGAGACCGTGCATCACGGTCAGGGTCAATGGAACGGCGTCGCAATCCTCTCGCGCGTTGGCATCACCGATGCGAGCAACGGCTTCGGCGAGGCGCACGTCGATCCCTACGAGGGCGATGCCCGCGTGCTCGCCGCGACGTGTGGCGGTATTCGCGTGGTCTCCGTGTACGTGCCGAACGGGCGCGAGGTCGGGACCGAGTTCTACGAGCGCAAGCTGCAGTGGCTGGCGAACATGCACGACTGGATCGACGCTTCGTACACGCGCGACCAACCGCTCGTCGTCACGGGCGACTTCAACGTCGCGCCCGAAGACCGAGACGTCTGGGACCCGAAGAAGTTCATCGGGTCCACGCACGTGACCGAGCCCGAGCGCAAGGCGGTCGCGCGGCTGGAGGAGTGGGGCCTCGAGGACGTGTTCCGCCGCGTGTACCCCGACGACGACCGGGTCTTCAGCTACTGGGACTACCGCGCCGGCGACTTCCACCAGCACCGCGGGATGCGCATCGACCTCGTGCTCGCCACCCCGCCCGTCGCCGAACGCGTCGCTTGGGCCGTTGTCGACCGCAATGCCCGCAAGGGCACCGGTCCCTCCGACCACGCGCCGGTCATCGTCGACCTGCGCGACTGAACCTCCGGAGGTTTTCATGCTCGCGTCCGTCCACATCGCCGACCTCGGTCTGGGTCGCGCCCTCGGCCTGATCGCCAAAGGGCCGGCGCGTATCCAAGCCGACGGCTTACGCAACGCGAACCTCGGCCTGGCGGCGCCGCTGGGAGGCGGACTCGCCCCGAAACCCCAGCTGGGCCGCGTCGCCCTGATCACGATGTGGGACGACGACGAGGCGCTCGACCGGTTCGTCGCGTCATCGCCGATCGCGCACGCGTTCGCGGGCGGTTGGCACACCCGGCTGCGACCGTTGCGCACGCACGGCTCGTGGCCCGGGCTGCCCGACGACCTACCGCACTCGCGGGCTGTCGACGGCGACGAACCCGTCGCGGTGCTCACGCTCGGCCGGCTCCGTTGGCCGCGGCTCGGGCCGTTCCTGCGCTCGAGCGCGAAGGCCGGCGACCGGGCCGTCGACGCGCCCGGATTGATCTGGGCTACGGGTCTGGCGCGGCCGCCCTTCTTCGCCACGTGCTCATTGTGGGAGTCGGCCGCCGCGTCAGCCGGGTACGCGTACGGCGCGGGCGACGCCCATCACGATGCGATCGCGGCGGGCCGCGCCAAGCCGTTCCACCATCAAGAAGCCTTCGTGCGATTCCGGCCCTACTCGTTCGGCGGTCACCTCGACGGCCGCAACCCGCTCGGCGCGACCTCACTCGCCGACGCCGGGGCAACGCCGAGCTGAGCGTCAGATCAGACTCCGCCTTCGGCGAACTCGAGCGCGCGCCGCGCGAGGGCGGGTACACCGGTCTCGAGCGCCGCGAAATACGCGTCGTCACTCGTCCCCGCGCGAAACCGCGCGAACGAACCCTCCATCACGCACGCGAGCTTGAACAATCCGAGCACGCAATAGAACGGGAGATTCGAGACGTCGCGTCCGGTGCGCGCGCCGTAGCGCGCCACGAGCTCGCGCCGCGTCGGGACGTCGTCGGTGGCGGCGAACGGCGACGCACCTGCGAGGGAGGCATGTTCGCCGGGCTCGATCCACAAGCCGATCATCCATCCGAGATCGACCAACGGATCGCCGACCGTCGACTGCTCCCAGTCGACGACGGCGACGAGCTCGACCGGCAGCCGCGCTGCGAACATCACGTTGTCGAGCTTGTAGTCGCCGTGGATCACCGCGGGCGCTTGCATGACCGGTGTGTGCGCCTGCAGCCAGCGACCTGCCGCGTCGACATCGGGCAACGGACGCGTCGCGTACCGCTCCAGCTGGCCCAGCCAACGCGGCACCTGGCGCTCGAGATATCCGGTGGGCTTGCCGAAATCGGCCAGGCCGCCGGCTTGCCAGTCGAACGCGTGGATGCCCGCCAGCGCGTCGACGAGCGCGAACGCGCACGCGCGCGGCGCCGTGTTGTCGCCGGTGAGGGGCGCGGGCAGCGTCTCGCGCACGACGACGCCGTCGATGGGCGCCATCAGATAGAAGGGCACTCCCAGCACGTCGCGATCGACACAGCACGCGATCGGTTCCGGGACGGGCACCGACGCGTTGCCGTAGAACGCGCGCAGCAGGCGGAACTCGCGCGCCATGTCGTGTGCCGTCGGCGACAACGGCGTTCGCGGCGGTCGGCGCAGGACGAATGTGCGATCACCGCGCGCGACGCGGAAGACCTCGTTCGAATGACCGGTCGTGATCCGCTCGACCGTGCTCGGCGCCCCGACCTCGAGTCCTTCGGTATCCATCCACGCCTCGAGGCGTTGGAGATCGACGAGCGGTTCCACGAATCGAGTCTTGCATTCATCCGCGGCGCGGGTCGGCTCCGAAATGCCGCCTGATCGGCGAACAGGTTCGCGATCAGGTGTAACGGGTGATGTAACCGCGCTTGCGGAACGTACGCAGCATGGCCACGAGGAACCACATCGCCAGGGCGAGCATCGTGAGCGACCCGACCGTGGCGATGCTCAGCTGCGTCCAATCGCTTCCACGATGGTCGACCAACGATCGCAACGCGGTGAACGCGTGCGTGGTGGGTAGCACGAGCGCGACCGGCTGCATCACGCTCGGCAACGCCTTCGTCGGATAGAAGACGCCCGACAGCGGCAACAGCACGAACATGACACCCCACGCGAGGGCTTCCGCGCCGGTGCCGAAGCGCAGGACGAGTCCCATCACGAAGAGCGAGATCGCCCACCCGACGACGAGCAACACCGCGACGATCGGCACGAGACCGAACCCGAGCGACCATGTGTGGAACGAGAAGAACGCGAGCGCACCGAGCACCATGACGCCGACACCGATCAGCAGCTTCACCATGCCGAACAGCGCGACACCGCCGAGGTATTCGACCTCGCGCAGCGGCGTGACCATCAGGTTCAACAGGTTGCGCGTCCACGTCTCTTCGAGCAGGCCGGTGCTCATCGCGATCTGCGACTGGTAGATGACGTGCCACAGCACGATCCCGGCGAGCAGATACCCCGAGGCCTTGGCCGCCGGAGTCGAGCCCGACGTGCCGACGAAGGCCGCGAGCGAGCCGAACAGCAACACGTCGACGAGCGGCCACAACGAGACGTCGAACAGACGATGCGGGCTCCGCACGAGCACGTATGCATGCCGACGCGCGATCGCGCGCATCCGCAGCCACGACTTGGCGCGGCCGGTGAGCTTCGGGCGGTCGTCGATCGCGATCGATTGGGTCATAGGTGATCGCTCTGTTGCGCGGCCGCCGCTTCGTGACGCTCGGCCAGATGGAGGAAGACGCCGGTGAGGTCGCCGCGGCCGTACTCGGACGCGACGGTCTCGGGCGATCCGTCGGCGACGATGCTCCCGTGCGAGAGGAACACGACGCGCTCGCACACCTCCACGACGTCACTCATGTCGTGGCTCGTCATCAGCAGTGCGGTGCCGTCGCGGTCGCACAGGTCGAGGAGGCCCGCGCGCACCCGCTGCGCCACATCGGGATCGAGCGACGCGGTCGGTTCGTCGAGCACGAGCAGGCGAGGGCG
>DASYJT010000179.1:0-22659 GCA_035996165.1 Acidimicrobiia bacterium
TGGCGTGTCCGACGAGCAGTTGCTGATGCTCGCGGACATCCTGCCGACCGGCTACGAGGTCGGCGTGCTCAATGGTCATGTCCAACCCGGGGATGTGGTCGCCGTTGTCGGCTGCGGACCCGTCGGCCTGTCCGCGATCATGGGATCTCGGCTCTACAGCCCGAGTCACATCGTCGCGATCGACCAGGCCGACGTTCGGCTCGAAGCGGCCAAGTCCTTCGGCGCCGACGTCACAATCAATAACAGTCGCGAAGATCCGTTGGCTGCTGTGCAGGCACTCTCCGAAGGGTTGGGCGCCGACGTCGCCATGGAAGCGGTCGGCGTACCCGCCACCTTCGAGCTCGCGACGCAACTCATCCGACCCGGTGGGCGCGTCGCGAACATCGGTGTGCACGGCGAGCCCGCCACACTGCACCTCGAAGACCTCTGGATCCGTGACGTGACCATCACGACCGGCCTCGTCGACACGTACTCGACACCGACGCTGCTCAAACTCGTGCGCGGACACCAACTCGAGGCGGCGCGCTTCGTCACGCATCACTTCGACCTCGACGACATCGATCACGCCTACGACGTGTTCGCCCGAGCCGCCGAGACCGGTGCGCTCAAGGTTTTCCTCAGCCGAACCTGATCGGCCGGCCCCCGCCGAAACCGGGTATATCGTGACACCAGACGTTGCTCCGGACCCTGGTGGCGGACTCGAGAACTTGCTTCTTACCGCCCAGTGAGGTCGCGACGGTCGTGGAATGATTCTGAGCGACGCGATACCCGACGCGATACCCGACGCTGACCCGCGCGGCGCGACCGACGTGCTCCTGCAGCAGCTGCGCTCGCGAACCGAGGGGCTCGACGAGCGCGAAGCGGCGCGCCGCGTCTTGACCTACGGGCGCAACGAACTGACGCGCCACCGCGGACGCTCATGGCCACGGGAACTGGTCCGGCAGTTCACGCACCCCCTGGCGTTGCTGTTGTGGTTGGCCGCCGGCTTGTCCGCGATGACCGGGTCGGGCGTCGTCGCGGGTGCGATCGTCGCGGTCATCGTTCTCAACGCGGTGTTCGCATTCGTGCAAGAGCAACAGGCAGAGCGAGCCGTCGAGCTCTTGAGTCGGTTCCTGCCACCGCAGGCGACGGTGGTCCGCGGTGGTCGCCAACAGGTGATCGAAGCGGCCGAGCTCGTGCCCGGAGACATCCTGGTGATCGAGGAAGGTGATCGCGTCTCGGCGGACGCGCGACTCCTGCAAGGAAGTCTCGAGGTCGACGCGTCGACGCTGACCGGCGAATCCGTTCCGGTCGTGCGCTCGGGTGGTCCCGACGTG
This sequence comes from Acidimicrobiia bacterium, assembly GCA_035996165.1. GTDB lineage: Bacteria > Actinomycetota > Acidimicrobiia > IMCC26256 > PALSA-610 > PALSA-610. Next base: position 1,317 of record DASYJT010000179.1, read on the forward strand.
GGCGACGGCTCGTTCTTGGACGCGTCCGACTTGGTGTTCAGCGGCGAGACGTGCACTGCCGGCGACGCGCACGCAGTTGTGTTCGCGACCGGGATGCACACACAGCTGGGCCGCATCGCGGCACTGTCGGAACAGGTTGGACCGAGCGACAGTCCTTTGGAACGCGAGGTCAGACGCGTCGCCTGGATCATCGCGCTCGTCGCGGTCGGCATCGGCGTGGCGTTCCTACCGTTGGGGACGCTGGCGGCGGGACTGTCGTTCTCGGCTGCGACGGTGTTCGCGATCGGGCTGCTGGTCGGCAACGTGCCCGAGGGGCTCCTACCGACGATCACGCTGGCATTGGGGGCCGGCGTCCGCGTGCTTGCGCGTCAAGGAGCACTCGTCAAACGGCTGAGCGCGGTGGAGACGCTGGGTTCCACAACGGTGATCTGCACCGACAAGACCGGGACACTGACCGAGAACCGTATGCACGTGGTGTCGGTTTGGACGACAGCCGGAGATGTCGACCTCGAAGCGTCAACGCAGGCGAGCATCGATGACGCCGACCCCGGCGCTCGATCGCTTGCGCTCGCGCTCGCTCGCTGTACCTCGGCGACCGTCGACGGCAGCGTCGCGGCGGCGCCGGTCGGTGACCCGACCGAGACGGCACTCCTGATTGCCGCCCGACGCCTCGGTGCCGATGTCAGTACCGCGAACCGCGAAGCGGCGTGCCGCGCGGTGTTCCATTTCGACCCGTCCCTCAAGCTCATGTCGACGATCGACACCGTCGACGACACCGTCAACGATGGGGTGTGGGTACACACCAAAGGCGCGCCCGAAGCAGTGCTGGCCCGGTGTACCGAGATACTGCAGCCCGACGGAACTGAACAGCCGCTCACCGACGCCGCGCGCTCGACGGTCGAAGCGAATGTCACGCGCCGAGCGGGGGATGGCTTGCGCGTGCTCGCCGTCGCGCGTCGGCGACTGGTGGGAGCGGCGCCCGAAGCGCGCGCCGAGGCCGAGGCGGGCCTGTGCCTGGTCGGTCTTGTCAGCTTGCTCGACTTGCCGCGTCCAGAGGTCGCCGACGCCGTCGCGCGCTGCCACCAGGCAGGAATCCGGGTCATGGTCGTATCCGGCGACCACGGCCTGACCGCTCGAGCCGTCGCCAAGCGCGTTGGCATCGACGCCGACCTGGTGGTCACGGGAACGGAGCTCGACGCGATGAGCGACGCAGATCTCGACCGTGTTCTCACCGAGCACCGCGAGATCATCTTTGCCCGCAATTCCCCTGAAGCAAAGCTGCGGATCGCCGACGCACTGCGCGCCTTGGGAGAAGTGGTTGCGATGACGGGCGACGGCGTCAACGACGCGCCGGCACTGAAACGAGCCGACATCGGCATCGCGATGGGTCGCTCCGGCACCGACGTTGCGCGCGACGCGGCCACGATGATCCTGACCGACGACAACTTCGCGAGCATTGTCGTCGCCGTCGCCGAGGGACGCCGGGTCTACGAGAACGTCCGCAAATTCATCTTCTACATCTTTGTGCACGCAACCCCTGAGGTCGTGCCGTTTCTCGTCTATGCGCTCAGCGGCGGAAGGATCCCGCTACCGCTCACGGTGCTCGAGATCCTGGCGATCGATCTCGGAACCGAAACCTTGCCCGCCCTCGCGCTTGGTCGCGAGCCGGCGGAGCCGGGCCTCATGGACCGCCCGCCCCGACCCCGCGGTGAGGGCGTCATCCGGCCCGCCATGCTCTTCCGCGCGTGGGTGTTCCTCGGCCTCTTGTCCGCGGCCCTGGTCATGGGCGGCTACTTCTTCGTTCTGACGCGTGCCGGGTGGCACCTGGGCGCAGCAGTCGGCGCCGGCACCGCGTTGCACCACACGTATCAACAGGCCACCACGATGACCTTCCTCGGAATCGTCGCGTGTCAGATCGGCACGGCGTTCGCCGCGCGCACCGAACGTGCGTCGCTCCGTGAAGTCGGCGTGACCACCAACCCGCTGCTGCTGTGGGGAATCGCGTTCGAAGTCGTGTTCGCCATCGCCGTCACGGGGGTTCCCTTCTTACGCGCCGCGTTCGGCACGAGCCCACCGCCGTTGGCCGCGCTCGCGATTCTTGTCACGTTCCCGTTCATCGTTTGGGGCGCCGATGAGATACGCCGCTGGCTCATCCGACGCCACGACCCCGCGCGAAAATTGCGCGAGAGTCCCGTCCGACCGGGACCTCTGGCCCTGGGAGGCCCGGTCCGATCTACGTAGCGTCGGGTTGTGAGCAGCTACGGACTCGAAGTCATCGGCCGTGAAGAGTGCGACGGGCTGCTCGGATCACAGCGAGTCGGGCGGGTCGGCGTGTGCGGCGCCCGCCCGGGCGTGTTTCCCGTGTTGTATCGGCTCCTCGATGGCGACGTGGTGTTCCGCACCGCGCCCGGCGAGAAACTGATCGCGGCTGCGTTGGAACGCGACGTCATCTTCGAGATCGACTCCTTTTCCATTGCGGAGTGCACCGGATGGAGTGTCAACGTGCTCGGCGCCGCCGCGGAAATCGTGGATCCCGCCGAGCTCGGGACGGCGCAGACACTGGATCTGCCGCCCTGGGCCGGCGACGCCCGCGACCGCTACGTCCGGATCCGGGCCCGCGAGGTGAGCGGCCGCCGAATCGTCTCGACTGCGTCTGGCGCCAACAGGACCTGAAGGGACATGACATGACGACACGCGAAGGCGACCTGGCGCCGAGCCTCATCAGCCGGCCATTGCAGCACTGCCCGAGTTGCGGCTCGACGCAGCTCGAACCGGTGGCGGAAGCGCTCGTGGACGAGCTGCACTTCCTCTGCCGAACGTGCAATCGCTGCTGGGACGTCGCGTTCGGATCCGTTCATCGGGTCGCACCATCGAGTTGCCTCGGCTGTCCGGAGCTCGGACCTTGCGAGAGCGCGTCGATCTTCGATTTCGGCGGGTCGAACACGGTCGCCTCGTAGCGCGGGCGATCGGATCTTCGTTCAGGGCGCGCCCAGGGTTACGACGTGCGTCGTCGGTCCCGGGAAGAAGACAGACTCGTGGCCGTCGTCCCAACGAACGCGATAGTGCTCGACGTCGCCGCGCGTCTCGACTTCCAGTATCTCGCCTTCGCGCTTGGGTTCACCCGTGTTTACCGGGTCCACCACGATCTCGTCTCCTGCCCTCGCGTTCATGGGTGACCTCCAAGGTCGAACACAAGTATCCGCCCGCGCGGCTCACTCCGACAGGGTCGTCAGTCCACCGGCATCGGCGCCGAACGTCACGCTCGCCTAGGACGTTTGCCCCTGGCGCGGTTTTGGCATCGCAGACATCCGGTCTCCAGTTCAGCGATGTTCGGGATTGGGGAAGTCGAAACGGCAGCCCGCGTCCCACTCGGAGCGCTGGTTGCCGTGCGCGGGGATGCCGCCGGCGTCGGTGACCATGCGCGCGAGGTGGAGCAAGTTCCAAGTCATGAAGGTGGTGTTGCGGTTGGTGAAGTCGTTCTCGGGTCCCCCGGAACCCGGGTCGAGGTACGACGGCCCCGGTCCGGCTTCTCCGATCCAGCCGGCGTCGGCTTGGGGCGGAATCACGTAGCCGAGGTGCTGCAGCGAATAGAGCACATTCATCGCGCAGTGCTTCACGCCGTCCTCGTTGCCGGTGACGAGGCAGCCGCCGACCCGTCCGTAGTACGCGTACTGACCGGCTTCGTTCAGTAGGTGCGAGTCGCCGTACAGCCGCTCGATCACCCTCGTGCACACCGACGACTTCTCGCCCAGCCAGATCGGCGTACACAGCACGAGGATGTGCGCGGCCTCGACCTTCTCGTAGATCGCCGGCCACTCGTCCCGGTCCCATCCATGCTCGGTCATGTCGGGCCACACACCGGTCGCGATGTCGTGGTCGATTGCCCTCACGACCTCGACGGAAACGGCTTGTCGACGCATGATCTCGATCGCGATGTCGGCCAGCCCCTGCGTGTTCGAAAGCTCAGGCGACTTCTTCAGCGTGCAGTTGATGAACAGCGCCCGCAGATCGCTGAAGTCCCACCGCGACTGAGCACAAAGTTCTTCCTGCTTGGCCGTCAATGTCACGGTGGTCGCCCTCTCGTCGGTACGGGGTTCTGTGTGGTATTTGACCACCTCCGGGCCAGACGAGGGTCCGGCTGGTAGGAGGGTCGCGTTGGGTCGCGACGTCCCCGGGGTCGGTGACGTTCGCATCACAGTCCCGCGACGGGGGAGGTCCACGATCGACGCGTAGGCGCCGATCCGACCCCAACCCCGGAGTTGTCGAATGCCGGTTCGAACCATCCGCGCGCGTTCGCTCGCGCTCGTGCTGTGCGCAACATTCGGGGTGCTCGCCGTGCAGGCCTCGATGGTGGCGCCGGCGAGCGCGGTTACCTCGGTGAGCCTCACCAAGGACGTGACCGTCGGCGCCCCGCCCAGCAGCAGCTTTGTGGGCGCGAGTTCAGGTGACGGATGGGACGTCCTCTTCTTTGGCGACTCGATCTTCAATGTCTTCCATCACGGTTCACAGTTCGTCGTCGACTGTCACTTGCAGGCCGACGGCTCGCACTGCGACACGGTCGGCGGGATATCGCCGTGGCCGAAGACCGTTTCCTCGACCGAACCGCTGAGCGATTTCACGTCACCGGCACACTCGTCGGGTTGGATCGACAACAGCACCGGAAAGATGTACGGCTGGACGTCGCGCATCTCCGACGGGACGGGCGGCATGGTGTGCGTCGACTTGACGACGGCGGCGACGAATCCGTTCTGCGGATTCACCGCGCTGACCGCCGCGGGCGACAACCCCGAAACCGACTCGACTGCAATCGGTGGGCGCGCGGTTGTCGGAGTGAAGCTGATCGCGTACGACGCCACCATCAAGAAGGTCCTCTGCTTCTCGACCGCGACCGAGGCCGCGTGCGCCGGACAGCCGTTCGATCTTCCCGTCGGCTCGATCGACGCGCTCCCGGGCGGGATCTCCGACACCAACACGGTCGCCGCCGGCGGCAAGGTCTTCATCCACGTGGAAGACACAGCTGGGACGGGCGGGGTCATTACCTGCTTCAACCCGGCGACGAACGCGGAGTGCGCGGGTGCGTGGCCGCAGGCCGTCTCCGATGCCTATCCCGGTGTCAGGTCGCAAGTGGGCGCGCCGTTCCCTTACCTGTCGACGACCGGGACGGCGACGGGTGTGTGCTTACCGTACGAAGGCGTATACCCGTGTTGGAACTCCAGCGGTGCTTCGATCGCGACGCCCGCCGCGATGCTCAGCGCGCTCGGCCGTACCGATCTGTGGAATGACGGTGCCGTCCTCGGGACCCGCGTGTTCGTCCCGACCGGGTCGGCAACCGGAACCGATTCCGACGCCGTGTACTGCTACGACTTCGCGACGGGCGCGGGCTGTCCCAATTTCCCGATCGAGACGGGGAACTTCAGCTACCTCTACACCGTCACCCCCGACCCTGTCCGCAACGGTTGCATGTGGATCAACGCCGACAACTCGGGCGGTGGCGGCAGCCAGATCCGCACGTTCGACGGCTTCGACGGCAGCTCGGGATGTTCCGACCGGGTGCACGTCGGCAGCAGTGTCGTGATTCCCGACGCGGGCTGCGAAGCACTGGGTTGGACCAACGTGCAAGTCCTCGATCCCGCGCGGTCGGCGTACACCTCGGCGACGTTGTCGCTCACCGATGCGCAAGGCGCTCCTATCGCCGGCGGAACGGATCTCGTCATCGACGCGCAGGGCAATGTCGATCTTTCCGCGCTGGTGATCCCCGACACGGTGCTCTACACCGCGACGTTCATCAGCCCGACGTTCAGCGCGACCGGGGTCATCTTCCGTTTCACGTGGGACTCGACCAACACGAACACCTGCACCATCAACGCGTCGACGGTGCCGGACGCACCGACGCTCGATACCGTCGCTCCCGACTCGGCCCACGGTGGACTGACGGTTGGGTTCACCCCGCCGGCTGATCCGGGGTCGTCGCCGATCATCTCCTACGTGTACACGACCGACAACGGCGCGACCTGGCGCAACCGCTCCGACGGCGCGACCGACACCAGCCCGCTCGAGATCACGCAGACGTCGACCGACGGGACTTCGCTCGTCGACGGCGTGACGTACAACGTCATCGTTCGCGCGGTGAACGCAGCCGGCACCGGACTCGCCTCGAACGCGATCGCGCACACGGCGGTGGTGCCCGAGCTGCTTGCCGCGCCGAGCTCGGCCGGGCTCACGCTGGGCAACGCCGACCCGGTGTCGTTGGTCTACCTCGCCGGCTACACGGCCGACGTCACGATCGAGGCGACCACGTCGAACGGCACCATCGCCGTGGTGGGCAACGCCGGCCTGACGGAGTCGCCGTGCACGACGTGTTCGAGCGGCGCGATCACCTTCTCCGGACCGCAAGACGCGGTCAATGTCGCGCTCGCGACCTTGACCGACACGGCGGCGACCGTCGGGGGCGGCCGGGTCAGGGTCACGGTCATCAAAGCCGGCGACGTCTTGCCGACCCAGTCGGCGACCGTCAATCTCGTCGTCGTGCTCGGGCACTTGACGCGGCCGTCGGCGCCGACCGTCAGCGGGGCCTCGCAGTCGACGCTGAATGTCGTGTTCAATCCGACGGTGAACGCGGCGTCGTACACGGTCCGCGTGTACCGCAGCAACGGGATCACGCCCGTCGGAGCTCCGCACGCGAACTTCACCAGCGGAACCGACGTGACGGGTCTCGACCCGAGTACCACCTACCGCTTCACGGTCACCGCGATCGCGAACGGGACCACGAACCTCGACTCCAGCGAGGGTTTCCCGACCTCGGCGGCCACGCTCGCGCCGGTTCCACCGGTGCCGCAGACCCCGCCGCCGCCGCCCGGCCCGTGTGCAACGCCGCGGCCGTCGCAACTGCTGCCGAACGGCGCGCGCACCGTCTATGCCGTGCGCCCCGACCGGACGCTCACGACGGTGCCGGCGTTCAACGGCGCGGCGGCTTCACTCGAGCGGCCGATCATCGCCGCCGTCGCGACCTCGTCGGGTCGCGGTTCCTGGTCGCTCGCGGCCGACGGCGGTGTGTTCACCGCCGGTGACGCACCCTTCGCCGGGTCGATCGCCGGCTCGACGCTGAAAGCGGCGGTCGTCGGCATCGCGGGCACGCCGTGCCGGACCGGTTACGACGTCGTCGCCGCCGACGGTGGCGTGTTCACCTTCGGCCGCGCGCAGTTCTACGGATCGATGGGCGCGACGAGGCTCAACCGGAAGATGACCGGCATGGCGGTCACGTGCAGCGCCAAGGGCTATTACATGGTCGCCGGTGACGGCGGCGTGTTCGCCTTCGGCAACGCCCGCTACCACGGCTCCACCGCAGGCCAACGCCTGATCTCGCCGATCTTCGCGATCGTCTCGAACTGCGCCGACAGCGGCTACTGGTTGGTCGCGCGCGACGGCGGTGTGTTCGCGGTCGGCCATGTCGGGTTCTACGGCTCGCTCGGCGGCGCCGCGCTCGCTTCCCCGGTCGTCGCGTTGCTCCCGACACCGACGTTCCACGGCTACTGGCTCGTCGCGGCCGACGGCAAGACCTATCCGTTCGGAGATGCCGGGCACTGACCGCGTCCGCACGCGCGCCGACTGGAGGCGGGGGACCAAGGCGTTCGCGTCGCCCGTTGCCTCGCCCGGCGCGCGGGCGCAGACTGGGCGAACCGACACGGGAGGTAACGATGTTCGTCCAGGTGATCGAAGGTACGACGAGCGATCCGGCCGCGATCAACGCCCAGGGGGACCGGTGGCAGCAAGAACTGCGCCCCGGTGCGATCGGATATCTCGGAGTCACGGCCGGCGTCGCCGCCGACGGGCGCACGTTTGCCGTCGTCCGGTTCGAAGACGAAGCGTCGGCGCGCGCGAACGCGCAGCGACCGGAGCAGACCGAGTGGTTCGAGGAGATGGCGAAGCTCTACGACAGTGAGCCGACGTTCACGGAGTCGAGCGATATCACCGAATGGATGGGCGGCGGCTCGAACGAAGCCGGCTTCGTCCAAGTGATGAAGTCCACCGGCGTCGATCGTTCGCAGGTGGAGAAGATGGACGCGGCATTCGAGTCGTTCGCCGACCAGCGCCCCGATCTCCTCGGCAGCCTGCGCATCTGGACCGGTCCTGACCGCTGCATCGACGTCGTGTACTTCACGTCCGAGGCGGATGCCCGCAAGGGCGAGCAGACCGAGATGCCCGCGGAGTTGCAGGAGCTCATGGGTGAGTTCGCGGGCGGAATGGGCGAGACCGAGTACCTCGATCTCACCGATCCGCAACTGCGCTGACCGCCGAACCTCCCCACCGACGGGACTCGCGCGTCTCGTCACCGCCCAGTTAGGGTCGGCCGGATGGGACGCGACGTGGTGACGGGGTACTGCTGGCCGCAATCGGTGCGCGGGGGCGAGCAGGTCGGTCTGCACATGTCGTCGTCGGGGGGACGGCCGGTGCGGCTCGAGGTGGCGCGGGTGGGCGGGCGACGAGAGGTCGTGTTCACTTCGGCGGCTGACGGCATCGCCACCGACGAGCACCCGACGCCGAAGGACGCGTCTTCTGCGGGGTGCGGCTGGCCGATCGCGCTGACGCTCGACGTAGACCCGAGGTGGAGGTCGGGCTACTACGAGGTCGTCATGGAGATCGATGTCGGGGAGAAGGTGCGGCGCGACTACGCGTTCTTCGTCGTGCGTCCGTCACATGCAACCCGCATCGTGGTCGCGCTGGCGACCAATACGTGGCACGCGTACAACGACTTTGGCGGGCCGAACCTCTACACCGGCGGGACCCATGTCGCCATGCAGCGGCCGATGTCGGCGGGCTACCTCTACAAACCGCCCGGGAACGGCCGACGGGTGACGGCGACGGGCGCGCCCGATCCGCAGAACGCCGCACACGTCGGTTACATCCAGCTCAACCATCTGTCGGGCTATGCCGGTTCGGCCGGTTGGCCCGACTGGGAGCTCCCCTTCATCGAATGGGTCGAGCGAGAAGGTTTCGAGATCGGTGCGTGCACGAACGCCGATCTCGAAGAACACCCGGAAGTGCTGGACGGCGCGAGCTTGTATCTGTCGGTCGGCCACGACGAATACTGGTCGCGCGGGATGCGCGACACGGTCGAGACGTTCATCGCGCGCGGAGGCAACGCGGCATTCTTCTCGGGCAACACCTCGCTGTGGCAGGTGCGCATCGAGGGTGACGATCACGATGTGATGGTCGGCTACAAGGGTTTCCTCAAGAACGACCCGTTCATCGACACCGACCGCGAGTCGGAGGTGACGACGTTCTGGTCCGACGTCGTCGTCGGTCGTCCGGAGAACCACATGACCGGCGTCTCGTTCACGCGCGGGGGCTATCACCGCATCGGTCGTAATGTCACCGCCGGCCTCGGTGGCTACACGGTGCATCGCGCCGGTCACTGGATCTTCGACGGCACCGGGCTCGGCTACGGCGACGTGCTCGGCACCGGCACGACCGTCGTCGGCTACGAGTGCGACGGGTGCGTGTTCACCTACCGTGACGGTCTGCCGTACCCGACCGGCGAGGACGGCACGCCGTCGACCTTCGAGATCCTCGGCACGTGCCCGACGCAGCACTTCACGCGTGAGACCGCGCCTCGTCCGCCCAAGCGCGGCGAGCCGAGCGAGTTGGAGTACATCGCCTCCCGCGTCTTCGGGACGCGTGACCTCGACGCGGTGGAACGCATCCGGCACGGCCACGCGGTGCTGGGCGCATACACGAACGACGCGGGCGCGACCGTCGTCACGTCGGGCTCGACCGACTGGGCGCACGGGCTGGCCGGGCGCGACCGCCAGATCGAGCAGATCACCCGGAACGTGCTGACGCGGTTGGGGTAGAGCCCCGACCCGACGTCGGCAGGTATTAGGTGAAGCGCAAGCGCGCAAGCGCGCAAGTCCATGCTTTGCCGAACCATGACCTGCTTCTACCGTCGGACTCAGCTCTCGGAGGTACGTTCCGGGTCGTGGGGAACCGGCGCACGTCGCAGAGGGGACATCGCGGCGTGCTCGTCGTCGTCGCCGGGTTGTTGTTGGCCGCGTGCGGATCGGCGAGCTCGGCCGCGAACCGGACAACTCCGACGACGACTCGTCCGAACCGGTCCGCGCCGACGGGCCCGACGAACGTCTACGCCGCTTCGGGCGCGGGCATGCTCAATGGCGTGACGCGCGCGGCGCGGTCGCTGATCTACGTGCCCGAGAGCATGTCGGATGTCGTCGTGGTGATCGACCCGGCGACGTACAAGGTGGTCGACCAGTATCAGACCGGCGCTCGTCCGCAGCATGTCGTCCCCGCCTGGGACATGCACACGCTCTACGCGACGAACAACCTCGGGAACTCGCTCACGCCGATCGACCCGAACACGGGCAAGATCGCCGGGCCGAACATTCCCGTCGACGATCCTTACAACCTCTACTTCACCCCCGACGGACACTCCGCGATCGTCGTCGCCGAGTATCGCAACCGACTCGACTTCCGCGACCCGCACACGTTCGCGCTGCAACAGAGCGTCCCGGTCGACTGTGCCGGTGTCGACCACATGGACTTCAGCGCCGACGGCAGCTACCTCATCGCCACATGTGAATATGCGGGCCGGCTCGTGAAGATCGACGTGGCGAGCCGCAAGATCGTCGGGTACCTCGACCTGCCGGGTTCGAGCCCGCAGGACATCAAGCTCGAACCGGCGGGAAATATCTTCTACGTCGCCGACATGAAGCTCGGAGGCGTCCATCTCATCGACGGCGCGTCGTTCCGACCGCTCGGGTTCGTTGCAACCGGCGCCGACGCCCATGGTCTGTACCCCAGCCGGGACGCCCGTCACCTCTACGTGTCCAACCGCCGCGGCGCATCGGTCAGCGTCATCGACTTCGCGACCCGCAAAGTGGTCGCGACGTGGCAGCTGCCCGGCACCAGCCCCGACATGGGCGGAGTCTCGCTCGACGGAAAAGTGCTGTGGCTATCGGGGCGATACCACGCAGCCGTGTACGCGATCTCCACGACCGACGGACACATGATCGCGTCGATTCCGGTACCGCACCGGCCGCACGGGCTCGCCGTATGGCCCCAACCGGGCCGTTACTCCATCGGCCACACGGGTATCACTCGCTGACCGTAGATGCGTCGTCGACAAGGACGACAGATGACCGTTGCCACCACAAGTGCCGACCACCTGACTCGTCGGGTGGTCATGATCGGACTGTTGTTCCTGTCGGCCGGGTGCTCGGCGACAGCTCATGCGCGCGCGGCCAAGAGCTCGCGTACGCCGTCGAGTTCCGTCGCCGCGAGCACCACGTCGACGATTCCCGCGGTGCTGCAACCTCGGGCCGTCACCCTGCCGACACCACCTCCGGGCGGGATCGGTCCTGCGTCGCATGGTGCGATCGTGCTCGCGTACCAACGGCGCCTCAAGGAACTGCACTTCGATCCGGGTCCGCTCAACGGTGTCTTCTCGTCCGACACCGAGTACGCGACGGTTGCCGTCGAAAAACTGCTCGGTGTCGCGCGCGACGGCGTGATCGGCGCGCAAGTGCAGGCCGGCCTCGAGCATTTCGCATACCAGGTGGCGTTGCCGAACGCCGAAGGCGACCGGGTCGAGATCAACCTGGACACGCAGGTCATCACCGTCTACAAGCGCTGGCAGCCGATCCTCGTCACGACCACCTCGACCGGGAGCGGTGAGTACTTCTGCGGTGGCAACGACGGTTGCCAGTACGCGATCACTCCGACCGGTCATTTCCATTTCCAATGGCTGCATCGGGGTTGGGACACGGGCAAGCTCGGCACGATGTGGAATCCGTACTACTTCGACGGAGGTATCGCGATTCACGGCCTGCAGTCGGTGCCGAGCTCTCCGGCATCGCACGGATGCGCGCGGATTCCGATGCACGTCGCCGACTACTTCCCGACACTCGTGAGCAAAGGCGAATCGGTCTACGTCGTCGGCACGCCCATGAAGCCGGGAAACCTCTACGTCGGTCCGGTGACGACAATTCCGTCGTCCACGTCGACGACCTCGACCACCGTGCCGCGCCGGACTACGACGACGACGCGTCACCCGATCGTCATCACACCGCCGACGACCAGGCCACACACGATTACGACCGTGCACGCGCACGCGTGAAGGCGACGTAACGTCCGGCGTTGTGGTCGAGATGCGCGCGGGGCCTTAGCATGCGCACCGTTCGAGGAACGGAGGCCACCATGCGCAAGGTTCTGCTCATCGCAGCCGTGTCTGCACTCGTCGCGAGCAGCTGGGGAACTGCGACCGCGTCGTCGAACGGGAGCGCGAGCGGTCGTACCGCGATCGCGAGCTCCCACCCGCGCTGGGCGGTGCCGGCCGACCGCGTCGCCGACGTGAACCCGAGCTCGGCTGTCGTCATACGCGTCTACCTGAAGGGCGCCGACGACTCGGGCCTCGAAGCGGTGGCGCGCGCCGTCTCCGATCCGAAGAGCGCCTCGTACCGCCACTTCCTCACACCCGCCGAACTGCACGCTCGGTACGCGCCGACCGCCGCCACGGTGAACGAAGTGCGCACCTGGTTGAAGGGAAGCGGTCTGACGCTCCTCGGCCAGCCCTCCAACAACCTGTACGTCGAGGCGTCGGGTTCGGCGGCGCAGATCGCTTCGACGTTCGGTGTGAAGCTCGGGAACTATCGAGTGCACGGCATGGAGCTGCGCGCCGCCGATCGCGATCTCACGATCCCGAGCTCCGTCGCTTCCGCGGTATCCGGTGTGATCGGAGTCGACCAGTCGGAGTCGTTGCTCCAGCCGAAGCACATCGCGGCCGATCCGTCGGCGGCGGCCCCGGCCGGATTCCGTAACGCGCCGCCGTGCTCGGCGTACTGGGGCGAGAAGCTCGACACGACCGACCCGCACTACGGCGGGGGATACGCGAGCCCGCTTCCGTATGTCCCGTGCGGATACAAGCCGGCGCAGCTGCGGTCTGTCTACGGCCTCGGAAGCTACGTCGACCAGGGCCACACCGGCGCGTCGGCAACGGTCGCGATCATCGACGCGTACGCGTCGCCGACGATCTTCGCGGATGCATCCACCTACGCGCAGCGCAACGACCCGGCGCACCCGCTCCTGGCGTCGCAGTTCTCGCAGAAGATCTTCAAGCCGAACCAGAAGCTCGCCGGCGCGAACCAGTGCGACGCGACGGGTTGGTGGGGCGAAGAGACTCTCGACGTCGAAGCGGTGCACGCGATGGCGCCCGGCGCGCACATCCTCTACGTGGGTGGCCGCGACTGCAACGACACTTCGCTCGACGTCGCGTTGAACTCGGTGGTCTCGGACCATCTCGCGCAGATCGTCAGCAACTCGTACGGCGACCTCGGCGAAGACATCCCGGCCTCGGTTGCCGTGGAGTTCGAACGGATCGCCCAGCAGGCCGCCGCGGAAGGCATCGGCCTGTACTTCTCGTCGGGCGACAACGGCGACGAGGTCTCGACGCTCGGCTCACCCGCGGCCGACTTCTCCGCAACGAGCCCGTGGGTGACGGCGGTGGGGGGTACGAGTCTCGGCATCGGCGCGACCGGTGCGCGGGTCCTGGAGACGGGTTGGGAGACGGGCAAGAGCATCCTGAACGCCGGCGCGTACAGCCCGGCCCCGCCCGGCGCCTTCTTGTACGGCTCGGGTGGCGGCAAGAGCACCGTGTTCGCCGAACCTGACTACCAACGCGGTGTCGTCCCCGACGCGCTCGCGCGGGTCAACTCGTCGTTCCATGGCCGCGTGGTACCCGACATCTCGATGGACGGTGATCCGAATACCGGATTCCTGGTCGGTCAGACCCAGAAGTTCCCCGCCCGCGAAGGTGGGGTGCAGTACAGCGAGTACCGGATCGGTGGGACGAGTCTCTCCGCGCCGCTGTTCGCGGGACTGATGGCGCTCGCCGACGACAGCACCGGCTCGCCGCACGGCTTCATCAACCCGACTCTGTATTCGCTGTCGGGCTCGTCGTCGATCATCGACGTGCTGCACGCCAAGGCAGCCGACGTTCGCGTCGACTACCTCAACGGCATCAACGCGAGTCAGGGCACCGTCACTTCGGTGCGGACCTTCGACTTCCGTGGTCTCACCATCAAGACCCAGCCCGGGTACGACAACACGACCGGCCTCGGGGTGCCGAACGGCGTCACCTTCCTCGGAAAGATCTGACCCACCGTCGAATCGTTCGTGTATTCGTAAACCGAACTTCGTCAACCCAGACGCGAGACGCGAGACTTCCCGAGTGAACGGCGCACCTCGTATCGATTCGGACTTGCAGGCGGCGTACCTGCGCCGGCTCGGGCTCGACGCCGAGCCGCCGTCGGTCGAGGCGCTGCAACGCCTGCATCGCCGGCAGGTGGAGCGCGTCCCGTACGAGACGATGTGGCTGCACGGGGGAGAGGAGTGGGGAATCGATCCGCTCGAGTCCGTGGCGCGCATCGCCCGACAAGGCCGTGGTGGCTACTGCTTCCACCTCAACGGCGCGTTCTCGGAGCTGCTGCATTCACTCGGTTACGCGGTGAGTCGTCATGTCGGTGGCGTGCACGGCCCCGATGGTCCCGACCCGGGTTCAGCGGGCAACCATCTCGTGCTCACGGTGAGCGACCTTTCGTCGGACGAGAACCCGTCCGGGACCTGGTACGTCGACACGGGTCTCGGCGACGCGCTCTACGAGGCATTGCCACTCGCCGCGGGCGACTACGAGCAGGCACCGTTTCGGCTCGTCCTCGACGAGACCGACGACGGCGTGGGCGACTGGCACCTCGCGCACGATCCCAACGGTGGTTTCGTCGGGATGAGCTGGACGACCGGCGAAGCCGACATGACGGACTTCGGCGAGAAGCACGCATGGCTGTCGACCGCGCCGGAGTCGCCGTTCCTGCAGGTCGCGATGGCCGAGCATCGCGACGCGACGGGCGTCGACGTCGTACGCGGTCTCGTGCTGAGCCGCGTCGGCTCCGGTGCCGAGTCGACGGAGCTCACCGAGCGCTCCGAGTGGTTCGCCGCGCTCGGCGACCTGTTCGACCTTCGCTTCGACGGCACCGCACCGGAAGTGCTCGACCGTCTGTGGGACCGCGTCGTCGCGACGCATCGCACGTGGTCGAGCGGGTCGACCTAGTCGGCGGCGCCCGAGAGGCGCAGGTGACGCATGCGCCAATTCGCGATCAACAACGCGACCGCCGTCACGATCAACAAACGCACGATGGCCGCGCCACCGTGCGGGATGCCCTGGCGCACGAGCCGGCTCGGCGCATCGTTGATGAAAGCGACGAAGATCGCCCGCGACTCCCACGACGGTGAGAGCTGGGCGATGCCGGTCAGCGCCGCGCCGAGCAGCCGTTCGATCAAGAACACGAATGCGAGTGACCACACCGCGGTGCGCCGGGTGAGACACCCGATGGCGATGAAGACGGCGACGTAGCTCACGCTGCCGAGCGCGGCCGCGACATACGCGGCGCCCGCGCTCTCGGGCGTGTTGGCGACGACGGCGGCGAGGGCGGCCGCGGGGGCGATCGTGACCAGCGCCACGATCGAGCCGCCCAACCAGCGACCGAGCACGATCTGCCAGGTCGGCGCGGGCGACAGCCACGTGAACTGGAACGTGCCGGAACGCACTTCGGCGCCGAGTACCGAATCGCCGATGACCAGCGCGGCGATCGGCATCACGAGACCGAAGATCCCCTCGGCCGCGACATTCGCAAACGCTCGCTCGTTCGTGGTGTGGATCGCATAGGAGAGCAGCGCGAACAAGATCGCACCGACGCACGGCAACAGCAGCGCGGCCCAGCGCTTCGGGGGCAGGCACGACCGCAACGTGTAGACGAGGATCGCGACGAACCGTGAGCGCGGTCGAGGCATGTTGACCGGCGCCGCGGGGGTTGTGTCGGTCGTCGTCACGAGACCAGTTCCCGGAACAGGCTTTCGAGGGAGTCGTCGAGCGGGCGCACCTCGAGCAGCCGCACCGACGCGTCGCGCGCGAGCCGGGGCAACGCGGTGGCGAGCTCGCGCGCCTGCACGGTCTGGATCACGAGGCCGTCGCGTATGGGGTCGAAGGTCAGGCCGGCCACCGATTCGAGCGTGACCAACGCTGCCGCCAACCGGCGGCCGCCGTCGGAGCGCACCAGCACGTGCCGTGGACGATCGTCCATCGCGTCGCGGATCGCGTGATGCCCGCCCGCGGCGGCCAGCCGTCCGTGCATCAGCACGATGACCCGCTCCGCGAGCCGCTCGACCTCGTTGAGCACGTGGGAGCTCACGATCACGGTCTTGCCGAGCGCCCCGAGGTGCTTGAACAGAGCGATGAGATGCAGGCGCTGTATCGGGTCGGCGCCGTTCAACGGCTCGTCGAGCACGAGGACATCGGGATCGGTAACCAGCGCGGTCGCGACCTTCGTGCGCTGGCGCATCCCCTTGCTGAACACGTCGACGCGCCGGTCGGCGACGTCCAACATCCCGACTGTCTGCAGCGCCCGGTCGGGTGCGGCGCGATCGGTGATTCCGTGCAGATCGGCGATGTACCGGACGAACTGTCGCGCGGTGAGACCGGCTGGTACGGCCTCGTCCTCCGGAACGAGTGCCATACGACCGTGGACGCGACGGTCGCGCCGCGGGTCGAGGCCCTCGACGCGCACGCGACCCCGGTTGACGCCGAGCAGACCGGTGATGGCGCGCATCAACGTGGTCTTTCCCGCACCGTTGGGCCCGAGCAGCCCGGTCACGCCGGGGCCGAACGAGCAGCTGAGCTCCGACAGCGCCACCTTGGGCCCGAACCACACCGACGCCTCGGTGATCTCGACGGTTGCGTCGACGACGAACGCGGGATCGGCGTCGTGCTGCGGGCGCGCGGCGGGCGCGGGAGTCGTCGTCATTTTTCGACCTCGCGGTAGCGGTACAGCAAGACCGCGACTCCGGCCAACAGCACGACCAGGTAGGTGAGTACCGCGAAGAACCCGCCGCCGTTCACGCCGTTCAGCGGCGACTCGGGATCGATGTGGCCGAGGAAGACGAGATCGCGCAGGTACAACGGCAGCGCGAGCACGTTGATCAGGGCGGCCAACGACCCGCCGCCGAATTTGAACTCCTCGCCGACGATGACGCCCGACGAGATCGAGGTGACCAGGAACAGCCCGATGACCGACGCGCCCGCGACGATGCGGCGGTTCGTGAGCGACGCAACCGAGACTCCGATCACGGCGTAGTACAGCGCGAGGATCGCGACCGCGAGCGGCACCTTCCACACGATGTCGAGGTGGTCGGTGAAGTAGCGGAGCGCATCGTTGCTGACGAGCATGTTGCCGACGAACAAGACGACCTGCGGGCCGAACGAGAACGCGAACAGGATCGTGGCGATGGCGCCCACCTTCGCCACGACGTAGTCGAATCCGGTGAGCGGCCGCGCGAACATCAACGGGAGTACGTGTTGTCGGCGGTCGGGGCACACGACATCCGGCGCCACCAGCGCGACGAACAACAGGAGCGCCGACGACACACCGACGTACTCGCGGTAGGTGATGATCGCGATGCGGTCGCGGAACAACTCGTTGCGCGTGACGTAGCCGATGCCGACGTTCACGATCGCGGGAATCGTGACCACGCCGAGGAGCACGAACGGCGCGACCTTCTGACGCCACGACCGCCGGAGCCCGAGCGCGCGGCGGATCGACGCCTTGTAGAGCGCAAATGTCGCGGCGCCGCGCCGGCCGCGCGGGCCTTCGTACGGGCGGTACCCGCGGTCGTAGACGGCGCCTGTCCCGACGACGTCGGTGGTGCTCACGACAAGACCTCGGAACGACGCAGGAACACTTCGTCGAGCGACGTCAACCGCGTCGACAATCGGTAGAGCGGGAGCCCGAGCTCGGCGATGAGGTCGCGCAACATGTCCATGTCGGCGTCGCCGTCGATCTTGACCTCGACCAGACCCTCGACGACGTTGGCCGAGAGGTGCGTCACCGCGAGCCGGGCCATGAGCTCGTCGCGCCTCGGGCCCACATCGACCGTCACGGTCCCGGTGCGTTCGAGCAACGAGTCGGTCGCGCCCGATACGACGAGCCGACCGGCGTCGATCATCACGACGTGGTCGCACACCTGCTGCACGTCGTCGAGAAGATGCGTGGCCATCAGCACCGAGATGCCGAACGTGCCGAGCCGCGCGACGAGCGCCAGCATCTGCTCGCGACCGAGAGGATCGAGTCCCGCGGTCGGTTCGTCGAGGAGTACCAACTCGGGATCGCCGACGAGCGCCTGAGCCAGCTTGGTGCGCTGGCGCATTCCGGTCGAGAACCCGCTGATCGGCCGGAACCGCGCCTCGTCGATGCCGACGAGGTCGAGGATCTCGGACGCGCGCTGGCGGGCGGCGCGCGCCGGCAGGCCGCTCAGCTCGCCGAACGTCGAGACCACGTCGGCGGCGCTCTGGTCGAGCGGAAGGCAGTCGTGTTCGGGCATGTAACCGAGTCGGGCACGCACGCCGATCGGATCGTGCGCGACGTCGATCCCGCAGACCTCGACGCGCCCGTGGGTCGGGCGCGCCAGCCCGAGCAACAGACGGAACGTCGTGGTCTTCCCGGCACCGTTGGCGCCGACGAGCCCGATCCGCCCGCGGGGGACGGCGACGGTCAGGTCGTCGAGCGCGGTCACTCCGCCGTACTGCTTGGTGAGGCCTTCGAGGCGAAGGACGGGCCCGGTATCCACGAAACGCCGAGTCTGTCAGATCGAGCGCGGCCTCACGGGTCGCGGTCGCACGACGGGACGGTTACGACGTGCTGATGTCGTCGAAAGCCGTGGAGCTCGCGGTCCCTACCACTTTGTTGTCGTGGTTGAGGAGCGTGAGCCGGTATCTGCGGCCGGCCTGGATCGGGGCCGTGACCTCGGTCCACAGACCGTTGTTCGTGCACGTTTTCGCGAGCATGACCCGGGTGGTGACCAGGACGACGTCTTTGAGCGTCACGGTCGCCCAGTCGTGCTTCAGCGTGTCGTTGCAGGCCTGGCGGTACCAGACATGCAGTTGCGTCGCGCCGTAAGGCGCGGTGAACGCCTGCGCCAGCGTTGCCGTAAGGGTCGGCGTCGGCGCCCCCACTCGGGCGGCGAGGACGCCGCTGTGGGCCGCGTTCGTCGTGGTGGACGCGCCCACGCGCGTCCACCCGGTGAGCCCGGCTTCGAATCCTCCGTTGTCGACCCCCCCGCGGACGACCGTGATGGTCGTCGTCGTTTGGAGACCGTTCGTCGCATCGGTCGCGGTGACGGTCTGGCGTCCGGGCGTCCACAACGTGACGTAGAAGGGGTACGCGCCGCGGTCCGAGGATTGGTACGTGTAGGTCGCCGGCACCGAGCTCGCAAGCGGGTCGCTCGTCGTGATGGTCACGGTTCCGGTGTAGCCGTAGTCGTCTATGCGGCTCGCGTTCCTGACGTGCACGGGAACGACGTCGATCACGCCGGGCGCGGTCGTCAGGAAATACGGAATCGCGACCATCGTCTCCGCGAGCTTGATGACGCAGGCGTTGTCGACGTTGCTGAACTCCTGCTGGACCAAGAAGCGTTGGCCGGTCAACGTGACGTTGCCGCCGTCGGCGGCGACCGCTCCGAGCGACGACGCGCACTTGTCGGCGATCTCGTAGCCGGCGGCGTCGTACCAAGCGTTGAGTTGCGGATCGTTGACCGTCTCGATCTGCTCGTGCGAGATCACGTTGATCTCGGCGTCGGCGTCGGCGTCGCCGTTGGGGGTCGGAAGGCCCGCGGGCTCGCTGCCGCAGCCCGCGAGGTCGGTGCCCGCGTACGGCATGACCGCGTAGTAGCCGGTGACCGCAGTAAGCGGATCGGTGAAGTAGCTGTGGTACGCGCAGAACTGGACGAACGATTCGTCGAACGCGTCATACCGCTCGTACACGCCGCGGGGCAGGAAGACGAAGTAGATCGCGTGCGCGCCGGGCCGCACCCACGTGGGATTTGCGGCGGCGGCATTCCGCACCGCCGCGCTCATGTCGCTGTCGCCGAGCGGATTGCCGGGCGTTCCGCGCCCGGCGAAGGACGTCGTGTCGGTCCACTCGCCGCCGTAGGTGCTGGCGTTCTCGGTCGAACCGGCGATGTCGGTGTACTGGGCGAGCACGCCGTACAACGTGGTGCCGCCGACCGCAGAGAGGTACTTCGCGATGTTCGAGCGGTACGTCGGGCTCATGTAGGTGCCGGCCGGCTGGAGGTAGACGGCGTAAGTGGTCGTGCCGTGCAGTATCGGACCGCCGTGGTATGTGAGCTTTCCCGAGCCGATTGCCGCGGCGGGGACCGCGGCGTTGGCGGCGACGCCCGCGCGCGCGCCCCTCCGGGCAAGCGCGTGGACACGTCCGCCGGGCCTCGACGCCGGCGATGCGGCCACGCCCGCGCCGGCGTGACCGGCCGGGCTCAGGGCCGCGAGGAACATCGCGACAACACCTACGAATGCGACCCGCCGCGTCACTATCCCCCCGCTCTCTGCCCCGAAGACTGAGACGAACAGTTTGACTCAGACCCGGACGACCCGTCGACCCCGGTGATCCGTCAGCCGACGAGGGCGGGCGCGAGCTCGCGCCATTCGGCGCGGGGGAAGTCGTCGTCGGGCCGGATGACCTGGATGCACACGTGATCGGCGCCCGCGTCGTGCATCGCCTGCACTCGCCGCGCAATTGCGTCGATATCGCCCCAGGCGACGATGGCGTCGACGAGGCGGTCGCTCCCGGCATTGGCGAAATCGTCGTCGCCGAACCCGAAGTCGCGCAGGTTGTTCGTGTAGTTCGGCAGGCCGACGTAGGTCGCGGTGTGCCGGCGGGCGGTCGCGCGGGCCGTCGACGGATTGCCATCGACCACCACCGCGAGCTCGGTGGCGATCGTCGCGTCCGCGCCGAGGATCTCGCGCGCGTGCGCAATGTGCTCGGCAGGCACGAAGTAGGGATGGATGCCGGCGGCGCGATCGCGGGCGAGGCCGAGCATTTTCGGCCGGAGCGCGGCGAGCACCCGGGCATCGACGGGAACCGAGGTCGGGGCGGCGTCGAGACGTTCGAGGAAGTCGACCATCTTCGAGTACGGCTTGGAGTAGCGCCCGGGGTTTTCGTGGTCGATGAGCACGGCATGACTCACACCGAGCCCGAGCAGGAAGCGGCGCTGCCACTCCTCGCTCCATGCCGCGCGCCGCGCGGCGACCTCGGCCGGTTCGTGCATCCAGATGTTGAGAATGCCGGTCGCAACGACGGTCTTCGGCGTCGCGCGCAAGAGGAGCTCGACCGATCCGAGGACGTCACCCCCGACGTCGGGGATCCAGATCGCGCGGTATCCGAGACTGTCGAGCTCGGCGGCGACTTCGGCGATCTCGCCCGCGTCGCCGTAG
>DASYJT010000180.1:0-4740 GCA_035996165.1 Acidimicrobiia bacterium
GCTGCGACCAAACTCGAACAACATCTTTTGGAGCGCTCTTCTTCCGCGATGTAGACGGCTCATGACGGTTCCGATGGGAATGTCCAGAATGTCGGCGATCTCCTTGTAGGAGAACCCCTCGACATCGGCGAGGATCACCGCCATCCGGAACTGTTCCGGGATGGACTCGAGCGCTTCTTTCACCTCGGAGTCGGGAATGCCTTCCAACACCTCGGCTTCGGGCGTACGTGTCGCCTCGGCGGCTTCGAGACCACCGAGCCTGCGGAAGATGTAGAAGTCCTCGACGTCGTCGAGGTCGACCTGGTCGGGCCGGCGCTTCTTCGCGCGGTACTGATTGATGAACGTGTTCGTGAGGATCTTGTAGAGCCACGCCTTCAGGTTGGTGCCCTCGTGGAAACCCTCGAATCCGCGGTACGCGCGGAGGAACGTTTCCTGCACCAGGTCTTCGGCATCGCTCGGGTTCCGGGTCATGCGCAACGCGGCCGCGTAGAGGGCCGACATGTACGGCATCGCCTGATCTGCGAACCCCGCCGGGTCGGCCATGCCAGCAGGGTACCCGGGACGGGTGCCCTCCCGGCCCCCGGGCGGGGTCATGAGGTGAGGTCGTAGATCGTGACGCCGCCAACGGTCTGCGCCGTGAAGTTCTGCTCCACCCACTGGGTTATCGCGCTCGACGTGCTCGCCCCGCCGTTGCCTCCGCGCCCGCCGCCGGCGCCGCCGCTCGCGATGAAGTAGTGGATCGCCCCGCCCTTCACGTACTGCTCGAACTGGGCCAGGCTCGGAGTCGGATCGGTGCCGTTGAAGCCGCCGATCGCCATGATCGCCTTGCCGGACGCGAGCTGGTACCCGGCCGCGTTGTTGGCGCCGACGGCCGCCGCGGTCCACCGATAGCCCGTGCTGCTCTCGAACAGCGAGGTGATCGCCGCACCGGGGGTCGAACCGTTGAGCAGACCGCCGGCTCCGCCCGCGCCACCACCGCCACCGCCACCGGGGGCCGGCCCGACGCCGGGCGGCGGGTTCCCACCGGCGAACGCGGGTGGGGCTCCGCCGGGGAACGCGCGTGGGCCGTTGCGCGGTCCGCCTCCACCCCGGCCGAGACGTCCGCCCGCGCTGCTCGCGGGTCCGGCGGTCGGGATCGCGCCCGTGTGCGGGTTCTTGACCGTCGACAGCGTGTACGCGGCGGGCGCCGCGACACCGATACCGATCGCGGCGATCGCGAGCGCGACGCCGAGGCGTCCCCGCGAGGCGGATCCGATCGCGACAACCGCTGCGACACCGAGCCCGACGATCAGCACGCCCGCCCGGAGCCACGGCACCCACGACGGAGTGCGGTTCAGCAGCACGAATGCCCAGACCGCGGTTGCGGCGATCACGAAGCCGAGCAGCACCCGAGCGGCCGGATGGTCGCGGCGCGCCCAGAACGTCGTGGCGCCGATGCCGATGATCGCGCCGATCGCGGGTGCCAGCGCGACCGAGTAGTACTCGTGGATGATGCCCTGGCCCAGCGAGAAGGCCAGGCCGGTCACGACCAACCACCCGCCCCACAGGGCGAGAGCAGCACGGGTGCGATCCGTCCGGGCGCGTCGCGCCGTGAACACGAGGCCGGCGACCAACAGCACGAGCGCGGCCGGCAACAACCAGGAGATCTGGCCGCCGAACTGCGCGTTGAACATGCGCGTGATGCCGGTCGGACCCCATTGCCCGGTTCCGGTCGGCGCGCCGCCGACACTGCCCGACTCGTTACCGGTCAACCGGCCGAACCCGTTGTATCCGAACAGGACGTTCCAGAAGCTGTTGTTCTGCGAGCCCCCGATGTACGGGCGACTCGACGCGGGCCACATTTGGACGATCGCGACCCACCAACCGCCCGCGAGCAGTGTCGTCACGCCGAGCACGAGGACGTCGCGGATCCGGCGCGCGAGTTTCGGCGGCCCCGCGAGGAGGTAGACGAGCCCGAACGCCGGAAGGACGAGGAACGCCTGCAGTTCCTTGGCGAGGAATCCGAAGCCGACGAATACTCCCGCGCCAACGATCCAGCGCAGTCGCCCGTCTTCAAGGGCGCGGGTCATCGCGTACGCGCTCGCGACGAGCAGCAGGACCAGCAGCGCGTCGGGGTTGTTGAAGCGGAACATCAACGCCGCGACAGGTGTGAGCGCGAACACCGCGCCGGCGATGAGCGCGGCGGCGGGCGAGAACCAACGCTTGACGGTCGCGAACAGGATGCCAACCGCGGCGACACCCTCGAGTGCCTGCGGTGCCAAAACGCTCCACGCGTTCACGCCGAAGATGCGCCCCGAGATCTCCATGACCCACAGCGACGCGGGTGTCTTGTCGACCGTCACAAAGTTCGCCGCGTCGGTCGACCCGAAGAAGAACGCCTTCCAACTCTGGGTGCCGGCCTGGACGGCGGCCGAGTAGTACGAGTTCGCCCACCCGGATGCACCGAGATTCCAGAGGTAGAGCGCGGCGGTCACCGCGAGCAGTGCCAGGAGCGCGGGCCGGACCCACGCGGGGTCGGAGTCCGGCCCGCGCCACACCCGCTCGACGCGCGGCCGACGCCGCACGGCCGCGGGGACCGCCGGTGGCGACGCGCCGAGCGCGGGGGAGGCGTCCACACGAGGTGGGCTGATGGTGCTCATGCGAAGTTCTCCCTCGAGGAATTCGGAACGGCTTCATTGGGAACGGCGCGGAACAAGACGGTGTCGAGCAGTGCGAACTGGACCAACCAGAGCGCGCCGAACACGGCGAGGTTCGCGAGAGGCAGGGCGATCGAACGGGCGGAAACCGACCAGTGCACGGTGGCCGAGGCGACGATCGACACCGCGACCGTCGAGGCGACGAGTCCCGCCAGCGAGAGGATCCAGAACGGTGCAACTTCGCGCACGAGATCGCTGCGACCGGACTTACCCCACACCCAACGGCGGTTCGCGAAGTACGACGGCGCGATCCCGCAACACACCGCGACCACGTTGGCCGGCCCGGCCGGCACGCCCGCACCAAGCGCCAACGCCACGAGAACAGCGGCGCTCAGCAGGGTCGTGCCGACCGAGACGACGAGGCAGCGCGACATGCGCTGCACGATCGTCATTGGGAACTCACGAAGAAGCGCGCGACCGCGGCCAGCGACCAGGTCGCGACGAGGACGGCGACCTGCGCAGCCAGGCTGCTCGTCGACGCGTCGACGAGGGCCAGCGCCGCGCTCGTGACGACGATCGATCCTGCGTAGAGCGACGCGGCCCGAGCCCACCGCGGACGCGCTCGTTGCTCCGTGTACCGCGCGTGCGCCCAGGCGTTGGCGACGAACGTCGCGCTCACGGCGAGAGCGTTGGCACCGATCGGTCCGAGCACGTTGTGGCTCAGTAGGAACACGGCCAGCGACACCGCCGTGCTGGCCGCGCCGATGAGTGCGAACGCGACGAATCGTCGCCCGAAGTCGTTCGCCAGCGCCGGACGCGCCGCCGCACCGAGGTCGACGCGTCCACGGCCCCGGGCGAAGCGCACGATCATGCGCGCCGTTCCCTTCAGGTCGCCGATCGCGGTCGACATCACGCGGACGCGGGTGTCGGTGTCGTCGACCCAGTCGACCGGTACCTCGTGGATGCGGAGGCCGTTGCGTTCCGCCAGCAACAACAGCTCGGTGTCGAAGAACCAGCCGTCGTCCTCGATGGCCGGAAGGAGTCGCTGCGCGACGCTCGACCGCACCGCCTTGAAGCCGCATTGCGCGTCGCGTACGCGGGTTGCGAGCACGGTGCGCAAGATCAGGTTGTAACTCCGCGAGATGAGCTCGCGCTTCGGATGCCGGGCGACGCGCGATCCGGGCGCGAGGCGCGAGCCGATGGCGACGTCGGAGTGACCCGACACCAACGGCGCGACGAGCGGCAGCAACGCGTCGAGGTCGGTCGATAGGTCGACGTCCATGTACGCCACGACATCGGCGTCGTTCGCGGTCCACGCGGATCGCAGCGCGAGGCCGCGACCCTTACGGTCGAGATGGATGGCTCGAACGCCGGCGAGCTCGTTCTCGAGTCCGACGGCGCGCAACCACGTCCGATCGGTGGAGGCGTTGTCGACGATCGTGATGCGCCACGAGAACGGAAAGTCGCGGCTCAAGAAGGCGTGGAGCCGACGAACGCTCGCCTCGAGCGCCCGTTCCTCGTCGAAGACGGGCACAACTACGTCGACGACCGGCCCGACGGTTCGCAAGTTCGGAACGACACCCAGCTCCTGCATGTCCGGACGATCGCGCGTGCGGGTGGGGCGGATCTTGGAGACGCACAAGAATCAGGTGAGAAGCGCCACCTCAGTCAGCGGAATTGGAACGTCGCGATCGACCGGGCCGGGAGGTGGACGAGCCAGCGACCGGTAGCGGTGCGACCCGGAAGCGCGACCGGCGAGAGTGCCGCGCTGGCCGACGTGCCAACCGCCGAGCGGGCCGCGACGGCAGAATTCGGCAACTCGACCGCGAACGTGCGGTCGGATTTGCCTTCGTTCCAGGCGACGACCGTCCAGCGCGCGCCCGCTTCGAACGCCATCGCCCGAACACCGGCCGGCGTACCCCGCACATCGTGACGGACCGCGCCGGGACGGACATAGCGACTGAATTGCCCGAGCGTGTAGAACCGCTTCGTCGTGAAGATCTGAGTGACGCCGCCCACCGGCCCCTTCGCGTCGTAATACAGCAGACCGTCGTTGAAGCCCTTCGGGTTGACGCGGGTGACGCACTTCGGGTCGGGCTTCGGG
>DASYJT010000181.1:0-6020 GCA_035996165.1 Acidimicrobiia bacterium
TCGTGCTCGTTGGGTGCGGGATACAGCGAGGGCATGATCGGGGTTGCGACCGCTCGCCGCTAACGCGCCGCGGCGGGTTGCGGGATGAGCTCGGAGATTCGGATGCCGAACTCCTCGTCGATCACGACGACCTCGCCACGCGCGATGAGCGTGCCGTTGACCAAGACATCGACGGGTGCACCCGCCGCTCGGTCGAGGTCGATGACCGCGCCGGGTGTGATCGACAACAGCTCGCGTACCGTCATGCGGCACCGGCCGAGCTCGGCGGTCACTCCCATCTCCACGTCGGCCAATACGTAGGAAGCGCCTGCCGCGGCGCCGCCGTTCGTACCCGACGCCACCGGCGTCCGGGTGTCCGACGCGGTCGACGGTGCGCCCGCGACTTCACCGGAGCTGATGCGCAGCACGAGGCATCCCAACCGGTCGCCGCCGTCGAGGAGCGGGTACACCGAGAGGCCCGCGCCGCCGCCTTCATCGGCCGCGGCTTCGGGGTCGGTCTCGTGACCTGCTTCGGTTTCGATCTCGATGACGGCCTGCGCGCCGATCGTGCGCGCCGCGGCTTCGAGGGCGGCCGCACATGCGGTCAACAGGATCTCGTCCGATGCCGCGCGTTCGAGCGCCTCGGCGAACGGGGCGGCCGCGATCAACGCGATCGTGCCCGACTCTCCGTCGGTCGTCGTGAACCGCACCGACACCGTGCGCGACGGTTCGTCGCGGAGTACATCGGCCACGCTCTCGCGCGCCGTGCCGACGGTGAGGATCCGGTCGTCGCCGAGCTGTTGCTCGAGCGCGGCCGCGACCGTGAACGCCCATTCCGGCGATGCCAGGACCTCGTCGAATTGGCTCATCGTGGACCACGCGGTTTCATGGGTCCTCGATCGGCCCCCGGAGGCGGGAGTTGAGCCGCCCGGCCGGGCGAGCGGCCGGAAGATCGCCGCTATCTACGCCTCGGCGGTGGTCCGCCGGCCGCAGTTCGCCCGAGGATTCGACGTCTCCCGGAGCTGCTCCACGAGGAAGCGGTTGATCAGGTTGGTCGTGCTCGCCGGGAGGGGGTCGAACTGGATCCCGGCGTGCTCGCTCCAGGCCTCGTCCGAACGCCAGGCGCGGACGATCTTGCCCGTCAGGTTCAGGTCGGTCCCCACGATGCGGACCGAGACCGAGACAAGGTTGCCGACGGGAAGCTCCGAGCGGGCCCGCAGTGCGCATCCGGAGGCCGACATGTCGGTCACCTCGGCGTCGCAGCTGAGGGCGCCGTCGCTTCCGGGCGTCGTGTACGAGACGGTCACGATCTGCTCGATCGGCACCCGCAGTGCCCGGCGCCGTTCGAGGCCCTCGGACGATTCCCGCCGCGAGACCCGCATGAACGAGCCCGACGCCGACAACACCCGGGCCTGGGCGGCGACCATCGACTCGCCCTTGCCGATCACGAGCGTCACGGTGTCGCCGGCCTTGACCCGGCCGACGACGATCGTCGAGGCCTTCAGCCCGACCAGCTCACCACTGACGTAGCTGACCCGGCCCGCCCATACATCGCCGCCCGCGAGCTCGACGCGCGCCCAGGCTCCGACCCGGATCGGGCGGGATCCCGATACCGAGAGTGCGCGAGTCGTGTCGGTGGCCACGTGCAGATGATCGGCACCTGACAGGGATTACCAGATACCCGAAACGCCCGTTGTGACCGATGCCATGGCGCGTCAGTCCTCGATTTCGTGGGGCCAGCCGCCGAGCACCTCGACCGAGCTATCCCCGGCGACCAGCCGGGCGGGGTATCCGCGGGCCTCGAGGAAGGCGTGGGCTCCGTAGCCCAACACGATCGCGGCAGTGGAAGCCACGTTGGCGTCGACGCACGTGGCCGCCGCGACCGAAGCCGTCCGCCATACCGCTCGAGCCGGCCAACCGGTATGCGGATCGACGACGTGATGCAGCTCGCGCCCGCCTCGGATCCAGCGTCGGGCGGTGATCCCCGAAGTCGCGAGCCCGCCCGCGCTCAGCGCGATCGTCGCGCCGGGCGCGTCCGCGGACGCATCGTGGCGATCGGTGACGCGGACGGTCCAGCCACCCTCGGGCGATTCTCCGGCGATCGAGCAATCACCCCCGAGGTCGACGATCACACCCGAGCCGGTCACGGCGGCGATACGTGCCGCGGCGCGGTCTGCGGCGAACGCCTTGGCGGTCGCGCCGAGATCGAGCTCCACGGTGCGTGGAACCCGAACCCGGCGCGACACGGAGTCGACGCCGACGGCGCGCCATCCGGCGGTCCGTTCGACTCGTACGCGTAGTGGTGGGCCATCGGCCGCGACGCTCTCGAAGTCGCGGTCGTAACCGAGGACGCGCAGCGCGCGACCGAGCGTCGGATCGACCAACCCGTCGGTGGTTCGGGCGGCCGTCAACGCGACTTGGAGCGCCGCGAGGAACAGTGGAGAGACCGCGACCCACGCGCCCGCCGCGGCATTGACCCGGCTGAGCTCCGAGTCGTCGCGGAAGCGGCTGCACGCGGCGTCGATGGCATCGAGCTCGAGTGCGAGCATCTCCGCGGCCTCGTCGCGCACCCGCGCGTCGGTGACGGCGACCACGGCCGTGGTTCCGAGGGCCCGGAACCGGACGGGCGGAGGAAGGCGTCGAGTGGAGGTTCGCTGCATACCGGCAGTCTCGACACCGGTCCTGAGCGAACCGTCCGAGAAATGCAAGAACCTGGTAGGGATCGCGCGTTTGCCCGGATGCCGCCTCGGAGTGCTCGAATGGCGGCGATGCCGTGGTGTGTGAGCTGCAACAAGTTCCTGACGCCGTCGACGGTGCGCCCGGACGCCACGTGCCCGAAATGCGGGTCCATCGTGGAGCGGGGCCTGATTCCCGGGATGACCCGGCCCGCCGACGAACCGAAGCCGGCCGTTCCGTGGCACCTGAAGCTGATGGGATCGGCGCTCGCGCTCTACCTCGGGTATCGCTTTTTGCAGGTCATCGACTGGACAGTGCGCTGGATCGGGCACCGGTAGGTACCGCGCCGGCGTCCGATCCGGCGTCGATCACTTCTTGCAGGTGGTGGGTGCCTTCCCGCGGATCCCGAGGCGCACGAAGTCGGCGTACGCGTGCTGTCCGAGCGTGCGCAGGTGGAACCCGTCGTTGACGAACCAGTCGTCGTGGCATCCCGCGAAGTCGCGCCACTCCAGGATGTGCGCGTTCTTCCAGCGCGTGGCGCCGCGGTGCAAGGTGGCGTTGTCCTCCGACTCCCACGAGCGCGGCACGCGTGCAGTCAGGAAGTACACCGTGTGCCCGGCGCCGACCGTCTGCATCATCTGGTCGAACAAGCCGTCGGTGACGCGACCGTTCGTGCCGAGGTGGACCACGATCGTGGCCGGGAGCAAGCCCAGGTTCTTGTACGCCTGTACGACCGTGATGGCCTCACCGAACTGCCGGCTCTTCACCGCGTCGACGGCGATGCCGGGGATGTCGGCCAGAAGACTCGTCCTCGCACCCTGCATCACCGAGTCGCCGATGCCGAGCACGTGCGCGAGCGGATCGAACGGACGCGTCGTCGTGGTGGTCGACGGCGGAACGTGAACGGTCGGTCCGGGCTTCGGTTTCGTCGTCGGGGTCGTGCGCGTCGTGGTGGTCGTGTCGCGCAGTGCCGCCAGCGCGCGCGGATCGGCCTTGGCGCCGTTCTCGGATCCGCCCGCGTCGACGCCCGCGATGCTCGGCGCCTGCGCCTGCGCGGTGGCGAGACCGGTCCCGAGCATCAGCGCCGCGAGCGACAACCCGCTCCCGATCACCGCGCCCCGTCGCACAAGGCGTTGGCGGCGCTCGCCGACCGAGTCGCGCACGACTTCGCGGTACCGACCGATCGCGCCCTTGCGGATGGGTGTCTCGACGAACCGGAACGACAACTCGGCCGCCGCGAACGACAGCGCGAGGCGGATGACGAACACCGGCCAACCCGCGAACCGGAACGACACGACCCATATGCCGACGCGGTGGATGTCGAGACCGGGCCGAGTGATGCAGAAGATGGGGTAGTGCCACAGATAGAGGCTGTAGGAGCGCAAGCCGATCCACTGCAACGGCTTCCAGCCGAGCGCGCGGCCGACGTCGGAAGCCGGGTGCACCGCGGCCGCGATGACGAGCAGAGTGGCGAGATCCACGAGCAGGAATCCACCGTGGAACACGGCGAGGTTGTCGCGGATCGAGGTGGGGAACGAGAAGCCGTTGATGCCGAAGCGGTGCAGCATGCCGAAGGATCCGAGCAGGACGAGCAACCCGAACGCGCCGGCGACGTCGAGCGCGACGCGTACTCCTCGGCCGGGCACACCTCGGATGCGATAGGGCGCGAACGAGAACGCGAACGCGGAACCGAGCAGCAATCCCGACAAGCGGCTGTAGGTGGCGTAGTACGCGTGGTCGATGTTCCCGTGCGCCAAGAGCGCGAGCAGCAACGTGGAGCCGGCCGCGGTGCCGATCATCACGGTGAGCATGCGTTGGCGGCCGAGCTTGCGTAGCCCGAGCATCAACAGGAAGGGCCAGGCGAGGTAGTACTGCTCTTCGATTGCGAGCGACCACAGGTGCTTGAGCAGCTCGGGTCTTCCGGCCTCGGCGATGTACGAACGGTGGGCGAGAATCTGCCACCAGTTGCTCGTGTAGGTGAGGGCCGCGAGCACGTCGGAGCGCAGCGCGCCGATCGCGTCGGGCAGGAACAGCAACGAATATGCGACGATCACCGCGAGCAGCGTGAACAGCGCCGGCAGGAGGCGCCGGGCGCGGCGAAGATAGAACAATCGCAATGAGACGCGGCCGGAATCACGTCGTTCGCTGAGAAGCAGCGACGTGATGAGATACCCGCTGACGACGAAGAAGACCTCGACGCCGAGGAAGCCGCCGGGCGCCCAGCCGACCTCGTGTCCGCCGATGACGTAGTGGTGGAAGACGACCACGGCCAGAACCGAGATCGCGCGCAGGCCGTCGAGGCCCGGGAGATAGCGGAGCGTCGCCGGACGCGGGTCGTCGGTGGTCGCGGTCATGGGCGGATGGGTGTTCGAAGAGGCCGAGGCGTCAATTCGTTTTTCCCCACCCAGCGCAGCGCGGAACGACCGAGGATCAGCGGCCGATGCTAGCGGCCGGGACCGTCAGATCTCCGGCATCTCCGCCAGTTCACCTGGTCGAATTCCGAGAAAACCGATCAGGGGGACGATCGCAACGTGCGGCCCGCGTGCGTACCGGTCGGGGTGCCGTCTTCGACGAAGAGTTCGCCGTTCACGAGCGTTGCGCGGTATCCGTCGGCGCGCTGTACGTACCGGCCCGCGCCGGCGGGGAAGTCGTGCACGAATTCGGGCAGCTGGAGCGCCAGCGCGTCGAGGTCGAGCACGTTCACGTCGGCGAACGCGCCCTCGCGCAATACTCCCCGGCCGGTCACGCCGAACAGGTCGGCGGTGTCGGAGGTCATCCGCCGGATCGCGTCTTCGATCGTGTACTTCCGCCGGTCGCGGACCCAGTGCAGCAGGAACCAAGTCGGCAGCGACGCGTCCATGATGAGGCCCACGTGCGCACCCGAGTCGCCGAGCCCGATCGCCATACGCGGGTGGTCGAGGAGCTCCTCGACCGCGTCCATCCGCTGGTTGAGGAACGGGTAGTTGAACAGGGCCCGGCCCTCGGTCTCGAGCGAGATCCGCACGAATGCCTCCGCGATCGTCTCGCCCTTCCGCTCGGCGTGCGCGGCGAGCGAGGTCTCCGGATCCGCCGAGTAGTCGACGTCGTCGCGGGTCAGCACGTACACGCCCTTCCAGTCGAGCGGCGGCGTGTTCCCGTCTTCGGCGGCGTGCAGGAGCTCGGCCCGGCGTGCGTCGTCGCGCAACGCGGCCATGCGCTCGGCGAGCGGCAACGCTTGCAGCGCGGCCCACGCCGGCGCGCGGTCGAAGAACGTGCGGTGTTGCAGACCGAACAACAAGCCGATCCCGCGGGCGGTCGTCTGCGGACGGAGCTCACCTCCGAGCGCGGCCTCCTCGTCGACGAGCTCGAGGATCTTGCGGAACAAC
>DASYJT010000182.1:0-3849 GCA_035996165.1 Acidimicrobiia bacterium
TCCGCGCCTTCCACTACGACGATCTCGCAATCGGTCCGTGCGGTCCATCCGGCGCGGAGCGCCTCGATGTCGGCCGCGGGAGTGAAGGGATCGTTCGAGCCGAAGAAGGCGAGAGTCGGCGCCATCTCCGCCGCGACCGCCAACGGTTCGATGCGGTGGCCGGGACCTCTCCACGCGTCGGGGGTGCGCACCATTCCGTAGAACGACACCGCCGCGTCGAAACGGTCGAGCGCGGCGGCTTTGAAGGTGTAGTAGCCGCCCATACAGAAGCCGAGCACCGACACCCGGGTGACGTCATCCTCGACGACGAGCCGGTTGGCGGCGGCTTCGAGTATGTCGAGCTGCTGGGTGTCGTCGAGATCCTTCACGTGCGCGAGCCGGGACTCGACCGACGACCGCACCGATTCCGGTTGCGAGGCGAACGGCTCGATGACCCAGACCGCGAGACCGTGCGTTGCGAGGCGGCGCGCCATGTCTTCGTACAACGGGCGCAACCCGCCGACGTCGGGGTGCAGCACCAGCCCTGCGCTCGGAAGCCCGTCGGGGCGGGCATGCACGCCCGCGACCTCGAGACCGTCGACGACGAGCGGCCCGGGCTCCACCGTGACGTCGTAGACGGGTCCTTCGCGTAGTGCTGCCATACGGCAGAAGCTAATGCCTACGCGTAGCGATCGAGGATTGACGTCTCCGCGACGCGCGACAAGCCGTCCTTGATCGCGCGGGCGCGCGCTTCGCCGACACCTTCGACTTCGACCAGGTCGGCGAGGCTTGCTCGCATCACCTTGGGCAGTGTGCCGAAACGCTCGATGACGTGACCGGCGATCGTCTCGGGCAACCTCGGAATCTTGCTGAGCAACCGGTAGCCGCGCGGTTGCAACGACGAGTCGAGGTCGAGCTCGGCCGGAAGATGCAGCACCGACGACACCGATCGGAGATCGAGCAACTCGTCGTCGGAGATGTGGGCGAGCCGGGTCGTGACCTGCACGAGCATCCACTCGGGCGACTCGATGAAGTAGTCCTTGCCCACGAGCCGCAGGTCGGCGAGCACCCCGCCGGTGAGCTCTTCGAGCTGGAGCTCGACGAGCCGGCCGTCGTGACCCAGCTCGACGACGTAGCCCTCGATCTCCTCCGCGATCCGGCGCACCATCTCCGCGCGTTGCAGCACGGTGACAACGTCGCGGACGGTCACGAGGTCCTCGACCTCGAGCGCGGACAGTGCGCCCGTGACTCCGTCGAGGCGCGACTTGTAGCGACCGAGGATCTGCAGCGCCTGGTCGGCGCGGGCGAGCACGCGAGGAGTGCGGTCGAGCGTCTGCTTGTTGCCCTGGTAGTGCACCGACACCACGCCCATCTCCTCGGAGACGGTGATGACGGGCACGGAGATCTGACGCGCCACCCGCTCGGCCGTGCGGTGCCGGGTTCCCGTCTCGTTCGTCGGGATGTCGGGGTCGGGAACGAGGTGCACGTTGGCGCGCGCGACGCGGGTGCCGTCGGAGGCGAGGATGATCGCGCCGTCCATCTTGGCGAGCTCCGAGAGGCGCTGGGGCGTGAACTCCGCGTCGAGCAGGAAACCGCCCGAACAGATGTTCAACACCGCGGGACCGTCGCCGACGACGATGAGCGCGCCCATCTTCGCCTGCAGGATGCGGTCGATACCTTCCCGCAACGGGGTACCCGGGGCCACGAGCCGCAGCGCCGCGTAAAGAACTTCCGATCGGCCCTGCGCCAACAGATCCTCCCGGTCGGAACCGAATCCGAGGCTACCCCGCGCCGGGGGCGACCGCGACCAGAGCCTCCCGCAGGTCTGCGACGCGGCGAAGGTTCATGCCCCGAACGTCAGGGGTCGACAGGGGGACGATGGCGTTGCGAAAACCCAGACGCAGTGCCTCGGCGAGTCGCCGCGGAGCTTGCGGAACCTGGCGGATCTCGCCGCCGAGACCGATTTCGCCGATGACCATCGTGTCGGGGTCGACGGCGTAGTCGTTGCGCGCACCGGCGACGGCGAGGGCGACTGCGAGATCGGCCGCGGGTTCGGCAACCCGCACTCCACCGGCCACGCTCGCGTACACGTCCTGGGCGGCAAGTGCGATGCCCGCCCGCTGTTGCAGCACGGCTACGAGCATCGCGAGGCGGTTGCCCTCGAACGCCTGCGCGACGCGGCGCGGGATGGGTGCGCCCGTGGGAACCACCAACGACTGGACCTCGACACACAGCGGCCGGGTCCCTTCCATCACGGCGGTGACCACCGAACCGGTCGCGCCCAGGCGCCGGTCGGCGAGGAACAGCGCGCTCGGATCGGATACGGGGACGAGTCCGGCCGCGGTCATCTCCATCAGGCCCAACTCGTCGGTCGCGCCGAATCGGTGCTTCAACGCCCGCAACATCCGGAGCGCGTGATGACGGTCGCCCTCGAACGACAACACGGTGTCGACGACGTGTTCCAGCGCGCGCGGCCCGGCGAGTCCGCCGTCTTTGGTGACGTGACCGACCAGGAGCGTCGCGATGTCGTTCTCTTTCGCGACGCGGACCAGCTCCTGCGCGCCGTCGCGTACCTGCGCCACCGAACCGGCGCTCCCCGGCGCGTCGGGATCGTGCACGGCTTGGATCGAATCAATCGCGAGGATCACGGGTTCGAGGGTGGCGACGTGTGCGAGCACGGCCGGGAGCGAGGTCTCCGATATGACGAACAGCTCCGGTGCGAGCGCGCCCAGACGATCGGCGCGCATCCTCACCTGCGCGGTTGACTCCTCTGCGCACACCAACAAGCAGCGCGCACCGCGCGCGGCGATCTGCCCGAGCGCCTGCATGAGCAGTGTGCTCTTCCCCATGCCGGGCTCGCCGCCGATGAGGGTGACCGAGCCCGCGACGAGACCACCGCCGAGCACGCGATCGAGCTCGGAGACCTGGGTGGGCAGGGCCGACGTGCCGGCGGTCGCCACTTCCCCGATCGGGGTCGGCACACTCCGCAAGCCGACCGTGGCCCGCCGCCCGGACGAGCCTCGCGCCGCGGGAAGCGCCGATTCGGCGACGGAACCCCAGGTGCCGCATTCCGTGCACCGGCCCAGCCACTTGGCCGACTCGTAGCCGCACGAGGCGCAGACGAACAGTGCGGAGCGAACAGATGTTCGGGTCATGAGGCGACCGTAGTCGGCGGGTGCGCCGGCGGCGCGGCACCCGGTCGAGAACAGGCCCGAGATCAGCTCACATCAACGGCGTGCGCTCGGGCTGCGGTCCGCGCGCGACCCGTTGCAACGCCCGCCGGCGGTTCCGGCGCACGCCGACGCCCGCGGCGAGGAAGAAGAGCGCGGCGAGCAGCGCCAGGGCCGCGCCGATGCCGAACTTCACGACGTGATCCCAGTCGGTTCCGCCGGCGGCGACGCGCACCGTCTTCACCGTTCCCGACACGGCGTCGTACGAACGGGTGCGGCCGCCGGGCAGGCGCACGATCACCGAGACGTGCAACGCCGACTTCAACTGCGCCGCGATCTGCGCCTGCAGCGACACGGGGTCGACGCCCGCCGCGCGCAACCGGGCCGCGAGCGCGGTGTCGTGGACGATATCGATCGACGGCCGGCGCACGTCGACGACGAGACTGACCTCGTCGTGCGAGGTGAACCAGCCCCGGTCGTGGGTCACCGTTGGTTGGCGCAGGATCCCGTTGCGGCCGACGAGGTCGACGATCCGCCGCGTGAGGTCGGCCTGGTCGGCGAACCCCCGCGACAACGTCACCGTCTCCGACCCATTGGTGGTCGCCTTCCACGGCGTGATGCTCCATCCGGCGCGGCGCAGGTCGCCGAGCGGCACGGTCTGCGCGAGGTTGTGCGCCCCGCCCATCCGCTGCACGGCGTC
>DASYJT010000183.1:0-23668 GCA_035996165.1 Acidimicrobiia bacterium
ATCGTCGCCAACAAGATGCGTTCCGGGCTGACCACGCTGGGCATCCTGATCGGTGTCGCGTCGGTGATCATCCTCGTCGGCGTCGGTAGCGGGTCCGCCGCCGCGAGCCGCAAGCAGTTGGAGGGACTCGGGTCGAACACGTTGACCGTCATCACGGGCGGCTTCGGGTTCGGTGCCCGCGGTGGCACCCAGAGCCGCCGGGTGCAGATCACGACCGCCGACGTGAAGGCGTTGCAGGACAGGCAGAACGCACCCGATATCACCGAGGTCGTGCCGTCGGTGAACGTCTCGAGCGCGGTCACGGTGCTCGACGGCGCGTCCACGACACCTTCGCAGGTGCAGGGCACCACCCCGAATTTCAGCGCGGTGCGCAATTATCCGGTGCAGTACGGCAACTTCTTCACCCAACAGGATTACGACGCGCACGCAAACGTCGTGGTGCTCG
Organism: Acidimicrobiia bacterium; assembly: GCA_035996165.1. Taxonomy (GTDB): domain Bacteria; phylum Actinomycetota; class Acidimicrobiia; order IMCC26256; family PALSA-610; genus PALSA-610. Next base: position 446 of record DASYJT010000183.1, read on the forward strand.
GTCAGACGGTGGTCAAGAACCTCCTGGGCGAGCAGGCCGACCTCGCGTCGGTCGTCGGTCGCACCATCAAGATCGGCGGCAAGAGCTTCTCGATCATCGGCGTGTTCAAGTCGAAGGGCTCCAACGGGATCAACGACCAGGACAATCTCGCGATTCTCCCGCTCACGACCGTGCGCGACACGCTGACCGGCAACACGGGCACCGTCGACGGGTTGACCGTGCAGGCATCGAGCGCCAATGCGACGAGCGCGGCGCAGTCGGAGGTCACGTCGGTGCTGCTCGCCCAGCACAAGGGTTCGACCCAGAGCGACTATCTCGTGCTCAACCAGGCGTCGTTGCTCTCGACGCAGGCCCAGAACAACCGAACCTTCACCGTGCTGCTCGGCGCGGTGGCCGGCATCTCGTTGCTGGTGGGTGGAATCGGTGTGATGAACATCATGCTCGTGACCGTGACCGAGCGGACGCGCGAGATCGGCATCCGCAAGGCGATCGGCGCCCAGCACAGTCACATCCTCACCCAGTTCCTGGTCGAGGCGGTGCTCCTCGCGGGTATCGGAGGGCTCCTCGGTGTCGCCGTCGGCATCGCGGGAACGCATTTCAAGATCGTCAACGTCCAACCGGTCGTCGAGCCGTACTCCGTGTTCCTCGCGTTCGGATTCGCGGTGTTCACCGGGCTGTTCTTCGGTAGCTATCCCGCGAACCGCGCCGCGACGCTCCGTCCGATCGACGCCCTCCGCTACGAGTGAGCAGGCCAAACATCATGACCACCCCGCCCACCATTCCGACCCCCGTGCCCGACGAGGCGCACGACGAGCTCGTGCCGGTCGAGGAGATCGTTCCCGACCGTTCGCTGCTCGCCGAGTTGCGCCGTCGCCGCATGGTGACGCCGATGACGCGTGGTCTGCTCGTGTTGGTGCTCGCCGCCGGCGCATTCCTGGGCGGTGTGCTCGTCGAGCGTTCACAAGCCAAGTCGAGCCCGGCGAGCGCGCTGGCGAACGGCCTCCCGGCCAACATCGCGGCGCGCTTCGGAGGGCGAACGGCGTCGACGGTGGCCGGCACCGGAACCGCGGCGGCGGGCGCTTCCACCCCGACCTTCGGCACGGTGAAGCTCGTTGACGGCAAGAACGTCTACGTCACGGATGCGCAGGGCAATGTGGTGAAGGTCGCGACGAATTCGAAGACCAAGATCTCCGTGAGCCAGGACGCGTCGGTCACCAAGTTGAAGCCGAGCACGTCGGTGATCGTGCAGGGAACGCTCGGGTCCGACGGCACCATCACCGCCACGCAGATCTCTCAGTCGCCCGCCGGCGGTGCCGGGGGCGGCGGCTTCGCCGGATTCGGCGGGGGCGGCGCGCGGCCGAACGCCGCGGGCGGCTGAGGTCCGGCCCCGGTTCCTACGGTGAGGCCGCAGTTGGATCCTGCGCCGCCTCCCGAACGTCAAGTTGTTGTGGAACAGATGGCGAGATCGCCCGAGCCGCACCGCTTACGCGTCGGCATCCACGTCGGGCAGCTCCTGCAGAGCGTTCCGGGCGGCATCGGACGGGTGACCCAGATGCTGTGCGACGAGTTACCGCGTCGCGCCGACGTCGTGGCGTTCTCGTCGAGTCCGCGCGGCGCGCGGGCGGCGCTCGACGCGTGCCTCGACGATGCGATCGAATTCCGGAGTCTGGGTCCCGGGGCGCCGCGCTGGCACTACGCGCGGTGGAATCGGTACCGCAACCGCCGCCTCGACCTGCCCGTCGACGTCTGTCACGCGCCGAGCCTCGCCGTACCACCCACCTCCGCTCCTCTCGTGGTCACGGTCAACGACGTGGCATTCCTTCGGCACCCGGAGGCGTTCACCGCACACGGGATCCGATTCCACGAGCGCGGCCTCGAGATCGCGCGCGCGGAGGCGACCGCGATCATCGTTCCGTCGGCGTTCACTCGCGACGAGCTGGTGCGCGAGGGTTTCGCGCGCGCCCGGATCCATTGCGTGCCGTTGGCGGCGGCGCGCGTGCCGACGCAGTCGACGTGGTCTGCGGCGATCTGCGATCAGCTGCACGAGCGCGGTGTACGCGGTCGGTATCTCCTGGCCCCCGGAACGGTCGAGCCGCGCAAGGACCACGCGACCATCGTCGCCGCCTTCGAGCGCGTGCGTGCTCACCATCCCGATCTGCTGCTTGTCGTCGCGGGCGCGTCCGGTTGGCTCCGGAAGTCGGCCGCGCGTGAGCTCGAGCGGCCGGGCGTCGTCGTGCTCGGTCACGTCTCCGACGCCGAGCTCGACCTGCTCTATCGGGGGGCCGAGGTCGTCGTGAGCGCCTCCGTCTACGAGGGTTTCGGGCTCCCGGTGCTGGAAGGTCTGGCGCGCGGCCGGCCGGTCGTGGCGACCGAGATCGGCCCGCACGTCGAGGTGGCCGGCGGCGCGGCGCGGCTGTTCGCGCCCGGCGACGTCGACGCGCTGACGAACCGGATCGAAGAGATCGTCGACGACCCGGCCGCGTGCTCCGATCTCCGCCGCGCCGCCCTGGAACGTGCGCAGCACTTCAGCGTCTCTGCGACCGTCGACGGTCACCTCGCGGTCTACGAACGCGCCGCGTTCGGCGGACCCTGAGTCTCGGTGACGATCCAATCGATGTACGACGCGAGCCCGCCGTCGATGTCGCACGTGACGATCTCGGGCACCTCGTACGGGTGCATCGCGCGGATGCACGCGACGACTTCGTCGAGACGTTCGCGCGTGGTCTTGCACACGAACATCCACTCCTCGGCCTGCACCAGTGACCCGCGCCACCAGTAGCGACTCGTGACCGGGCCGACGGTCTGTGCGCAGGCAACGAAATGGCGATGTAACAGATCGGTGACGATCACCTCGCCGCGGGTGAGGTCGTCGATCGTGAATTGCACCTGGACAGTGGTCATCGCGGCCGTCCTCCCGACTGCAGAATTGCGCGACTGATCAGGTTGGTATGGTGGCACTTCGGGGTGATTCAAGGCATCGTCCGAGCCCGATGTCGTCAACGGATCACCCACGGCTTGACTCGGCGTACGAACGGCGCGCCATGACGATCAGCCCCGAAATCGATACCGCGAGCTCCACAACTGCGGTCGCTGCGGTCGAGTGCGCGCTCTGCGGTTCACGACTGCAACGCAACGACGAGCCCGACGTGCTCGAGGTAGGCAGCGATTCGCTCCGAGCCGTCGCCCGGCACCGGTGCGTGCCCGCCGACGCCGACTAGCGGGTACGCGAGAGCGGGACGCGCGCGAACACGAGGTCTTCGGCGCGGGCGGTACGGATCGACCACGACACCGTCAACACGATGGCGCTGATCGTGATGGCCAGGCTCACGAGGCTCCGCACCGCGACGAAGGTCGCAGTCGGCAGGCTCACGAGCAACGTAAACGTGGTCGCCGCGCTGAGCAGGTGCACGATGGCCCACAACAGTGTGAGACCGCTGAACAGCCGCACCACTCCCGGTCGGCTCGCGATCTCGGGCGCGAGCGGGCAGAAGTCGGAGGCCATGCGGGCGATCATCGGCCGACCGAACATCAACGATCCGAAGAAGACGAGCGCGAGCGCCACTGTGGTGGCGACGGGCTGCAGGAAGTACATGAAGGTGCCGCTGAGGACGCCGACGATGGTGCGTACCGTCAGGCCGATCACCGCGAGCTGCAAGATGCCGGGGATCTTGTGACCGCCGATGATTCGGCGGAGCACCGCGCCGTACGACCACGTGAGCACCGCGAGCATCGCGGGAGTCGGACCGAGCGTGGTGAAGAAGACGTAGAACACGACCGCGGGAACGACCGTTGCCTCGATGAGCGAAGGAAGCGATCGGCGCCCGACTGCTTCGAGCACGCGCAGCTTCGACAGCGACGATGCGGCGGAGCGCTCACCCGACGGCGCGGCGACGAGCATCGGGCGTTCGCCCTCACTGGCAACTACCGCAAGCGTGCCATCCATTGCAGTCTCCGACCGATCTCAGCCTCGGTCGGCGAACGCTCTGCCCGGCGAAGAAGACTGCTTGGAGTGTATGCCCTCTACTTAGTCTTTCGACCGCGGCGTTCGCGTGGTTGAGGTGTTTCGCGGTCGTGCGTTCGTTCCTGCGAGAAGGTTGAGAACTTCGCCAACTGTTCGCTCGCGTCCGGTCGAATCTGGGAGCGGCATGTGATGTTGAATCGAGTACCGATTGCGTCGACCGTCGCGTTCCTTCACGACGTATCCCGCTTCGTTGAGGTCGGCGACGATCGCAAAGGCGCTGCGTTCCGTGATGCCCAGCGCGTCCGCCATGTCGCGCAGCCGCAGCCCCGGATCGTTCGCGATGCACAGGAGCGCGCGTGCGTGGTTCGTGAGGAAACTCCACTGCGCCACGGGGCGGAATACTAGCAATCTGATTCCGGTAATTTCGTGCTAGCATCAAGGTCGTATGCGATATCTCTACACGGCCGATGGTGACCAACTGTTCGCCTACGCGCCCGGCCGGCGCGACTTCTTCAAAGCCGGCGACGACCGGCTCTGGGCGCACGAATCGCACGACTGGCTGATCGCAGCGGAGTCGGGTCAAACGTTGGCCCACCGAACCGGCGACGTGTACTACGGCGTCATCGACGGCGAACGGCTCTATCGCGTTTCCGCCGATGCGCAGACCGAAGAGCAACCGACCGAGACCGAGCCGGATCACGCGGCTCGTCCCCGACGCGCGAGCCCGCGGGTCGCGCGTCCTCGCAGTTGAGGAGCGCCGCGACCTCTTGCATCACGTGCAGGCAACCGAACCGAGGAGTCAGCACATGAACACCGATCGCGGCAGTGTCGAACGCAACCTCAGTCGCTTGGCGAACGAGCGCACCGCGCTGTTCACCCGCTCCGGGCAGAGCTTCGGTCTGACGCCCGCCGACCAGAACCGTCTGAAGGTCGTCGAGCGCGAGCTCGACGAAGCCTTCGGCGCGTTGCGGGAGATGCGCGCGGTGCGCGACGCGACGCGGTTCAGCCGGGAAGATCCCGTCGTGCGCCGGGCAATCGCGCGCGACGCGGCAACGACGCGTCCGAAGCGCGCGAACTAGCGCCGACGAGGCGCGCGAACTAGACCGCGCGTCGGCTCTGCTGATCTTCGGTGACGCGATCGATCAGCGACGAGAATTCGCGTTGCAGTCCCGCGTGTTGGTCGAGGTCGAGTGGGGTCTCGGGCCGCTGACGTCCCCACAGCTGCGGGACCGATGCGATCACCGGTATGCCGCGCAGCTTGCGATCGATGTCGCGTTCGGTGAGTAGTGAGCGGGTTCCGTCCTCGTCGCGTCCGGTCAGCACCACGTGCGCGTCGAAGTTCGAGGAAAGTGCGCCACTGTTCTTCGCCGCGGCGATCGCGTTGAGGTAGCGGAGAACCCCGCCGAGTCCGGACGCCTCCGCGGTCACCGCGACGAGCAGCACGTCGACCTGGCGGAGCATCGTGCGCTCCCATTCGAACGTGCCGAGGCCGGCCGAGACCGGTGCATCGATGACGACGAAGTCGAACGCGGCGCGCAGCGCGCCGAGCAGCCCGGTGGTCTTGCTGTGCAGCAACGGCACGAGCGCGCTCTGCGGCAGCCGAGTGGGAAGGACGTGCAGACCGGGCGGGTCGACACGCGCGATCGCTTCCGACAGGTGGCGGCGGCCGTCGCGCACGGCGAGATCGTTGGCGACCTCGAGCAGTGTCGGGCCGGCGATGTCGAACCGGATGCCGACGTCGCGCGACTCGAGATCGGTGTCGACGACGCATACCGACGAGCCGTTTCTCGCGACCCGCGTCGCCAGGTGGACTGCGAGATTTGCCGCGAAGCCGCGCTTGCACGTGATCGTCCGGGGTGAGGTCACCGCGATCGTCAACGCGCGGTCGGATCCGGTCGTCGAGACGGTTGCTCCGGACCCACCCGTCCGAACGATGTCGCCCCGGGCGAACGCGAGCGATCGTGACGCGGGCGACGCCGAACGCCACTGTGACGAGCGGAGGTCGCGGATCATCGCGCCGGCTCCGGGATCGGCAACGCATCGAACGTCTCCGGACGCGACCGGACGTTGCCGAACGAGAAGTTGGTCGTGGGTTCGGTCTCGGGCGCCGATTCCACACTGTCGAGCGCGCGCGGGATCGTGATCGAGAATGTGCAACCGCCGCCCGGCGTTTCGGCAAGCGTCATCCGTCCCTCGACGAGGTCGGCGAGCTGGCGGCAGAGGTGAAGTCCGAGTCCGGTACCGCCCTGGCGCCGCGTCGACGACTGATCGAGCTGCACGAACCGTTCGAATACCCGCTCGCGATCGCACGCGGGGATGCCGGGACCGTGGTCGACCACCGACAGGCAGAGCTCGGCGCCGACGGCCTGTGCCCGCAGCTCGACGGGCGCTTCCGGCGCGTACTTGGCCGCGTTCTCGACGAGGTTGAGGAGGATCCGCTCGAGTTTCGACGCATCGGAGACGACCGAGCCCGCGTCGCCGTCGGCGCAGACGAGGCGGTCGGACCCCACCGCGGCCGCGCTCGCGACGGCGACCGACGCGAACAGTTCGGCGATCTTGATCGGTTCCAGCTGGAGCTGTACGTCGGAGTGCTCGGCGGCGGCGACGAGCAGGAGCTCGTCGATCAGCCGTTGGAGGCGCGCGCCCTGCTCGACGGTCATCTCGAACAGCTGGGTACGTTGCTCCTCGGTCATCCGGCCGTCGAGGCGGTCGAGGGTGTGGACCGAACCGAGCATCACCGCGAGCGGAGTACGCAGCTCGTGGGAGACCGCGGCGACGAAGTCGCTCTTCTGGCGGTTGAGGTCGACCTGGCGGGCGAGTGCGACCTCGCGCTCTTCGTGGAGCAGCGCGTTCGACGCGATCAGCGCGGCGTTGTGCGCGAAGGCGGCCAGGGTCTCGACGCGGCTCTTCGCGCCCGAGTTGGCCGTGCCGTCGCGCAAGACGACGAGGAGGACGCGCCCGTTCTCGTGCTCCGCCGACGCGACGACGGCACTGCGCGCGGCCGGCGCGAGCCGGGCGACCTCGGCCGCGTGCGCGGCGTCGACCTCGTGGTCGCCGACGCGCGTCGCGAGGTTCACCGCGTCCGCGATGGCGCCGGGCGCGGCGAGGTGCTCGCCGCCGTCGTCGGAATATGCGCCGCGCCATTCGCCGTCGGCGCCGGTGGCGCAGCACATCGCGGCGACGCCCGTCCCGAGCGAGCGGGTCTCGGCCGCAAGCGAGCGCAGGGCGTCGTCGAAGGCGACGAGGCCGGCGGTGCGCGCCGACGACTCGTACAAGCGCTCGAAGCGGAGGTGCTCGTCGCGTTGCGAGACCGCGTAGCCGGCGTTCAGCGCGACCGCGATGGCGATAGGGGCGAGCAGGAGTGGCACGAACGGTCCGCGCTGGGCGAGGTCGAGCGCCACCAGCCCGATCGGCGCGGCCGTGAGGGTCGCGAGGAGCCCGGCGGTCGCGGATCGCACGAACACGTTGTGAAAGCGCGTCTCCTCGACGATCGACAGGACCGCCGCGGTCGAGGCCACGTCGAGGATCGAGAAGCAAATCGCGGCGCCGAGGGCGGCGACCCATGCGGCCGCATCATGCACGTCGTTGTTGCCGATCGCCGCGAACGCGATCGCGGCGGCGGTCGTCGCGACCAGGCGGTTCGAGACGTTGAACGCGATCTTCAGCGGCGAGTGGCGCTGCGCGACCAAGTTCACGCACTCACCGAGGGCCGCGGCCACCGCGAGGCCGATCGGGCCCACTGCGAAGAAGCCCACCGCGAGGACCGCTTCTGCGAGGGTGAACGTGAAGCGGTGGCGATGGAACTCGAGCGACATCGCGAAGAAGCCGGTCAGTGCGAAGGTCAGCGCCAGCGTCGCGACGATCCACGGCTCGCCGAAGACGTAGCCGCGGCTGTGCGCGAGGAGGCCGAAACCGGCGGCGACCACCAGCTGCCCGCCGATGAGCGCGCCGACCCGGCTTTCCAACCGGCTCGGCCGCCGCCTGCGTGCCGGGGTTACCCCCAGCTCTGCGACGGCCATGCCTCCGCGGTCCATCTGCTCGAGGTCCAGCTCGTCGACGTCCATCGGCTCGACGTCCAACGCGACGACTGCCACTCGGCGTCGGTCCAGCGCGTCATCGTCCAGCGTGTCGTGGTCCAGCGGGACGAGGTCCAGCGGCTCGACGTCCAGCGCGACGACGTCCACGGCATGCCGTCTTCGAGATCCCGGTCGAGACCGTTGAACGCAACCGTGTAGTGCTGCCACCAGTCGGGCTGCGCGTCGGCCGTGTCGGCGCGAGCGAGGTCGACTTCACGGCCCCCGGTGATCCGGGCCGCGCCGTCGACCAGCGCGCCCTTGACGTCGTCGGGCGTCGCGGCCGGGTGATGCGAGAGCAACACGGCGGCGCCGCCCGACACCAGCGCGGTGCTCATCGACGTTCCCGTGCCGCGGAAGTACGCGCTCCCGACGCGACCCTCGGGATGCGTCACGTCGACCGTCGAACCCGGCGCGCGCAGGGAGATCACCGACACGCCGGGGGCGACGACGTCGGGCTTGGTGAAGTTGCGGAAGCGCTCGCGGCCCGACCACGCGGGTACGGCGTCGTCGCCGGTCGACCGCGTGCCGGCGGTGTCGGCCGCGCCGACCGTGATGACGTACGGGTCGCTGCCCGGCGACGTCACGTGCCCGTTGCCGTCGTTGCCCGCGGAGACCACGACCGTGATCCCGGACGCCCACGCGGCCTCGACCGCGGCCGAGAGCGGGTTGAACACGTAGGGCATCGGTGCGTCGACGCCGAACGACAGGTTGAGTACGTCGATGCCGAACGCGTCGCGATGCGTGACGACCCAGCCGATGCCGGCGAGGACGCGCGAGACCGAGGTCGAGCCGTCGGCGCCCGCCACCTTGACCGACACGACGGTCGCGGCGGGCGCGACACCGAAATGACGGGTCGGCGCACCGGCGCTCGCAGTTCCGTCGCCGGCGATGAGCCCGGCCATGAAGGTCCCGTGGCCGTAGTGGTCAATGCCGTCGCCTTCACCCGAGAGGTCGGGCCCCTGGACGAGCCGATTGCCGTGGAGATCGGGTGTGGCAGTGACGCCGGTGTCGACGAGCGCGACTGCCACGCCGCGGCCCGCGTCCGGTGACCAGCCGGCCGGGGGATTCATCGCCGAGATCTGGGTGTCGACGCTCGTTGCGTCCGCCGCGCGGAACGACCCGCTCGTCGGGTGCAGCGCCACGTCGGGAAGCACGCGCAGCGCCGGGTTCGTCTCGAGCGCCGCGATCCCGGCCGGACCGACGTGGGCGGCCACACCTGCGACGATCGGCAGCGCGAGGTCGACGTTCCCGCCGACGGCAGCCACCGCGCTCGACGCGGCCGAGACACTCGAAGCCTCGACGATCACGGCTTCGGTCGGCGCGTCCGAAACGGCCGCGTGCGCGGCCGGCATCGCCGCGAAGCTCAACGTCACGAGGGCGAGCGCCGCGCCCACCTGCGGGACGCGTCGTGAAGGTACGCGGTGTGAACGAGCGCGCCGCATCAGACGTCCCCGAATCCGAGCGCGTGGCGCGCGAAGCGCGCGAGGTCTTCGGGATTGAACGGTTTTGTCATGTAGTAGTCGGCGCCCGACTGCCAGCCTTCCCACACGTCGGAGTCGGTCGCCTTCGCGGTGAGCAACACCACCGGGATGAGCGCCGTCTCCGGCCGGGCCTTGAGGGCGCGGAGCACCTCGAAGCCGTCGCGGCCGGGCATCATCACGTCGAGCACGATCAGATCGGGGTGCAGCCGCTCGGCCTCGCGCAGCGCGTCCTCGCCGTCTTCGACCGCGGTGACTTCGAACCCCTCGGCCTGCAGATTCATCAGGACGATCGCGCGCATCCCGGCGTCGTCGTCGGCGAACAAGATGCGGCGACCGCCGCGGTGCACACCGGGTGGAATGGAAAGAGGAGCGAGCGCCATGCCTCTGCTACGACCATCACCCGTCGGCCGCTTGACGTCCGGGGGGCGGTCGGGCACGTGCTGAGACGAACATCACATCTGCCCGTGGCATCCGCCCGCGTGCCGCTACCTACGGGTTCGTGAAATGGGTCACGAGTGCGCGGTCGAGGTCGAACCGCCCGGGCGCGGATGCCGACAAACCCGGTGATGATGGCTGGGGCTCGGCGGACGAACGACGACTTCGCTACGGGCGGAGTCCGGTCGCTCGCCGTATCGACGGTGGTGCGGGTCGAGTCCGCGCAGGGCGAGATCTGGCGCGCTCAGGTCACCTACGTGAGCGACCGGTTGGTCGGCCTGCGCGGCTGGACGATCGTCGACGGCCGGTTCCGCGAGCGCGACACGGTGACCCTGCTGATCGGCGAGGGCGATCGCCTGATCAGCGGCAAGGCCCAGGTGTTGGCCGCGAGCGGATCCCTCATGCGCATCGTGCGGCGGGACGCGTCGGAGGAGACGGAACGGCGGCTCGCCCCCCGCCTGCGGGTCGACATCCCGGCCGGGGTGACGGTGAGCACCGCCGCCTCCGGCCTCTCACGGTTCGAGACCGACGTCGTCGACCTCTCGTCGTCGGGGTGCGCGGTCCGCGCCGCGACTCATCTTCCGGTGGGCACGCCGCTCACCGTCGACCTCGAGCTGGCCGGGACCGACGTGCGCTTCGCCGGCATCGTCGTGCGCACGTGGATGGCCGGGGCGGAACCGCATGCCGGTGTCCAGTTCGACCCGATGTCCCCCGCGACGACGCAGCTCCTCAACCGGTTCCTCGTCGACCAGCTGCGCGTCGACGAGTGACCCTCGCCGTCAGGTGGGCCGGATACCGATCTCGCCCGCGTACTGCGCGACCCGGACCAGCTCCGCACGCGTCCGTACGCCGAGTTTCTGAAGCACCCGCGCCCGCCGGGCCTCGATCGTGCGCAGGCTGACCCGACACAGCTTCGCGATCTCCGTGTTCGTGTGCCCGAGCACCAGGTAGCGGAGCACTTCGCGCTCCTTCTCCGTGAGCGTGCCGGTCGCCGGGCGGCGGATCTCCCCGGGGCCCTCGCCCGAACCCGAACGGTCGGTCGTCGGCGCGTCTCCGCCGAGCCCGAGCCGATCCTCGATCACGGATTGCAACGAAGGTTGCACGTATTGCACGCCTTGCGCGACCGCGCGTAGGCCCGCGAGGAATTCGTCCGACGACGCGGTCTTCAACGCGTACCCGCGCACCCCCGCGCCGGCTTCGGCGCGACCGGCGGCGATGTGGCGACGCTGCAGGTCGTCGTCTCGGTCGACCAACACGAAGATTCCCGCCCTCGGGAAGTGGTTCTGGAGCGCGGCAACGACCTGCGTCCCGCGCGCGTCCGGGAGCGACAGGTCGGTCACGACCACGTCGGGACGAACGTCGAGCGCGAGGGCTTCGGCGACGCTCGAGGCCTCGGCGACGATCTGAAAGCCCGGCTCCTGATCCAAGAGCGCGCACACACCGGCGCGCACGATCAGTTTGTCGTCGACAACCAACAGTCGGATTGGATTCGTGGATGCAAGGGTCGGCATCTTCGCGTAGTTCGTGATTGCGGTGTCCGGGGCGATCGTGGGCGAGGTCGCGGTCACGGCTTTACCAACGGCCGAACGTGGATTGTCGGTCTGCCGTCTTCGGGCACCACTTCGACGTCGACGGGCACTCCCTTTTCGAGCTCCGCGTCGGTCACCGTGCAGTCGAGCGGCATCACGTAGTCGGCCGAGTCGAGCATCTCGAGTGTGGCTTTGCGGATTCCCTCCACGACATCTTCGGGAAGGTTTTCGAGAATCTCGCGGATACGCGCCGTCATATCGTCTTCGAGTCCGAGCGCGTCGACCATGGCGACGAGCGGGTAGTTCTCGGCGTGCATCTGGCGCACGCTGTCGCGGAAGTTCTTGTCGGCGAGCGACTTATTCGTGGCCATGACGAGCGGATTGCTCGGAATCATCGGCATGGGCACATTGGGCTGAGACGAGGACTGCGGCATATTGAGTTCTCCAAGAATTCAAATTGAATTGAGTGGATCCCGCTTGACTCAGTGATGTCTACGGCAGTGCCGTAAACGGTTTGTAAAACCCGGTGTCTGCCCCGATTCGACGACTCGCGGTGTACCGTCGGTTCCAGTTGCATACAGCGCGGGGGCGCCCATGGAGCTTCGAATTCTCGGTCCGACCGAGGTCCGCCATGACGGTTCGCCGGTGACGCTGCGCGGCGCGAAGCCGCGCCAGCTGCTCGTGCTCCTGGCCATGCGCCCGAACCGACCGGTGCCGGCGGAGCAGCTGATCGAGGAGTTGTGGGACGGCGAGCCGCCACCGAGCGCGGCAACTGCTCTGCGCGTCCACGTCGGGCGACTGCGCCAGGTGCTCGAGCTTTCGCGCGATCCGGACGCGCCGAGCGGTCGGCTCCCGGCCGGTCCGCACGGCTATCTCCTGCGGATCGAGCCCGACGAGCTCGACGTTCAGCGGTTCGAACGGCTGATCGTGCTCGCCCGCGAGGCGGACGCCCACGGCGACCCGGCCGCGGCGGTTCCGCGGCTGACCGAGGCGCTCGACATGTGGCGCGGCGCCGCGCTGGGCGACGCGCGCGATCTCGGCGCGACGCGTTCGGAGGTCGCGCGGCTCGAGGAGCTCCGTGTCGTCGCGATCGAGCAGCTCGCCGACTGTCGCCTCGCCCTGGGCGAGCACGCCCTCGTCGTCGACTCCCTCACGGCCGCGATCAGAGAGCACCCGCTGCGCGAGCGCCTGACCGAAAGCGTCATGCTCGCGCTCTACCGCAGCAATCGGCAGGCCGACGCCCTGCGCGCGTATTCCGACCTCGCGCACCGGCTCGACGAGGAGCTCGGGCTGGCACCCTCGGCGCGACTCCGGCGTCTCGAGGAGGACGTGCTGCTGCAACGGCCGGCGCTCGACTTCGTCGCCCCGCGGGCGATGTCGCCCGCGACCGGCCAACGCGGTTGGGCCGGGGTCCGGTTCATCGGTCGCCGCCACGAGCTCCACGAGCTCGGGGAACTCCTCGATGCCGCGCGCGCGGGAGAACGCCGTTCCGCGCTGGTGGTCGGTCCGCCGGGCATCGGCAAGACGACACTCGTGCAGGAGTACTGCGCGCGTATCCGTCGTCAGGGCGCCGCTGCGTTGCTGGGTTATTGCGACCCGAACCCGGCGGGCGACTATCAACCCGTCGCCGAGATCCTGCGCGCGCTCGTCGGGCCACTCGACGACGCGACGCGTGCCTCGCTTCCCGGCGTGTTGCGCCTCGTGTTGCCCGAACTGGCGCCGAACCAACCGGCGGCCGAGATCGCGCGTGACTCCAACGCGTCCGGGTCCAATGTGCCCGGTGCGCACCTCCAGCTGTTCGACGCGATCGCGTCGACCCTCGAACGCTTCGCGGAGTCGCCGAGAGTGTTGGTCGTCGAGGATCTCCACTGGGCCGACCGCCCGACGCTCGCGCTGCTGCGTTACCTGCAGCGCCATCCCCGTCTCGACCATCTGCTGGTCGTCGCGACGCTCCGCGACGACGAGCAAATGGGGGAGCGGGGCGAGCTCATCGAGCACTTCGCGCCGCGGGCCAACTCCTCGACGCTGCACCTCGACGGGTTCGGCGATCTCGAGGTGCGTGCCCTGATCCGCTCCGCGGCCCCGCCCGAGACGATGCCGGAGATCATCGACGCATCGAGCTCGCTGCAGGACATCACCGGCGGCAATCCGTACTACCTCCGGGAATTGCTCCGGGAGCTCGACGAGGAGCCCACCAAGCTCGCCGGCGAAGGCGACCTCGCGCAGACCCTGGCCACGATCGCGCCCGCGGGGGTACGCGCGCTGGTCGATCGCCGGCTCGATCGGCTCACCGCCGTCGGGCGCGAGGTGCTCGATGCCGCCGCGGTGCTCGGCCGCGACGTTTCCGTCGAACTGCTCGCGACGATGTGCGGCGAATCGAATGTCGTCGTGTTCGACGCGTTGGAGGAGAGTCTCGCCGCCCGGCTGCTCGTCGAGGACTTCGGTGACGTCGACGGCTACCTGTTCCCGCACATGTTGACGCGCAACGCGGTGTACGCCGCGATCGCGCCCGAGCAACGGACGCTGCTCCACCAACGGGCCGGGGAAGCGCTCGAGCAGTCGGGGGCGCCGACCGCGCGCCGGTGCGTCGACCTGGCTCGCCATTTCGGCGAGGCGGCATCCCGGGGCCTCGGCGCGAAGGCGGCCGAGTACGCGGAGCGGGCCGGCGACGACTCGGCCGCGCGCTTCGCGTTCGCGGCGGCGGCGCGCTGGTACGAGCAGGCAGTCGGCCTGCGCGACGCCGATTCCGAGCGGTACGAGGGTATGGGCCGGATGCACCTGGCCCTCGGGCGCGCGTACGCCAACGACGGCCAGCTCGAGCTCGGGCGCGAGGCATTCGAACGGGCCGCCGAGCACGCGCGCCAGGTGCGAGACCCCGCCCTGTTCGCCGACGTCGCGCTCGCCGCCGACGGTCAATGGATCTCCGTCGCCGAGCTCAGGCGCGGCGCGCTGCCGTTGCTCGAAGAGGCGCTCGGGTACATCGGCGACGACGATCTACTCCGCCGGGTCCAGATCCTGAACGGCATCGCGTCCGACCTCTACTACAGCGACCCCGACCGGGAGGGCGTCCTCGCCCGCGACGCCGTCGCGCTCGCGCAGCGGACCACCGACCCGGGTGCGCGCGCGCTCGCTCAACTCGCGCTGCACCGTTGGTACACACACCAACCGGAGGCCCGGCGCGAGCGGTTGGAGATTGCGTCGGAGGCGGCGAAGGTCGCGACCCGCGACGGCGGGATGCACGAGGTCCACCTGCTCGTCCACCGCTCGTTGCTCGCAGACCTGATCGAGAACGCGATGGTCGCCGAGTTCGACGCGCTGCTCGACGACTATGAGCGCTCGTCGGCCGAGCTCGGGAGTCCGCGCGATATCTATTGGGCCAGCGTGCTGCGCGCGACGCAGGCAACGTGGCGCGGCGACCTTGACGCGGGAGAGCAACTCGCGCGCGGCGCGGCCATGCGTGGTCGCGAGCTCGAGCAGACCTCGGTCGGCGCGTACATCCTCCAACGGTTCGTGGTCCGCTTCCAGCAGGCGCGACTCGCGGAGGAGCTCACCGAGCTCCGCGAGGTCGGCGGAGCCGGATCGGTGTTCCGGGCCGGCGCCGCGCTCCCCGCGGTCGCGTACGCGGAGCTCGGCCAGCCCGAGCGGGCCGTCACCGTCGCGATCGAGACTCTCGGCGACGACGGATCGTCGCTTCCGCGCGACGTGTTCTGGCTGGCGGGCGTCGCGCTGTTCGCGAGTGTGGCCGCGACGGCCGGTGACCAGCAGCTGCTCCGTCTCGTCGGCGAGATGCTCGCGCCGTGCGCCGACCATGTCGTGGTGTTCGGCGTCGGGGGCGCCGTCCTCGGATCCGGGCACCATTGGCTCGGCCTCGTCGACGCTGCTCGCGGTCGCCGCGTCCCGGCGTTGGAGCATCTCGCGGAAGCGACCGCGATCGCGGAGTGCATTGGCGCGCCCTACTGGGTCGCCGAAGCCAAAGTGGCGGCCGCCCGCGACCGGCGCACCGGCGGGAGCAGCGCCGACGAAGGCGAGGCCCGCCACCTCCTCCGCGACGCGCGCCTCCTCGCGGAGCGCGGGGGCTACGCGCGCGTGCTCGCGCAGGCCGACGCGATCTCCTCGTCGTTCCGCTGATCGTCCGCACGATCGCCGGCGTTTACCGCGCGTTTACAGGCGGCCGGTAGACCACTGAGCGATCGAGGAACCGACGCGGAGGTGCACCGTATGCCGGCGAATTATCGGCTGCAGGGTCTGGGGTGGCTGCCGGACTTTCCCGATTTCCGTGACCGAACGCCCGAGCACGCGCAGGTGCAGCCGTTGCTCGCGCGCGCGTCGATACCGACGACGGCGAAGGCCCCGGCGGCGTTGCCCGCGAGCGTCGACCTGAGCGATTGGTGCTCGCCCGTCGAGGACCAGGGTCCGATCGGGTCGTGTACCGCCAACGCCGCGGTCGGCCTGTACGAGTACTTCGAGCGCCGGGCCAAGGGCGCGTACGTCGACGCGTCGCGGCTGTTCGTCTACAAGACGTCGCGGAACCTGTTGCACTGGACGGGCGACACCGGGGCGTTCATCCGCACCGCGATGGGCGCACTCGTGTTGTTCGGAGTCCCGCCCGAGGAGTACTGGCCCTACGACGTCACTCAGATCGACACCGAGCCCCCTGCATTCTGTTACGCGTTCGGCGAGAACTTCAAGGCGATTCAGTACGTGCGGCTCGACGACGGCCCGAACCGAGCGCCGGCCGAGACCGTGAAGCAGGTGAAGACGTACATCGCGCACAAGTTCCCGTCGATGTTCGGCTTCACGGTGTACAGCTCCGTCGACCAGGCGGCGGCGGAGGGAAAGATCCCCGTTCCCGGAACGGGGGAGAAGGTCGTCGGCGGTCACGCGGTCGTGGCCATCGGATACGACGACGCGATGAGCATCACGAACCACGCGTCGGGAACGACGAGCACCGGGGCGTTCAAGATCCGGAACTCGTGGGGCCCCGCGTGGGGCGACCGGGGCTACGGCTGGCTGCCCTACGCGTACGTCGACGCGGGCCTAGCGCAGGATTGGTGGACGCTCGTGAAGGGCGAGTGGGTCGACAGCCCCGCGTTCACGAGCGCCAGCTGACGAGTCCCAGCTGACGAGTTAGCCCAGACGAGTTAGCGCGGCAGCGCGTCCTCACGCCGGCGGCGCCGCAGGATGCGCCGACGTTCGCGCTCCGATGCGCCACCCCAAACGCCTTGCTCGATGTGGTTGAGCAGCGCGTACTCGAGGCATTCGGCCTGCACGGGACAGTCTCGGCAGATCTTCTGGGCCGCTTCGACACCGAGCCCGTTCGAGGGGAAGAACGAGGTCGTGTTGGCGCCGCGGCAACTGCCTTGGAGCATCCACGCGTATTCGTCCGGAACTTGCTGCTGACGCACCGGTGCAACCTGTCCGCGACCGACGGGTCGCACGGTTCGGGGTAGACGGATCGATGATTGCTCGGTCTCGGTCGGCGCCCTGCGGGGCGGGGTGCGAGGGAACCGACCGAGCTCCGAGACCTGCCCGGCAGTATCACGACCCACGTTGAAAGCCGCCTGTGAACGAGGTGAGGAATGTGTGTAGGCGACCGGCGCCGGATCGGTGCTGGTCCAGCTGCTTGTGGGTTACGAAGGCGGTTATCAACAAGCAACTCACACCCTTGTCCCCTGTTTACGCACAGGGCGGGAGGCGGAGAATCAGCGGATGCGATCACGCCTCGAGCCCGGTACGGGCGAGCTGTTCTTGACCGAAGGCGATCTCGCGCCGGCCTGGCAGCAGTTCGCCGAGTGCGTCCACCATTCGGGCACGGTCGACTTCTTCCCCGCCCGCGGCGAGTCGGTCCGAGACGCCAAAGCCGTCTGCGCACGATGCCCGGTCCGGGACGAATGCCTGGAGTTCGCGCTGCGGCTGAAGGTCGCGCACGGAGTGTGGGGCGGGCTCAGCGAACGCGAACGGCGGACCCTCCGGCGCGACCGGCACCGCACCGGCGTCTAGCGGTGACGAAGGATGCGGCGTCGGCGGCGCAGCACCTGTACGTCGACGAACAGCAGCGCGGCGACGATCAGCGCGAACGTGAACGACGCAGACGTGACAACGACGGCTACGAGCGTGCCGACGAGCGCGAGCGCGAGCGCGGTGAGCGCGCTCTGCGGACGCCGGCGTTGCGCGACGAGTGCACGCTCGTGGCGGTGCGCCGCGCGCAGCTGACGGCGCCTCAGACGCGACGACGAGGTCGACGACATGCTGCGGTAGGCGTCGTCGATCTTCCGTTTGAGGGCAGCCTCGCGGTAGTGGTCCTTGCTGGTGAGCGCCCCGAGACTGCTGGAAGGCCGGCGATGTCGACTGCTCATCGTCGTCAACAATAGAGACGGGGGCGGGTCAAAACGCGCTTGCCACCAACTTGGGGCCCCTGGATGCGACACTGATCCGCGTGAAACGGCTGTTGCGCTACGCGATCCTGATTCCGGGCTTGTTGTACGTCTGGGCGCTCCTGCCGATCTCGTTCCGCCCGCAATACACCGGCTCACCGCTGCGCAAGCCCGACACGACCGTCAACGTCGACGTCGTCGGCGGCGCTTCGTTGCTCGGGGGCGCGTCGCAGACGGTGGCCGACGCGGCCTCGATCGGGTTGCAGAAGTTGTCGAGCAGCCGCATCAAACGTGCGTGTGAAGCTCCCACCTTGCTGAAGCCGATCGTCCGCCCGGCCCAGCACGTCGTCGTGCGCTACGTCGACAACGGCAAGATTGTCGCCGAAAGCCACTACGACTGCAGCAAATACGCGTGACGTAGCGCCGGGCGCCGAAGGCGCCGATAGGTAACGCGCGGGTCACGCGGTCGTCACAGGGGTCCGACGACGGTGGTGGATGACGGCATCGCAACCAAGCGAGTGCCCGAATCGCCGAAGGCCTCGTTGACATGACAGTCGTTATCGCTCCGGACGCCGCCGTAGTCAAAAGGACGCACGCCGCCCAGACTCCTGCGGAGATCGCACACCGAAACGAACTTGTGGAAGAGGCGATCCCTCTCGCCAAATTGATCGTCAGCACATACTGCCGAGACCATGGGATCTTCGGCCTGCGGGAGGAGATCGAGGCGGAGGCCCTTGCCGGCCTCTTGAACCTGGCCGACACCTACCGCCCGGCGTCGCCGTGGCTGAAGTACGTGAACCGCAATCTGAAGTTCCGCCTCATCGACGCCATGCGCCGGCGCTCCGGTCGCCCGAGCGGCAAGAACTACGAGCGTCGATCGAACATCAACGACGCCGACGTGCTCGATCTCCGACTCGAATCCGTAGGCGAAGGCGATCCTGCGTTCGCCGAGGTCGAGGCCGCCGACGCGTTCGCGTACGCCACCAAGCGGATGCCCGTGCGCACCCGATGGATCATCTCGCAGCGCATGGCCGGCGTGAAGATGGACGAGATCGGCGCCGAGCTCGGCATCTCCGAATCGCGGGTCAGCCAGATCCTCTTCGAGATCAGGCCCGAGCTCGAGCGAGTCTTGGTCGGCCAGTAACTACTGGTCCGTACTCCGACGGCCGATCGGGCTGACGAGGTCGGAGATGTTCGAGGTCGGGTCGAGGCTGAGCTCGTTGTTGAGCAGGGTGCGGTACCGCTCGAACTGGCTCAGCGCCTCGGTCTGATTCCCTTCCGCGAGGAACACGCGGATCAGGGCCGCGTGCGACGTCTCGCGCAACGGCTCACCGCGTATCGCAGCTTGGGCGGCCGCGATCGCTTCCGCCCAGCGGCCTTCGGCGGCGAGGTTGTCGGCCATCGCCTCGAGCGCGTGCAGGCGCAGTTGGCGCCATTCCGCGGTCTCGATGAGCACCCAGTCCTCGTACCAGTCGGGCAACAGGTCGGCCGACAACGAGGCCACCGCGGCGGCCGTTGCGTCGGGTGCCATGTGCGGTGCGTCGGGTTCGAGCAACCGGTGCGCGAATCGCTTCGACTCGCGGATGTCGACGACGACTCCCGACGCGAGATTGAGGTCGAGGTCGGCGACGTCGACGGCGTCGCGCGCCTCGCCGCGCAATCGAGTCAGCGCGGAACGCAGGCTCGCCGACGCGTGCTGTTCGGTCGAGTCGGGCCACAACGTCCCGGCGATCATCAGCCGGGTCACGGACCGGTCGCGGAGTGCAAGGAACGCCAGCAGGCGTTGCGATCCGCTCGGGAGCGGAGGACTCGTGTCGCCGGCCCGAAACTGGAAGCTGCCGAGCACGGAGAGCGTGAGGTCCTTACCCGCTCCCTGCACCAGAGCGACGTCGAGCTTGTTGGTGCTCATGAGGTCCTCGAGACAAGCGTGGGTTGCGACGCGGGCCGACCGAAATGGAATCCCTGACCGAATTCGCAGCCGAGCGCGCGCAGCGCGAACGCCTGCGCGGCGCTCTCGATACCTTCGGCCACGACCGCGATGTCGAGTGCGTGACCGAGACCGACGATCGCGCGGACGATCGCGGTGCGCGCCCGGTCGGAGCCGAGGCCGGCGACGAAACTCGTGTCGATCTTCAGCTCGTCGACCGCCAGGGCGGCGATGTCGGACAGCGACGAATACCCGGTTCCGAAGTCGTCGAGCGCCACCCGCACACCGAGCGCTTTGAGGGCTCCGAGCGTGTGTCGCGCGGCGGTGACGTCGGCCAGGATGCTCCACTCGGTGATCTCGACGACGAGCTGCGCCGGATCGAGACCCGTGACGTTGAGGGCACACTCGACCCGCTCGACGAAACCTTCGAGCGCGAATCGTTCGGGCGCGACGTTCACACAGATCGTCGTCGGATGGCCGGACTGCGCCCAGCGCGCCGCCTGCCGGCAGGCCTCGGTCAGCACCCAGTCGTCGATCGCGGCGCCCGCGCCGCTGCGTTGCGCGATACCGAGGAACTCCGACGGGGCCAGCCGGCCGCGGCTCGGGTGCTGCCAACGGACGAGGGCTTCGTACCCGACGACTTCGTCGGTGTCGAGCTGGACGATCGGTTGGTAGTCGAGCCGCAGCTCCTTGCCGGCGACGGCGCGCGAGAGATCGCTCTGCAGCTCGATCTGCCGGACAGCTCGACGACGGAACGCCGGATCGAAGATCGCGTCGTGCGCAGGACCGAGCGACTTGGCCTGCGCGACCGCGACCTCGGCGTCGGCGAACAGCGCTTCGGCGTCGGCGTCCGACGTCGCGATGCCGAGGCACGCGTCGAAGACGATCGCCTCTCCGTTGGCGACGAGGGGTGCGCAGATCGCGGCGCGGACGCGCGCGATGAGCGAAGGGATGGCCGTCATCGTGGAGTCGTCCGGGACGAGCACGGCGAACTGGCCGCCCGAGAGTCCGACGAGCCCGTTTGCACCCATTGCGCTGACCAGGCGATCACCGATCTCGACGAGGATGCGATCACCCACGCGCGGGCCGAGTGCGGTGACGAGATGGCGGAACCGGTCGACGTCGATCAATACCAACGTCTGCGGTCCGGACGCGAGCGATGCACCGGCCCGTTCCAGCAACAGCAACCGGTTCGGCAGCCCGGTCAGTGGATCGAAACGGGCGCGCCGGCTCGACGCGGCGTAGAAGATGTTCCGCTCGGTCGCGTCTCCCTCGCGGATGCGAACCTGAATGGAGCGGTCGGAGATGTGGGCGGAGACGCGTACGACGAGCTCGGCTCCGTCGACGCGCCGCATCCGAAGGAGTATCGGAGTCGTGGCCCCTCCCCGCGACGCGCGGTGGAGGAGCGCGCGGGCCGACAGCACGTCGTCGGCCACGAACAGGTCGCTCGCGTATTCGCCGACGACGTTCGGGGTGCGGAGTCCGTACGACTCGACCGCGCCCGGACGGGAGCGCAGGATCCGGCCGTCGAAGTCGACCTCCAGACCGACGTGCACGAGCGGGAAGCGCGAGTGGGCGGTAGCGCGTCCGACGTCGAGCGGGATCACTTCGCGCGGCTTCAACGTCGGGGTCCGAGTCGAGCGTTGGGGTTCGGCGCGGCGCTCGGCCGCGCGAGGAGCTCGCCTTGGCCGTACTGGCATCCGCATTCGACGAGGAGCTCGGTCTCGATCTCCGACTCGATACCTTCGGCGATCACCGAGAGTCCGAGCGTCGTCCCGACCTGCACGAGGGCGGCGACCATGTCGCAGCCGGCCGGATGGATCTCGCCGTTCGCGGTCAAGTTGGCGACGAGCCCGCCGTCGATCTTCAAGAAGTCGGTCGGCAACTGCTGGAGCTTCGGCAGAGGTGTATGGCCGGTTCCGAAGTCGTCTACGCCGATGTGAACGCCGAGCCCCTGGAGATCCGTGAGCTCGTTCGTCGCGGCGCGAGTCGCCCGCATGAACACGCTCTCGGTCAGCTCGAGCCAGAGGCGATCCGGGGCGACTCCGGTCTCGTAGAGCATGGCGGCGACGGTTTCCGCGAGGCCGGGCTCGGCCAGCTCACGGCCCGACAGGTTCACCGACATCCAACCGGGCCATCCGGCGTCGCGCCACTGGCGGGCCTGGACACAGGCCGCCTTCATCGCCCACGCGCCGATGGGCACGATCACGCCCGTCTGTTCGGCGATCTCGAGGAACTGACCGGGTTCGAGGAACCCGCGCACCGGATGCTCCCAGCGCAGGAACGCTTCGACACCGACGATCGTGTGCCGGGCGAGCTCGTGGATGGGTTGGTAGTGCAGCACGAACTCGCCGTGTTCGAGTGCGGGCGCCAGTTCCGACTCGATCTCGAAGCGGCGCGTGGCCTCTTGCACCAGTGCGTCGTCGAAACGATGCCAGTGCGCCCGGCCCTGGCGCTTGGCCCGGTACATCGCGGCGTCGGCATTGCGCAACAACGCGACCGCGTCGATCCGCTCGCCGCCACCGCCGTCGATGGTCGCGATGCCGATGCTCGACGTGACGACGCACTCGCGTCCGTCGATCACGATCGGCCGCTCGATCGCGGCATGGATGCGCGCGGCGATGGTCGTCGACTCCTCGAGGTCGTGCAGACCGTCGCACACGATGACGAATTCGTCGCCGCCGATGCGCGCGACGGTGTCGGATTTGCGTTGGAGGTGGTCGAGCCGGCGGGCGATCTCTACGAGTACTCGGTCGGCGAACTCATGTCCGTAGTTGTCGTTGACGAGCTTGAAGTCATCGAGATCACAGAACAACACGGCGACGACATCGCGCGAGCGCGCCGCGCGCGAAACGGCAACCTCCAGGCGTTCCATCAGCGCGAGGCGATTCGGGATCCCGGTGAGTGGATCGCGCAGGCTGCGCTCGAGGAGCTCGGCATTCTCGGCCTTGTGGGCGGTCACGTCGCGCGCGTCGGTGACGATTCCGTTCACTCCGGGATCGTCGAGTCGATTGATCTCGATGGCCTCGAACCAGTGCCAGTTCCCGGCCCGGTCGTGCATCCGCAGCTCGATCGGGGGGAGCGGCGGGCCCCCGGATCGGGAGCCCGACACGAGATCGTCGCGCGCATCGACGTCGCTCGTATGAATGAGGTCTCGCTCGGCGGTGCCTTCGAGCTCGTCGGGCTGGTAGCCGAGGGCGGTGAAGACCGACGGGCTGCAATAGGTGAGGACGCCCGAAGCGTCACGGACGAGGACGACGTCCTGAAGGCTGGAGAGCAGGGCGAGCGCGCGGTCGTCTCGGGCTGTCGTGCGGTGCGCGGAACCCCCGCCGGTTGCGTGCCCCATGTGTCATTGCTCCTTGCCGAGTGCACCGGAAGTGAGCGAGTCGCGGGGTCTTGACGAGACGCGAAATCGAAAATACGACGATCGCGCCCGGCCC
>DASYJT010000184.1:0-21162 GCA_035996165.1 Acidimicrobiia bacterium
AGGTGCTGGAGATCATTCTGGGTGCCGCGGCCGACGCCGCACGCGCGAACGACATCGGAGTCGGCGTGATCGTCGCGGCCGACCGCACCGTCGATCCTGCCGACTCGGTCGAGCAGGCCAAGCTCGCGGCGGCCTACGCCGGCCGGGGGGTGACCGGCTTCGGTCTCGCCAACGACGAGACGGGCTTCCCGCCGGAGCCCTTTGCCGAGGCCTTCGCGCTGGCACGTGACGCGGGACTGCTCAGCGTCCCCCACGCGGGCGAGCTCGCGGGGCCCGAGTCGGTGACGGGCGCGCTCGACGCGCTCGGCGCCGACCGCGTGCAGCACGGGGTCCGGGCGATCGAAGACCCGGAGCTCGTGCGCCGGCTCGCCGATTCGCCGGTGTGCCTCGACGTGTGCCCGTCGTCGAACGTGCTGCTCTCAGTAGTGCCCGACATCGCGTCGCACCCGTTGCCCGCGCTCTTGGCCGCGGGCGTGAAGTGCAGCCTGAACTCCGACGACCCGCTGCTGTTCGGACCGAACCTGCTCGAGGAGTACGAGCTCGTGCGCACGGCACTCGGCCTCGACGACGTCACGCTCGCGCACGTGGCCACCTGCTCGATCGACGCGTCCGCCGCGCCCGACGAGCTGAAGCAACGCACGCGCGCCGCCATCGCCCGCTGGCTGGCCGGCGCGTCTTGACCTGACCGATCAGGAGATGAGCGCGGTGGCGACGACTTCTCCGGTCGTGCCGTCGATCAGGCCGACGTCGGTCACGTGCGGGCCGGGTAGGCACGCGAGCGACGAGAGCATCACCTGGAACAGCGGTTGCGTGAGCGTCGGGGCGAAGAGGCCGATCTCGATCGCGGCGTCCTGCACGGTCTTCTGCGCGGCCGCAACCTCGAGCGCCGGAAGCGGCGAGAGGATGCCTGCGATCGGCAGCGCGACGTGCGCGAGCACCTCGCCCGCCCGCGTCACCGCGAGCCCGCCGCCGGACGCGATGACCGTGTTGGCCGCGAGCGCCATGTCGTCGGGGTCGCGACCGAACACCACGAGGTTGTGCGTGTCGTGCGCCACGGTCGTGGCGACCGCACCCGTCCAGTTTCCCCAGCCCGACAGCAGCGCGGCATGCGGCACCGCAGTGATGCGCCCGTGGCGGTGCACGGTGACCTGCACGACATCCCCGTCGGGGATCTCGACCACTCCGTCGCGCACCATCACGTCGGTCTCGTCCCAACGCGTCATCACCGCGTCGGCGATCACGCGCATGCGGTGCGGGCCGTCGGCCGCGTCGAGGCGCAACAGCATGTCGGAGGCGTCGAGCGCCGTGAGGCGCATGGTGTCGAACGGCGGGTCGCTCGGACCTTCGACCACGTCGACGAGCATCTGACCCTGCGACGCGACGAGCCGGCCGTCGGTCAGCACGTGCGCGGCGGTGAAATCGACGAGGTCGTCCAGCACCACGATGTCGGCGCGGCGGCCCGCCGCGACCAGACCGAGGTCGGCGCGCTGCAAGCGATACGCGGCGTTGTAGGTGGCGCACCGCAACGCGAGCAAGGGGTCGAGCCCGTACGCCACGAGTCGCCGCAGTAGGTGGTCGATGCCGCCGTCGTTGAGCAACGTGAGCGCGAAGAGGTCGTCGGTCGCGGCGACGAGATGCGTGGGCGGTATCGGCAGGCTGTTCACCTCGGCGACGATGCCGGGCAGGATCGGATCGATCATCCCCCGCAGCTCCACCGTCATCCCGGCGCGCAGCTTCTCCAGGCAGTCGGGCTCGGTGAAGATCTCGTGGTCGGAGGTCATCCCCGCGCTGAGGTACGCCTGCAGCACCGGACCGGTGAGCCCGGCCGCGTGCCCCGATACGAGCTTGCCGCTCTCGATCCCGGCCGCCACGACGTCGACCATCCGGTCGGCGCCGCCGAGCACGCCGAGCATGTCCATCACCTCGGCCAGACCACCGACTTCCTCCCACGACAACATCTCGGTGATGTCGGGGCCGTAGAGGTCGGCGCCCGAGAGCTCGAGGCCGGGTTGCGGTGGAACGCACGACGGCGCCTGCACGATGAAGCGCAACGGGAGGCCGCGGCTCGCCTCCACGGCGTAACGAACGCCCGCGACTCCGGCGACGTTCGCGAGCTCGTGCGGATCGACGAAGACCGTGGTGGTGCCGCGCGGGAGAACGGCCTCGGTGTAGCCGCCGGGCGTGAGCATCGACGACTCGAAGTGCACGTGCATGTCGATGTAGCCCGGCGCGACGAAGCGGCCGGTGCAGTCGACGACGTCGAGCGCGTCGGTGCGGGTGCCGGGCTCGTGGACGCTGGCGACGAGCGGGCCGACGATTCCGACGTCGGCCGCGCGCAGCTCACCGCACCCCACGTCGACGACGGTGCCGCCCGACAGCAGGAGATCGAACGGCTCGGCACCCTGCGCGGCGGCCACCGCCCGAGCTCGGGTCGCCGGTTCGACAGCGTCGTTACGCATGGTGTGCTCCAGTCGTCGTCAATCCGGCGGGCACGCGACCAGCTCGGCCAGGATCCGGCGCAGCTCGATCGTCATGCGGTCGGCCTTCACGTGCACTTCGGTGGTGGGGTCGAGCGGGAGCCGCAGGTCGCGATAACGCTCCTGCAGCGCGAGGTCTTCGTCGACGATCTTGCGCTCGAACGCGATGCACTCCGCGAGCCGCGCCTCGTCTCCGTCGAGGTCGTTGCGGTGCACGGTGGTGTAGATGCGGCACTGGTCGTCGGCTTCGGGCTGCACGTAGAAGTCGAGCACGTTGGTGCCGCCCGCTTCGACGTAGTCGATGCGCAGGCAGATCGAGAACGGGGCGCGGTACCGGTACTCGAGGACGCGCTCCTGCAGCAGTGGGCGGATACCGGCCGCGACACCGGGATCCTCGCGGTTGGGGAAGGGATGACGGCTGTTCACGTTCATACCGAAGCCGCGCCGCTCGAACGTGAAGTTGACCGTCTCCGACTCGGACGCGCCGATGGTCGCCGCGTGGAGGAACGGGAAGTGCGCGATGTCGAGGAAGTTGTCGATCATCAGGCCCGCGCCGACGCGGGCGGTGATCGGCTCGAGCGCGCCGTGCACGAACGTGGGATCGTCGGCTTCGGGTATCTCGAGGAGCTCCGTCACGGGCGGCTCGGGCGCGATGAACACCATGCCGTGACGTTCGGCGACCGCGGCCGGAACCGTCGCGACCGCGCGCGGCGGCATGTGCTCCGAATCGCCGAGCGACGGGATCTCGCGGCACGCCCCCGCCGCGTCGAAGCACCAACCGTGGTAGCCGCAGCGCAGGAACGAACCGTCGACGGCGCCGGCCGACAACGGCGCGAGCCGGTGCGGGCAGCGGTCGGCGAACGCGGCGAGGGTGTCGCCGGGGCCCGACTCCTCGGGCAGACGGACGATCACCCAATCCTCACCGAGCAACCGGACCTTCCGCGGCGTGTTCCCGACTTCCACGCTGCGCGCCACCGGATGCCACGCCCGCCGCAGCGCGGGATCGGTGTTCGCCAGCATTCGGGTCATCGCGCGAGCTCTTTGTCGAGCGCCGCGATCTCGTCGTCGAACACTCGGTGCAGCGCGGCCTTCTCCGACTCGTCGAGCCAGGTCGCGTCGACGCCATTGCGGACGAGTTGCTTCGCGGTGTCGGGCGGGTACTCGTTCTGACCGACGAAGTCGACGTACTCCTTGCCGATGTCGGTGCGGAACATCGTGGGATCGTCGGAGTTGAGGTGCACGAGCAGACCGGCCTTCATCATCGCGTTGATCGGATGCGTGGTGAGATCGGGCCAGCCGTACACCACCGCGGTCGACGTGGGACAACACGTGAAGTGGATGCCATCCTCGCGGCAGCGCTCGACGACCGCGTCGTCTTCGAGGATGTGGTAGCCGTGATCGATCCGTTCGCAACCGAGCAGATCGAGACACGTGGAGATGTTCGCGGGCGGCCCGTCTTCGGCCGCGTGACTCGTGAGGTGCAAACCCGCCTCGCCCGCGGTGCGGAAGCTCTCGAAGAACCGCTCGGGCGGGTCGGGCGCCTCGGCCGCGTCCATGCCGAGCCCGATCACCTCGGCGCGCCGGTTCGCGATCACCTCTTCGGTCATCTGCAGCGCCATCTCCGGCGTGTCCTGGCGATAGACGTCGGCGATCAGGCGGCACCGCACACCGAAATCGGTTTCCGCGGCGCGGCACCCGTCGATCAGACCGTCGATGATCGTCGCCATCGCGACCCCGCGAGTGGTGTGCAAGGTCGGGTTGAAGAACATCTCGCGGTACTTCAGATTGCCGAGCTTGACGCCGTCCTCGAGCGATTCGTACGCGACCCGCGCGAAGTCGGCCGGCTCGATCACCGTGGAGTTCACGAGCCGGAAGATCTCGAGGAACTCGTAGATCGTCTCGTAGTCGTAGATGCGGTCGACATCGGAGGTCGGGAGCGTGATGTCGTTCTTGGCCGCCAGCTCGACGACGGTCTGCGGTCGGAGCGTGCCCTCCACGTGGCAGTGCAACTCGACCTTCGGGAGTCGACGCAGGTACTCGGCGTATTCCATCAAAGGCTCCTCAGGCGGGGGACGAACTCAAGATAGGCCGCGGGTCACGGGTTCCAATCGCGGAACGCGTCGATCATCTGCCCGACGTCGGCGCCGAGCGGGTACAACACCGGGCACGTGCACCCCGACTTGACGTACTCGCTCACCTTCTCCCGGCATTCGTCGGGCGTCCCCGACGCGGTGATGAGCTGGACGACGGAATCGGGGACGAGCTTCGACGCGGCCACGACCTGGTCGTGCGTCGCGGGCCAGGTCAGGACCGATCCGATCTCGTCGAGCAGATCGGTCGACACGCCGGACGCCTTCATGATGTGCGGCTGCTGCCCGAGATACTGCGTGACGAGCAGCCGCGCGGCATCGAGCGCGGCCTCGCGATCGTCGTCCATCGAGCAGACGACGAGCTGCGGGCGGTCGATGTCGTCGACATCCCGTCCGGCCTTCGCGGCGCCTTCGGCCAGGGCCTCGACCGCGGTCGCGTTGTACGCGGGCGAGACGAGGTAGTTGAGGAGCGCGCCGTCGGCGATCTCGCCCGCCAGCCGCATCATCTGCATGCCCGTGGCACCGATGACGATCGGGATGTCCTTGGGCCGGCGTTCCTGGTGCACGTAGTCGAGCTCGACCCCGTCGAGGTGCACGAACTCGCCGTCGAAGGTGACGGTCTCGCCCGCGAGCAACGCGCGCACGGTCGTGACGATCTCGCGCATCGCCCGCAGCGGCTTGTCGCGCGAGACGCCGACCTTCGCCGCGAGCGGATCCCACCACGCGCCGATGCCGAGGATGACGCGGCCGGGCGCGAGGTCGTCGAGCGTCGAAAACGTCGCAGCGAGGAACGCGGGATTGCGGACCCACATGCTGACGACGCCGGAACCGAGCTTGATGCGCTCGGTCGCGGCACCGAACGCGGCGAGCGGGATCGTGGCCTCGCGCACGAGCCGGCTCTCGGCCTGCCACACCGCTTCGAACCCGGCTGCCTCCGCGGCCTGCGCGAAGCGCATGCCGGCGCGGATCGGGTGCGCGTCCTGGAGGTAAAGCGCGACACGGCTCATGGGTCAGAGCTCCGCCAGGCGGCGGTGCAGGCGCACGGCTTGCTCGGCGGCGCGCGCACGAATCTCCGTTGCGTCGACTCGCGTGGGTCGGCACTCGTCGAGCACCGTCTCTCCGGCGATCTCGACCCGCTGGGCGCGCACACCGGGCGTGTACGCGAGGTGCCACGGTTCCATGGGTTCGTACGACCAGGTGACCAGGTCGGCGCGAGCTTCGGGGACGAGGTCGGTCCCCGCTTGGAGCCAGGACCACACGAGGTCGGGCGACGTGGTGACGTCGTCGGCGCGGGCGACCGCGTACGCGAGCCGGAATTCCTCGAGCATGTCGGCACCGATTCCATCGGTGCCGAGCGCGACCCGCGGGAACCGGGCGGGGCGGCCGTAGCCGACCGCATTGTTGAGGTTGGAGCGCGGGTTGTGCACGACGGTGCCCGGCAACGTGCGGTCGAGGCCCACGGCGTGCGCGAGGATCCAACGTTCGTCGGCGCGGTCGGCGAGACGCGCACCCGCGGCCGAGTCGACCGGGTCCTCGGCGACATGGATGTGCACGCCGACGCCGAGGTCGGACGCGAGGCTGCAGACCGCGTCGAGCGTCTCGTCGGAGAGCGTGAACGCCGCGTGCGCGCCCACGAGACCCCGGCCGCCCGCGCGCAGGAATCGTTCGTTCTCGGCGAGCCCGGCCTTGGCGCCGTCGGCGCCGTTGCGATCGGTGACCTCATAGCAACAGCGCACCCGCACGCCGACCTCCGCGCACGCATCGGCGATCACGTCGAGGCTGCCCTCCACCGCCGACGGGCTGGAGTGGTGGTCGACGATGGCGGTCGTCCCCGCCTCGAGCGCTTCGAGCGCGCCGAGCATCGCCGACCACCTGATCATCTCGAGGTCGAGAGCACGGTCGACCCGCCACCAGACGAGCTCGAGGATCTCGGGGAAGGTCTGCGGCGCGCGCGGCGGCGCGGGCATCCCGAGCGCGAGGGCGGAATAGAGGTGTGTGTGGGCACACACCAGGCCGGGAGTCGTGCCGCTCACCGCGCGCCGCTCACCGATCACGTCTCATCGGCAACGCGTTCCGCCACTCGCCGTCGAGATCGTGCAGCGCGGCGGCGACCGCGCCTGCCGTCGGCACGAGTCCGATCTCGCCGACACCTTTGATCCCGTACGGGGCGCGCGGCTGCGGCTCCTCGACGAGGATCACCTCCATCGGCGGCACGTCCTTGGGGCGGATGATGCCGAGACCGCGCAGCGTCATGCGCGTGGGCCGTCCGTCGGCGTCGCACGGGAAGTCCTCGGTCAGCGCGTACCCGAGGCCCATGTGCACCGAGCCCTCGATCTGGCCGACACATTGCAGAGGATTGACCGCGCGGCCGACATCATGCGCGGCGACCACGCGTTCGATCGCTCCGGTCTCACGGTCGATCACGACGAGCTGCGCCGCGTAACCGAACGCCGAGTGGATCACCGGGTTCTCCAGACCCTCCGAGATCGAGCTCGTCCAGTCGACGCGATACTCACCCGGGTAGTCCACACCGATCCGGCAACCGTCGGCCCGCGCCGCGCGGCACGCTTCCGCCACCGCGCCCGCGCCCATCATGGTTCCGCGCGATCCGGTCGTCTGTCCGGCGCCGAGCTCACGCGTCGTGTCGACGATCACGCGCACCCGTTCCGGCGCGACACCGAGCTCCTCGATCGCGACCTGCGCGGCAACCGTGTGCACGCCCTGACCCATCTCGGTCCAGCAGTGGCGGACCTCGACCGTGCCGTCGTCGTAGAACCGCACGACCGCGCGCACGATCTCGAGGAAGCCGTTGCCGAGCCCGGAATTCTTCAAGCCGAGCCCGAGGCCGACCGCGCGCCCCGCGGCCGTCGCGGTGTCGTACGCGGGCTTGATCGCATCGAGGCACCGCTGCGCGCCGCGACAACCGTCGTCCATGATCTGGCCCGGTCCCCACACCTCGCCCGGCTTGATCACGTTGCGGTTGCGGATCTCCCAACCGCTGATGCCGACCTGCTCGGCGAGCCGGTCCATCGCGCCTTCCATGGCGAACTGCGCCTGGTTCGCGCCGAAGCCGCGGAAGGCGCCGCACACCGAGTTGTTGGTGCGGACCGCGAACGCCTCGACGTCGATCGCCGGCAGCTGGTACGGGCCGCTCGCGTGCCCGGCGGCGCGTTCGAGCACCTTCATCCCCACCGACGCGTACGGACCGGAGTCGCCGATCATCCGCGCCCGCAGCGCGGTGAGACGGCCTTGGGAGTCGCACCCGACCGTGAGGTCGATACGGATGGGGTGCCGCTTGGGGTGGATGAGGAGCGACTCCTCCCGAGACAGCGTGCACTTCACGGGCGCGTCGAGCAGCAAGGCGGCGAGCGCGGTCTGCGCCTGGTTCGCCATGTCTTCCTTGCCGCCGAACGCGCCCCCGTTCGACACGAGCACGGCCGTGATCCGCTGCGGATCGACGGCGAGCACGCTCGCGACCTGATCTCGGTCGTCCCAGACCCCCTGCCCGCCGGTGAACATCGTCAACGTGCCGTCGGGCTCGGGCACGACGAGCGTCGACTCCGGTTCGAGGAACGCGTGCTCGATGCGCTGGGTCTGGAAGATGTCGTGCGCGACGTGCGCGCTCGCAGCGAGGGCGCCTTCCACGTTGCCCCGCGCGTACGCCGAACGCGAGAGCACGTTGCCGTCGAGCTCCCAGACTGCGTTCTCGTCGTCGTCGAGCGCGGCGACGGGATCGGCGATCGTGCGCAACACCCGGTATTCGATCTCGACCAGCGCCGCCGCGCGCCGCGCGGTTTCGCGGTCGCCGGCAACGACGAACGCGAGCACGTCACCGAGGTACGACGTGCGCCCACCCTCGGGGATGAAGACGGGCCAGTCCTTGTGGATCAGTCCGACGCGCAGCTTGCCCGGAACGTCGACCGCGGTGAGCACCCGCACCACTCCCGGCACCGCTTCCGCAGCCGCCGTGTCGATGCGCAGCACGTCGGCGCGCGCGTGGTCGGCGAGGCGGACCGCGCCGTGCAGCATCCCGTCCGGTCGCATGTCGTCGACGTACGGCTTCTCGCCGAGCGCGAGATCGAAGCCCTGGTAGCGGCTGCCACTCGTGCCGAGGCCGCCGAGCGGTTCGAGCGCGAGGGTCTCGCCTTTTGCGAGCAGCTCGACCGCGTCGAGGATCTTCACGTAGCCGGTGCACCGGCACAGGTGCGCACCGAGGTGACGAGCCGCGGTGTCGCGGTCGAGATCGGCGCCCTTCTTCTCGAGTAGCGCCGCGACCCGTACGAGGATGCCCGGCGTGCAGAAACCGCACTGCAGCGCGCCCGTCGCCGCGAACGCCGACGCCATGCGGTCGCGGTCGTCGGCCGGGAGTCCTTCGAGTGTCGTGATGGCGGCGCCCGCGACCTTCTGCACGGAGAGGTTGCAACTGACGACAGCCTTGCTGTCGACGAGCACGGTGCAACAACCGCACTGGCCCGACGGGGAACAGCCGTCCTTCGGCGAGCACACCCCGAGCTCCTCGCGCAATGCCGCGAGGAGATGCGGGTGCTCGTCGGAGACAGTTACCTCCGAACCGTTGAGGATGAACGAAACCATTCCCTGTTAGCGTCCTCTCCGCTTCAACAAAATGTCAACGCGAGATCCGTTGCATTCGCGTGAAATCGGCCCCAGGCTCGACCTCGATGCGACCAGCTGCCCCCAAGCTCCTCGTCAATCCCGCCCGCCGGCACGACGCGATTCGTGAGGCAGCACCCGAGGTCGCCTCGGCGGCGTTCCACCGGCGCTTCCCCGGATACGCGCCCACCCGAATCGTCGACGCCCCCGAGTTGGCCGCCTCGCTCGGGCTCGCGACGTTGTCGGTGAAGGACGAGTCGCGCCGGCTCGGACTCCCCTCGTTCAAGATCCTCGGTGCGTCGTGGGCGGTGTACCGACTCCTGGTCGGCCGGCTCGGAAGCGAGCCCGAGTGGGACGACCTCGACGAGCTGCGGGTCGCGCTCGCGCCGCTCGGCCCGCTCACGCTCGTCGCGGCGACCGACGGCAACCACGGGCGCGCGGTCGCGCACATGGCCCGGCTGCTCGGCTACGAGTCGCGGATCTTCGTGCCCGCCGGCACCGCAGCCGCGCGCGTCGAGGGCATCGAGAGTGAAGGCGCGCGCGTCACTGTTGTCGACGGAACCTACGACGACGCGGTGCGCGCGTCGGCAGCGCTCGCGGCCGACGCCGTGCTCGTCGTCTCCGATACGTCGTGGGAGGGATACACCGAGGTTCCGCGCACGGTGATCGAGGGCTACGCGACGATCTTCGCCGAGATCGACGAACAGCTGGCCGAGCCGCCCGAGGTCGTCGTCGCCCCGATGGGTGTCGGCGCTCTCGCCGCCGCGGTGGTTCGCCACTACGCGGCCACCGCCACGATCGTGGTGGTCGAGCCGCTGTCGGCCGCGTGCGGATTGCATTCGGCCGAGGCCGGGCACCCGGTCGAGGTTCCCGGACCGCACGACTCGATCATGGCGGGCCTCAACTGCGGCATGGTGTCGATCATCGCGTGGCCGACGGTCGCGGCCGGCGCCGACGTTTTCGTCGCGGTCGACGACGCCGCGGCCGAGACCGCGATGCGCGACCTCGCGGCGATCGGGGTGGTCGCGGGCGAGACGGGCGCGGCGGCGCTCGCCGGCCTGCGCGCCGCAGTCGACGCCGGGATCCCCGACCTCGCCGGCCGGCGCGTACTGGTGCTGTGCACGGAAGGTGCCACCGATCCCGTCGCCTACGAACGGATCGTCGGGCGCGCGCCGTGAGGCACTCAGGGTGTGTCGAGTCGGGCCGGATCGCCGAACAGTGTTCGGACGCAGTCGCGGAATCGCTCGACGTCGGCGCCCAGCGCGATCCGCCACGGTGCGAACCCCTCCGCCGCCGACTGCTCCGAGCCTTCGAGCCGGGCGAAGTACGGCGCGCGGAAGTCGACGACGGTTGTACCCCACGCCGCGTCGCCGCCGCAGTCGACGGCGAGCGGCAGCACGGGCGGGACGCCGAAGATGTCGGGCACCGAGGCTGCGAGCACGGTGAGCAGGTCGTGGCACGGGGTGTCAGGGTCGGTGAACGTGGAGCCGAACTCGCGGTAGAAGCGCAAGGGCGCGTCGAGGAACGCGGCGGCCGGAGTGCGGTGCTCGGCCAACAGCTCGAACTCGCTCGGCGTGAGCGTGGCCGCGAGCGTGACGTCGAGCCCGACCAGCAACGGCGGTCGTCGCCAACCCGCGACCACCGTCCGCTGCGCGGCAATGGGGTCGTGCGCGATGTTCGCCTCGCCGAATGGCAACGCGTTCCCGCCTCGGCGGGCCGAACCTCCCATCACCAACAGGTCGGCGACATTCGGCGCGAAGTCGGGGTGATCGTGCACGACGATCCCGATGTTCGTCAGCGGTCCGAGCGTGACGACCGTCAACTCTCCCGGCCGTTCACGCACCATGCGGGCGAGCAGCGACGGGGCCGGTTCGTCGATCGCAGCGATCGGCGCGGCTGGTCCGGCCGCGTTGCCCAGCCCGTCGTCACCGTGGATGAACGTTGCGGGGCGCAGGTCGGGCGCCGGAAGCAACGGGCCGGGCGCGCCCACCGCAACGGGTACTTCGCCGCGACCCGCGGCGTGCACCACGCGCAACACGCTCGCGGTCGCGATGTCGACATCGACGTTGCCCCACACGACCGTGATCGCGACGACGTCGAGCGCGGGATCGGTCAGCGCCCACCACAGCGCGACCGCGTCGTCGACACCACCGTCGGTATCGATGACGACGGGTCGGGCCACGGAGACCGTGAATCAGGCGTCGCGGTTGGCGGCGGCAACCACCGGGGCCTGACTCGACCACGGGAAGTTGATCCAGCGCTCCGTGTGCGCCCACACGTATTCGGGCGTGATGATCGAACGGGGCTTGTGGTACAGCACGGCGCACCTAGCCTCGGCCACGTGCTCGGAGATCTCCTTGCGTACGAGCTCGAGGGTCTTGCCGGTGTCGGCGACGTCGTCGGCGATGAGCACGCGCATGCCTCGGATCTCGAGCAGGTCGAGCATCGGCGGCAACACGACGGGCAGGTCGAGGCGTTCGTCGACGCTCGTGTAGAACTCGACGTTCATCGCGAAGCAGTTCTTGACCGACAGCGCGTACGCGAGGGCGCCGGCAACCGTGAGGCCGCCGCGTGCGATCGCGAGCACGATGTCGGGACGGAACTCGTCGTCGGCGATCTCGCGTGCGAGGTCGCGCGTCGCGACCCCGAAGCGCTCCCACGTGAGGACCTCGCGCTCACTCTCGCCGTTTCCGTTGGTCTGGTCGGTATCGGTCCGGCCGATGTCGGTCTGGCTGGTGAGGTCGATCTCCGCCATGACCCTTACGCTAGCGAGGCGAGATGATCGAACGTGCGATCGACGGCAGCACGATCCAGCCCGAGCAGCGCCCCGCCGCGGTGACCGAGCTCTGCGACGCGCTCGAGGCGATCGATGCCGACGGTTGGTATCCCGTCATCGAAGTCGTCCGCCCGTGGTCGCGGCACAACCCGCAGATCACCGGCGAATTCGCCCGGCCGGGGACGATCCGCCGCTACCTCGAGCGGGAGCTGGCGGCGCTGCTCGAGCTCGGCGCGACGGTGACCGTCCGGGCCTCACGTCCGGAGACCCCGCTCGACGACCCGGCGCTGCTCCGGGCCCTCGACGAGGAGGCGTGGGAGATGCGGGCGAAGAAGCTCTTCCTGTTCGCCCCCGAGCGGATGGCGCTGTCGATGGAGCGGCTCGCGCACTACTGCGGCACGCCCGCCGGGTCGTTCCAGCGCTACGTGCTGTTCACGAACTACGCGATGCACGTCGAGGAGTTCCGCGCCCGGTTCCCCGACGCCGAGGGGCCGCACCGCCCCGACGTGCAGATGCCGGCCTGGCACCACCGCACCCCCGACCAGGACGGCGTGACCATCGTCGACATCGGGGTCGGTCCGTCGAACGCCAAGACCGTGACCGACCACCTCGCGGTGCTCCGGCCGGACGCGATGTTGATGATCGGGCACTGCGCGGGCCTCCGGAATCACCAAGACATCGGCGACTACGTGCTGGCCACCTCGTACCTGCGCGACGACCGGATTCTCGACCACGCGCTGCCGACCACGATCCCGGTCATCCCGAACCACCGCTTGAACGCGTACCTGATCGGCGCGCTCGACGCGCATAAGGCCCCCTACCGCATCGGCACCGTTCTCACGACCGCGAACCGAAACTGGGAGCTCGAGATCGAGGCGATGGAGCACACGTTCGAGCAGTCGCGAGCGGTCGCGGTCGACATGGAGTCGGCGACGATCGCAACGAACGGGTTCCGCTACCGCATCCCGAGCGCCACGCTGTTGTGCATCTCCGACAAGCCGCTGCACGGTGCGCCCAAGCTCGCCGATCAGGCCAAGCGCTTCTACGACGCGAGCCGGCGCGCGCACCTCGAGATCACCCTCGAGTGCATCGACCGCGTGCGCCGGGAACACCCGGCCGGTATCCCCAACGCCGACATCCGGAGTCCGGGAGAGCCGCTGTTCGGTGCGCCGGCCGTCGAATGAAGGAGCAGCGATGAGCCACGAGCACCGCGGTGACGCCGCCTCCGACGAGATCTGCGTCAACCCGCTCTTCTCCCGCCAGTCGGAGCACTCGATCCCGCGCTGGAAGCTGCCCGACCACGAGATGTTGCCCGAGACCGCGTACCAGATCATCCACGACGAGCTCTTTCTCGACGGCAACGCGCGCCAGAACCTGGCGACCTTCGTGACCACGTGGATGGAGCCCGAGGCGACGCAGCTCTACGTCGACGCGTTCGACAAGAACATGGTCGACAAAGACGAGTACCCGCAGACCGCGGCGATCGAAGAGCGGTGCCTCCACATCGTCGCCGACCTCTGGAACGCGCCCGATGCGCACGCAACCTTCGGTACGTCGACCATCGGGTCGTCGGAGGCGTGCATGCTCGCGGGTCTCGCGTTCAAGCGTCGGTGGCAGATCGCGCGCCGCGCCGCGGGCAAGCCCACCGCCTCGCCCAACATCGTCTTCAGCTCTGCCGTCCAGGTGGTGTGGGAGAAGTTCGCGAACTACTTCGAGGTCGAGCCGCGCTACGTGCCGATCTCCAAGGAGCATCCGTATCTCACCCCCGACGGCATGCTCTCGGTCGTCGACGAGAACACGATCGGCGTCGTCCCCGTGCTCGGCGTTACGTACAACGGCGTGTACGAGCCCGTGAAGAAGCTGGCCGACGCGCTCGACGCGCTGCAGGAACGAACGGGTCTCGACGTGCCGTTGCATGTCGACGCGGCATCCGGAGGATTCGTCGCACCGTTCCTCGATCCGCAACTCGAGTGGGACTTCCGCGTGCCGCGCGTTCACTCGATCAGCGCGTCGGGACACAAGTTCGGTCTCGTGTATCCGGGGTTGGGGTGGGTCGTGTGGTCGAAGCGCGAGTACCTGCCGGACGAGCTCGTGTTCACAGTCAGTTATCTCGGCGGCGACATGCCCACGCTCGGGTTGAACTTCTCGCGGCCCGGCGCGCAGGTACTGCTGCAGTACTACAACTTCCTGCGGTTGGGTCGGGGCGGCTACCGCCGCGTGATGCAGGCGTCGAAGAATGCAGCGCGATTCCTCGCCGCGGAGTTGGCGAAGCTGGATCAGTTCGAGGTGCTCACCGACGGTTCCGACATGCCGCTCGTCACGTGGACCACCGACGACCGGCCGCGGAACTGGAACCTCCACGACCTCTCGGCGAAGCTCCGCGAACGGGGTTGGCAAGTACCCGCGTACCCCATGCCCGACTCGATCGCCGACCTCACCGTGATGCGCGTGGTGTTCCGCAACGGCGTCTCTATCGACCTGACCCGCCTGTTGCTCGACGACATCGAAACCGCGCTGAAATTCCTCGACGCGCTCCCCGCCCGGCTGCCGGCCGACGGGAATCCCGCGGGATCCTTCCACCACTGATGGCACGGCACGTTCGGTTACGTGAGCTTCTCGTGGGGGTGGAAGGGCTGGCGTTGCTGCGCAACCTGTACGACGGCACCGATGCCGACGCCGAACGACGCATCGCAGAAGTGCGCGAGCTTCTCCACGACGACGCCTTCGCCGACGGCGAGCTCACGACGGAGTCCGACCTGCGTACCGGGTATCGCGCGTGGGCGGCGATCTACGACGATCCGGGAAACCCACTCATCGACCTGGAGCAGCCGGTGGTGTGGTCGATGCTGGATGCCCTCCCGCCCGGTCGCGCGCTCGACGCGGCCTGCGGCACCGGTCGGCACGCGCGGCATCTCGTGGAACGCGGACACGCGGTCACGGGCGTCGACCTCACTCCCGAGATGCTGGCCGTCGCGCGCGAAGCGGTTCCCGAGGCGACGTTCCTCGAGGGCGACCTCCTCGCGATTCCGGCCGAGGCCGCCGAGTTCGATCTCATCGTGTGCGGGCTCGCACTCGCGCACGTCGCGGATCTCGGCGCAGCAGTGCAGGAGCTGGCGCGCGTGCTCCGGCCGGGCGGGCACCTCGTCGTCTCCGCGCTGCACCCCTTCCAGGCGTTCCTGGGCTGGCACGCGCCGTTCGCCGACGACGAGGGAGCGCGCCGGTTCGTCCGCGAGCACACGCATACCCACGCCGACTACTTCGCCGCGTTCCGCGCCGCGGGCCTGCACGTCGAGCAGTGCGTCGAACCGGTGCTCACCGCGGCCGAGGTCGCGGCCAAGAAGCGCGCGTTCGGCAACGTTCCCGATGCCGCGCTCGCCGCTTACGTCGGCCTGCCCGCGGTGCTCGTCTGGGCTACGAGCTCCCGAGGCTGAAGCCGCCGATCGAGATCTTGTTGCCGCTCTCGCCGCCGCCGTCGCGCGGCAGGTACTGCGCGATCGCCGCCGCGAGGTTCGCGAGCGGCATCGTCTGCAGGAACACCTTGCCCGGCCCGGTGAGCTTGGCGAGGAACAGCGCGTCTGCGCCGAACAGCATGTTCTTGATGCCCTTCACCCGCTCGATCTCGAACGACATGTTCGCGTCGAAGAGCCCGACGTGGCCGGGGTGCACTTTCAAGACCTCACCCGCGGGCAGGTCGTACTCGACGACCTCGCCGTCGAGCTCGACCCACGCCGCGCCGGTGCCCGATACGCGTTGCAGGATGAAGCCCTCGCCGCCGAAGAACCCGGCGCTGAGCTTCTGTTGAAAGCCGATCTCGAGCACGACGCCCGGCACCCCGCACAGGTAGCCGCCGCGGTGCACCATGTACTGCGCCGAGCCGTCGAGATCCAACTGCTTGATGTGCCCGGGAACCTTCGTCGCGAACGCGACCAGCCCGGACGCGCCCGTCGCGGTGTACTCGGTCATGAACAACGTGCCGCCCGCGACCGCGCGCTTCACCGCGCCGAACACGCCTTTCGCGCCCGCCTTACCGCCCGCCGCGGTGTGCAGCTCGATGCTGCTCGTCATCCACGAGAGCTCGCCACCTTCGGCAACCACCGACTCACCGGGCCCAAGCGTGACCTCGAGCACCGGCATGGTCGTTCCGACGATCTTGTGTTCCATTGCGGGGCCTCTCTCCGGGATCACCTCTATCGGCAACCCGGCGACCGCCGTAAGGGCGCAGGCCTACCTCCACCGCGGCGAGTGGCAGGTGTATTTCAGGGCTTCAGGACGACCGCCGCTTCCGGAGTGGCAACGCGGAACGTGAAACTCTCCTCGATGTAGAGGTGCACGTTGTCGGCGTCGTGGTGGTCGTACCCGACCGAGAGGTCTTCGCCCGACTCGAACAGGAAGTCGCCGCCGCGCAGGCTCACGACGATGGCGCCGACCACACCGGGCGCCCACACGATCGGGCCATCGAGGATCTCGCGCAGGTGGTCGAACACCACGAGGCCGCCGTGCTCGGTCTCGACAACTCCTGTGTAGCTGTCGGGACTCAGCGCGAGACCGTACGGTCCGCTCACACCCGCCGACAGCAACATCTCGACCGCCTTGGCAACGTGCTTCGGGTAGTCGGCGAACTTCTTGCCGGGCGCGATCGGCGCGATCTCCGCGGCTTGGCTGATGCCGACGATGCCCGCGCTCGCCCAACCGTGGAACACCGCGACGTTCTCGGCTTCCGCGATACGACGCGCCGCGGTGTCGACGGAGGAGAAGTCGGTGTCGACTGCACCGCGATCAAGGTCGCGCAACTCGGCCCGGGAGACGGTGAAGCCGGCGCGGAGCTCGACGAGCGGCATGACGCGGCGTTGACTCGCGCGCAAGCCCTTCGCGGGCGCGTCGATGTCGGTCACGCGGCCGAGGTCGACGGCGGAGTGTTCCCAACCCGCGGGACCGGAGAAGTCGACGAGCCGGCGCGCGGCCAACCCGGGGACGAGGCGCTGGTGCACCTCCTGGTCGATCGCGCTCCATCCGGTGTCGCTGATCGGTGCGTAGCTGCGCAGGAGGTGGTTCATCGGGCGTCACCTTTCAAGCTGCCGATGCCGAGGGAGCCCGAAACGGCCGGAGCACCGTCGGTCTCTGCCCCACTCTCGGTCGCAGTCTCTATCTCGATGATCGAACCCGAGGTGAAGAGATAGGTCCGGAGATGACCGTCGAGCGCGGGGTCACGGCGGCGCAACCACTCGAGGGTCATCGCCATGTGTTCCTTCTCTTCGTCGCGGTTGTGCGCGAGCACGGCCGCGAGTTCGGGATCGTTCGTGGCGTCCACGCGCTGGGCGTACCAGTCGACCGCCTCCAGCTCCTCTTGGATCGAGGCGAGCGCCCGGTGGCGGTCGATCGTGTCGCTGGTCAGCTGATCCTGGGGTTCGTGCAATCCCGCGCTCTGGGCCATGACAGGCGCTCCTTTGGAGAGTCGAGGCGTGCGAAGTCTGGACCGCACACCAGGGCACGGTCTACCCACACTGCGCGTCTGCTAGTTACTAGGTTCGGGGACGGTCACAATTCGGGGGGACATCGTGGGACGCATGCGCAGCCTGATCGGGGCGACTCTGCTCGTCGGAGCGCTCGCGGCGTGCTCGTCGTCGGCCAAGACCGCCCAACCGTCGTCGTCGTCCACGTCGACGGGGCCCACGACGCCGACGACCACCGCGCCCGTTCGCTGCACGCCCCCCGGCGCGGGAACGCCGGCCGTCGCGACCAAGGTCGCGGGGATCGCCAGTGACTGGACCCTGACATCGTTCGACTCCACCGCAATCCGCATGCACTGGTTCGCCGCACCCACGGCGACCGCCGCCCATCGCGTCCCCACCGTGCTCATGGGTCCCGGTTGGGGCCAGGCCGGCGACACCAACACCTCGGCGGCCGGTCTGTTCGGATCCGTCGGCATCGGGGCACTGCAGAAGGCCGGGTACAACGTTTTGACCTGGGACCCGCGGGGATTCGGTCAGTCGACCGGGACCGTGGAGAGCGACAGCCCCGACTTCGAGGGTCGCGACGTCGAGAAGATGCTCGACTGGGTCTCGACCCAACCCGGGGTACTGCTCGACGGTCCGGGTGATCCGAGGGCCGGCATGGCGGGCGGCTCGTACGGCGGTGGCATCCAACTGGTGACCGCGGCAATCGACTGTCGCGTCGACGCGATCGCCCCGATGATCGCCTGGCATTCGCTGACCACGAGCCTCTTCAAGGCCGACACGCCGAAGAACGGATGGTCGGGGCTCCTCACCGCGGCGGCGGCCGGGAGAAAAGTCGATCCGCACATCCCGCACTCGTACCACGCGGCCACCACGACCGAGATCATCGACCAGGCCGACCGCGCCTGGTTCGCGAGCCGCGGTCCCGGCGATCTGGTGAACCGCATCTCGATCCCGACGCTGATCATCCAGGGAACCGTCGACAACCTCTTCACGCTCGACGAGGGGATCACGAACTACCGGATCCTGCGCGACCGCGGGGTGCCCACGGCGATGCTCTGGTTCTGCGGCGGTCACGGCGTATGCCTCACGAACCCGGGCGACCCGACGCGCGTCGGTACCGCGCTCATGGCGTGGCTCGATCGATACGTGAAGCGCGACACCACCGTCGATACGGGTCCGCGCTTCGACTTCGTCGACCAAAATGGCAAGCGTTACACGGCCGACGACTATCCCGTACCCGTCGGCACGCCGATCGTCGCGACCGGGAGCGGCACGCTGCGCCTCGTCGCCGACGGAGGCTCGGGGCCCGCGCATCCCGCCGCCGGTAGCAAAGACCCTCTCGCCGGAATCGCGGCCGGGATCACGCCGGGGAAAGCGACGAACGCGGTGAACGTCGCGGTGAAGGTGACCACGACCGCGGTGGTGCTCGGCGCACCCCAACTGACCTTGTCGTATTCGGGAACCGTGCCGGCCGGCGTGCGGCCGACGCGCGTGTTCGCCCAGCTGGTCGACGACGCGACCGGGGTCGTCGTCGGCAACCAGGTCACGCCGTTCGCGGTGACGCTCGACGGGAAGTCGCACACGGTCTCGGTGCCCCTCGAGGTCGTCGCGTACACCGCGCACCCGGGCTCCACCCTCACCCTCCAGCTCGTCGCGACCACGACGGCGTACGCACAACCGCGCCTCGGGGGCAGCGTCACGTTCGACAAGATCGACCTTCGCCTGCCGGTCGCGGGCAACCTCAACCCGCAGTAGCCGTCAACGAGCCGCGTGCGATCGCGACCGCGGTCGCGACGACGAAGACGTCGCCCGCGGTGAGTCCGAAGCGCTGGAAGAAGCCGCCGTACGAACCGGCGAGGGTCAGCGCGAGCGCGGCCGCACTAACGGCGCCGGTCGCGGCCGCGAACCGAGCCCAACCACGCCGACCGAGGCGCGCGAGCTGCGGCGCGCTCAACAACGCGGTCGCCGCGAGCGTCGCGTATCCGGTGCCGGCGAAGACACCGTGCACCCGGTCGATCGTCGCCGAGTGGTGCAGCGGGAACGCGGCAACGCCCAGCGTCGCGGCGCCCGTCGTCGCGGCCGCGATCCACGCGGGCCCGGGAAGCTCGGCGCGAAGTGCGCGCGCGTACAGACCCATGCCCGCCGAGAACACCACGAATCCCGCGGTCATGGCGACACGCGTCGACGCGTGCACACCGGCGAGATCGCTGATCGGATCGTGGATCGGCGAGTAGCCGTCGGTCAGTGCTCCGAGAACCGACCACGACCCGATGAACGCGAGCGGGCCGACGACACCACCGAGCGCACCCGACGAACTCCCCGAGGAACGACGCACGCCGCCGATCCTACGAGGGTTTCGACAAGGCAGTACTTGCATAAATCCATTCCGGCGACGCACGATGGGGCGTGCAGGCGCGGGAGACCTCGAACGACGGAGTGTGGAGCCCGGGCCGCCGCGCGCTGACACTCGGGCTCGTCTTCACCATCACGCTCGTCGGCTTCGAAGGCCTCGCGATCGCAACGATCCTGAAAGTCATCGACGACGACCTGCACGACATCGGCCTCCTCGGTTGGGTCTTCAGCGCGTTCTTCCTCGGCAGCCTCTTCGGTGTCGTGGCGGCGGGGTACGACGCCGACCGCAAGGGCCCGGCGCGGCCGTTCGTCGTCGGGCTCGTCCTCTTCGCGCTCGGCCTCCTCGGAGGTGGGCTGGCGCCGAACATGATCGTCCTCGTCTCGGCGCGGGCCGTGCAGGGCATCGGCGCGGGCGCGATCCCCGCGGTGGCCTATGTCGCGATCGGGCGCGCGTACCCGCCGGAGTTGCAGCCCCGCATGTTCGCGGTCATGTCGACGGCGTGGGTGCTGCCCGGGCTGATCGGCCCCGCGGTCAGCGGCGCGGTCGCCGAAGCGTTCGGGTGGCGCTGGGTATTTCTCGGGCTGCTCCCGCTCGTCGCGCTCGCGGCGATCATGACCACACGCGTGCTTCACTCACTCGGCGCGCCGGGCGGCCACGACCCGGCCGATCGCAGGCTCGGAGCACTCGCTCTCGTTGCGGGCGCCGGTCTCGTGCTGGCCGGCGTGTCGTCGCGTTCCGTAGTCACGACCCCGATTCTCGTGCTGCTCGGCGGCCTCGTCGGCGCGCGCGCGTTCGTTCGGCTCGTGCCGGCGGGCACCGCGCGCCTCGCGCGCGGTCTTCCCGCCGCGGTCGCCGCGCGCGGGCTCGCGACGTTCGCGTTCTTCGGAACCGACGCGTACGTCTCGTTCACGGTCACTTCCGCGCGTCATGCGAGCATCGCGCTCGGCGGGATCGCGCTCACCGCCGCAACACTCACCTGGACATCGGGGTCGTGGATCCAGGAACGCCGTGTGCGCCAGGTGGGCCCACAGACCTTCGTGCGCGTCGGCTTGTTGCTGATCGCGGCCGGCATCGGACTGATGATCGCGGTCGCGCAATCCTGGACGCCTCCCGAGATCGCGGTGCTCGCGTGGGCGGTTGCCGGCCTCGGAATGGGGCTCTCGTACTCACCGATCTCGCTGGTGGTCCTCGCGGAGGCGCCGGAAGGCGGCGAAGGCACGGCCAGCGCCGCGCTGCAACTCTGCGACACCCTCGGCGTCGCGCTCGGGACCGGAGTGGCGGGCGCCGTCATCGCCGCGGGCGCCACCCTCGACTGGACCCGCGCCACCGCACTCACCGTCGCGTTCGCCCTCTGTGCCGGTGTCGCCCTGTTCACCGCGATCGCCGCGATGCGGATCCC
>DASYJT010000185.1:0-14870 GCA_035996165.1 Acidimicrobiia bacterium
CGCTTTGATGCGCGCGTCGACCTGCGCAGGAGTGGGCACGCCCGTACCGCCGAAGGCCGCGAACACATCCCGCAACGACGTGAGCGCGATGATCCTCGACGCGTACGCGTCGGCGCTGTCGTACGGATAGTTCTCGAGGTAGACGACTGCGTCTGTGAGCGCCTGCATCGCGGTCGACGACGTGTCGATCTCGAGCCCGCCGTACTGCGGCACGACCCCCGTCGGTGTCTTCAAGGGTTGCGCGACCGCGCCGTTGTCGATCACGCCGTACGTCGCGAAGGCTTCGGTCGTGACGGGGGTGTACACGGGAAACTCACCGGATGCGCTGTCGGCGTCGGCGCCGTGTGTCGCGCTGATCCGGTAGCGGGCGGTGCCGGCGGCGTCGGTC
This sequence comes from Acidimicrobiia bacterium, assembly GCA_035996165.1. GTDB lineage: Bacteria > Actinomycetota > Acidimicrobiia > IMCC26256 > PALSA-610 > PALSA-610. The sequence continues at coordinate 389 of DASYJT010000185.1, forward strand.
TTGACCGGGAACCGCACCTCGACCCGGTCGTTGGCCGGCACGTTCACACGGAGTCCGTGGGCGTCGGTCAGCGTGAGATTGGAGGTTTCCGCGACGACATCCACCGCCATCGCCTGATCGGTTTGGTTCTGGACCACGACCGGCAGCTCGAAGGTGTCGCCGAAGTTGGCGAAGCGCGGCGGCGACGGCCGGATCTGCAACGGGAGACGCGCGGTGAGGGTCGACTCTCCCCCACCGAATCGACCGCCGTCGTCGGCCGCGACGGCCATGACCCGATAGCGGGTGAGGTTGTCGGGCAGATCTACGTTCACGTGCGCGACACCCGAAGCGTCGGTGCGCACCGACGGTGAGAACAGGGCCAACGCATCGAAGTTCGTGCGGACACTCAACCCCTGGGGTGTGGTCCGCGACGTCGTCGACTTGGAAAAGGAGTCCCCCTGAGCTGACCTGCCCGTAGCAGCCTCGGGGGTGGTCGGGGCGCCGAGCGCGAGGTTGCTGCTGTTCTGGACACCATGGTCGCCCGCGATAGTGCGCGACGCCGACTTGAAGCTCCCCGGCACCGTGGTCGAGGTGGGCGTACCGGGTTGACCGAACACGGCGGGATTCGCCAATACCAAGCTGTTGCGGAGATAGTCGACAGAGTGTTCGTCCGTCTGGGGCCCGTACATCGCGCTGATCGGATCGGCGAGCTTGTATCCGGTGAGCGACAACACGGCGTCGTCGACGACCACAACGGCAACGTCGGCGCCCGCGACCGCGGAACCGTCGGCCGCCGCAACCGACACGTCGACCGTGTCGTGCGCGCCCGGCGCGGTGACCCGATCGCGTGCAACCGCGGAAACCTTCAAGGTCTCGTTCGCCGGCTTCACCTGCAGCGCAAGCGTCGCGGTTGCGAACGCCGGGCGCGGCGGAAGGGCCGGGTCCTTCGTCCCGTCGTCGCGCAACCTCGGAGCCGCCCCGGCGAGATCGATCTGGGCAGTCAGCCCGCGGGTGTCGGTTGCGGCAATCGGGACCTTGACGAGCGCCGATCCGTGCTCGACCGTGAAGTGCTCGGTTCTCGTGGCGCCGTTGGCCGAGACGCTGAGCAGCCCGTTGGCGCTCTCGAACGGAGCGACGACGAGCAGCTGGGCGGTGTCGCCGGGCCGGTAGGTGTCCTTGTCGGGTACGACGGTCGCGCTCTGCTGGTCGACGCCGCGCGTCGGAACGGTCTCGGCCCCGCTCACCCAACGCGTGAGCTCGCTGCGGTTGCGGCCGCCGGCGTCGTCGGTGACGACCGCCGAGATCTTGTACTGACCCGCGACACCTGCCGTGATCGAGCACGACACGGGCTTCGTCGACGACTTGACTTCGCACTTCTTGGGGTCGACATCGGTTTCCACCCACGCGCCGTTCACAAAGGTCGACTCGACCCGGGTCGCAGTGATGGTGAACGTGCGACCGGCAACGACCGTGCCGTCGATGTTGGTGACGATCGCTTCGACGTCGATCGGCTCGCCCTCACGCACGAATTGCCGCGTGCTGCGGATGCCGACGTACAGCGACGACGGATGCACCAACAGCTCGAGGTTCGACGCGTAGCTCTGCCGGTTCACGTCGGTCACCGACGCGTTGGCCGAGACCATCACCGGCAGATCCGGCTTTTGCCCGTCGAAGTTGAGTTGCAGATAGTGGGTACCGGTCGGGTCGGTGCTCCCGGTGTACGTCACTGCCTTCTGATCGGGCTGCGGAAAACAACAGCCGCCGGTCGTGTCACCGCCGGGCGCGATCGGTCCGCCGCCGAGCGAAATCGGGCCGCCGTTCCGCAGGCCGGCGAACCCGTCCAGCCAGTACGGCTTCGTTTCACCGAACGCGAACTGCGACCAGTTCGGCGGCGTGTACGTGGTCGAACCCGTCGTCACCTGCCAGACCGCCGGCGCGCTCGCCAACACCCCACCCGAGAAATACCGGGCGACGGCAGCGACGGTCACGGGTTGCGTCAGCAGATGCGGTCCCGCGCTCTCCGCTCGTGTCACGACCTCGAACTCGGGGCGCCGGAACTCCTGGATCTGGAACGCGACCGTCGCCGCGCCGCTCACGCCACCGTCGTCGACACTCACCTGGAGAGTGCCCTCACCCAACGCCGCGCCGGCCGGCACGTCGATCTTCAGATCGAAGCTGCTGACGGCGCCCAGCGCGACATCGCCTTTACCGATCTCGTTCCCGAACGCGTCGTGCGCTGACCAATGTGCGGTCCGACCGGCGGCGAGTGGGGCGACCGTCGAATGTTGCGAGGTTCGCACGCGGCGGAACCAGCCCTTGACCCGCACCGCTTCACCGGGCCGGTAGATCCCGCGGTCGTCGAACGCGAATCCAGTCACCGAATCGCCCACGGTCACCGAGTTCCATTCGTATTCGGAGTCGGCGGGCAACAGGGCGACGTCGGTCCCCTTGGTCGCGGTCAGGTAACGGGCGCGGACGATGCGGAGTCGGGCGAGACCGCCGGCGTCGGTCACGGCCGAACTGTCGGTGCCACCGAGCTTCACCTGCACTCCACCGAGCGGCGAACCGTCGCGCAGGCTCGTCGCCCACGTGATCAGCTGATCGTTGCTCGACAGTGCGTCGACACCGATCGACGTGACCTGCACCCACGTGATGACCGGCCGGTTCTGCCAGTAGAGATCGTTGCCCGGGGGGAACTGCCGGGTCGGCGAGACGACCACGATGAGATGCCCGGTCGAGCCGTGGAGATCGGCGCTCAAGTCGATGGTCGACTCGGTCAGATCACGCCCGCCGCCGTCGACCGCGATCGTCGTCTGTGACAACTTGCGCCACGACGCCATCGATTGCGTGCCGTCCCAGCGGTCTACGAGGTTCTGGTAGAAGGGCCAAAGCGACGGATCCGCCGCGTAGACGTCGACTTTGAGCGTCGCGTGCCCGACCGAGGTGACCGACACCGAGGGCCGCTTGGCCGACGGGTCGGTCGTTGTGAGCCGCCCGGCGAACGGCGTCAACATCGGCGTCGCTTCACCGACGGCGAACGATTTGGCCGTGGCCGCGCCCAATGTCTGACCGAACTCGTCTCGCAGCGATGCGGAGAGATTGACGACGTAGTGCGTGTCGCGCTTCGTCGCCCCGTTGATCGTGAGCGTGTTGCCCGAGACGCCGATCGAAGCCGCGAGCGCGGGCGTGATCGTCACCTGCTTCGGATCGAACTTCTTCGGATCGAGGGCATTGTTGAACGTGATGGTGAAGCCGAGTCCCGGCCGGCAACCGTCGAAGAACCCGCATTGGGCATTGGTGACGGCGAGCGCGGAGTAGGTGGAGGCGGAGTGGGTCGACGCGGTCGTCGTGGTTCGGGGCCCCTCGGCGGAGGGCGTTCCCGGTCCGATCGAGATCGTCAGCGCGGCGCCGTTCGGTAGCCGGGAAGTGGGCCGGAACGCGACCCACCGACCATCCGGTGTGTCGTCCGAAACTTGATGCACCTGATCGTTGGCGATGATCTCGGCCGGGGTGGCGCGCCGAATGGCGACCTTGTTTCCGTCCGCCGCGAGCGTGGTGGTCTTGATCACCGCGTCGGGGTCGACCCGTTGGTCGAAGGTCGCAATGAACACCGGAGTGGTGTCGACCGTTGTCGTCTCCGGCGCGAACGTCAGCACCTTCGGCGGTGGAGTCCGGAACGTCCAACGGACCGCGGTCGCGAGCTTGTTCCCGGTCTGGGACGCGGTACCGGCCGGAACCTCGACGCTGTAGTTGGTTGCCATCGGGAGGCGATCGACCGCGCCCGTGAACTCGAAGCGCACGGTGCGCGTACCGATCCAGCGCCAACGTCCGTTCAACGCCGGTGTCACCTTGACCGGAACGGCAGCCTGGTCGAGTTCCGCCAACGTGCCCAAGGGAACCATCGGCTGGCTGAACGTGACACTCAGGTCGGGTGCAATGTCGACGTCACCGACCGGCTGGTAGCGCAAGACCTGCAGAGGTCCGTTGTCGGTCGGCGTCGGCTTGGGTTGCGCGGATGCCGCACCGAAGGGCTTGCTGATCGTGGCGCCGACGCGCGGGCGCGGCAACGATTCCGGCGGACGCTTGAAGGGAACCGCTCCCCCGTCGGCCTTGAACGCGGGAAGCCGATTTACTACCGCGGAGATGGCGCCCGGGTCGAGCTTTTCGCCGCCGGCAACGGCGACCGCGTTCGCGGCGGGGGCCGCCGGGTGGCCGGCCGTGAGCACCACGGCAAACGGCCCGGTGGTACGGCCCACCCGAGCCCGGGCCGCGGGCGCGGCGATCGGAGATCCCTTCGTGCCACCGCCACTGCAGGCGCCGGCCGCGATACTCAGGCACGCCACGACGGCAACCCACCAACAGCCGCGCCGGTCCCGCCTCATAGCCCGCCTTCTCGCTGCCGCCAACGCTCACACACTGCCGTATACGACGCAGCAAATCGCGCTCTGGTTCGCGCCGAAGCCAAGAAATCTTCGAAACTCCGGCGGGAACGGAAGTCGCCCGACGCCTCTACGGACCTGACGGCCGCCAGGCGTAGGTGTTGGGGTGTGCTTCGAGTGAGAGCTCGCGCGGGGGCACGATCATCGGACGGATTGCGGTGCGCGAGAAGACCACGACGGGATTCCTCCCGGGCTCCCGCCATACGTACGGAAGTTGCGCCCGAATGACGTCGTCGTACTGCGTGCGGGGCAGCTCCATCTCCACCACGACGTCGCAGCCCGCAACGCCTTCCGGAGGCAGATACATCGGGCTCGTCGTGTACGCGAGCACTGCCCACTGACCGGCCTTGTAGCCGCAGACCCTCAGGTCACGCGCGCGCGCGGCATCGAGAATGGCGGCGGCCCGGGCAAGATTCGGAGACGATGTCGACCAGTTGGGCGCCTGATCCGCAACCATCGCGATCAGAGCGACACCGACGAGCACGGCGGCCCACGGCCTGCGAGCAACCACAACGGCGGCCGACAGTCCCACCAGGGGCACGAGCCAGATGATGTACCGCGGCCCCAGGCCCTGCGGTTGAATCGCCAGCCACACGAAAGCGACCATCGCTCCGACGGCTAACGAGGCCAGGCGCAGTGCGCGGCTGTGCGACGAGAGTGCGATGGCACAGACGACGAAGCCTCCGAGTATCGCAACCGCGAGCCACTGATGGCCCAGTATGAGACGCGCCGCCTTCGTCGGGAACGACGTATTCGAAAAGCCGTTGCGTTGGCCGTGGAACATGGCGTCTGCGATGCGAATATAGATCCCGAGGCCGAGCACCGTCGCGACCGCCCACTGTGCGATCCAACGACGATCCGATTTGCGTTGCGCGAGCACCACGACGGCCTGCGCAACGAGAACAGGAGCGAACCACAAGTGTGTCGCCAAGCCCGCCGCGACGACGAGCGAATAGCCGACACGCGTGCGAGCTCTCGGTTCATCTTGCTCGAGTATTCGAAACAGCAGGATCGTCGACGCGACGGCGCACAAGACGACGAGGCTGTAGTCGCGAAGCTCGCGCGAGAGAAATGCAAACATCGGGTTCGTCGCAAGAATCGCTCCCGCACAGAACCCGGCGATGACGCCGAATCGGCGCGCGCATGCGGTAGCGAGCAAGCCGACCGCGAGCGCTCCGAAAACGGCCGGGGCGATGCGCAGCGCCGTTTCGCTATGGAACCCGGCCGACCACACGGTGTGCTCGATCAGCGAGAAGAGCGGATGGTTGTTGAATCGGAAGCCCGGGACGTCGAGTGTCCGACGGAGCGGGTCGACGAGCGCCGGAGTCTTGACGAAGGCGCCGACGGTGACGCTCGAGTCGACGTCGCCGATGCTCCGACCCGAGCCGACCAAGTAGACGGCCGCGGTGACGACGCCCATCGCCGTGCCGAGGGCGACGGTGGCCCGCGTACTTGCCGGTCGACGCTCGCGACTGATCTCGGCGGGAGCCTCGACGAATTCTTCTGGTGTGAGAATTACCTGCTGCAAGGGGCCCCGCATAGGTTCCCAATCGGCCCGAAACGGAAAGCCTAGAGTTCTCGGTTGCCGCTTGGACAGTCCTGGTTCACTTACCGGCGCCCGGGAATGGCTGGAAATTCCTCCAACAATGGCCTTTCTAGCGCCTTTCGGACAGAGACGATCCGCTCCTTCGGGGTCCGAGCGCGGGCGAAGGCGAGGCTGAGCTTGAGGCACACCTTCGGATGCGTGATGTACAGCGCCGAGTACACGTACCAGAGCGTGTGACCCTTCGCGCGCGCGAGGGCCTCGTTGGCGAATGCGATCGGATCCGTCTTTTGCAGCACCTTTACGTAGTCGACCCAGTCGACGAACTTCGGGTTTCCAAACCTGGGGTAGGTGAATTGCTGCAACCCTTTGGGTGCAAGCCGCTCGACGCCCGGGCCGAGTTGGTCGGGGCAGTACACCACGACGTCACCCGCGCGCGCTTCGTTCAGCAGTACTGACGCGACCGGACCCGCCTGCGTCCGTTGCGTGCTGACGTTGCGTTCACCACCGAGGAAGCCGAGCGCGACGATCGCAACGAGGACACCGGCCGCGACCCGACGGTCCTGCAGCGTCGACACCCCGCGCGCAACGAGGAGCACGAAGAACGGAAAAACGATTGCGCTGTAGCGCGTCTGGAACGCGCTTCCGCTGAGGTAGGCAAACGTTGTTGCAACCAGCAATCCGGCGGCTCCAACGAACGCAAAGGGACGCGCGTCGGGCTGCGTGCGGATGTCGATCTCGATGCGGCGGTCGTCGGTGGGGCGGCCGAAGACACCGAAGACGAGCAGCGCGAACACGATGAAGAGCAGCATCCAACCTTCGGGGAGATCCGCCCCGATCGGGACACCGCCCGCGAAGTCGCGAATCGTGAACGCGATCGGCAGGGATGGGAACATCGCTCGGCCCCACGGCGTACCGGTGTGCGCGTTCTGGTAGAGGAACGTCGGCACCCACGGCACGAACGCGAGGAGTCCGGCTCCCGTCGCGACGAGCAGCCGCCGGCCCGCGACTCGCAGACGCTCGGCGCGCGTCATCCAGAGGAACACCGCGACGCACACGGGCAGCAGGTAGAACGTCCAGTACTGCGTGTAGACCGCGAGCGCCACGACGAGGCCGAAGGGCACGAGGCGGCCGAGCGACGGTCGTTCCACAGCGCGTTGCGCCGCCAAGATGCCGACCGCCACCAAGAGAACGACCAACGCATACATGCGCGTCTCGGTCGCATATCGGTAGGCGTAGGGGTTCACGGCCATGAGCAGCACGGTGATCCATGCGACCCGTGCCCCGAGCCAACGCCGTGCGACGAACCAGAGCGTGACGAGCGCCGCCGCCATGCAAAGCGCCGACAGCGACCGTGCGGCGGTCGCACCCGAGCCGAAGGCGCCGGTCCAGAAATGCAGCAACACGTAGTAGAGCGGCGGCGCGCCGTCGCGCTTCAGCGCATCACGCAGCTGCGAAAGGGGCAGCCGAGCGATATTCAACGACAGCGCTTCGTCGAGCCATAGGTTCGAGGCGCTGTAGGCATAGAAGAAACCGCCTACGACCGCGACGACAATCGCGCCCACTACGAGGCGGGGGTCGACCCGCCGGAAGCCGACAGCGTCTACGGCCCGCGTGTCCGACTTGTCCGATACAGCAGTCATTCCGGCCCGGCGTCGCGCTTTCGTCGGCGCGCACCATAGCCATGAACCAACGCGCGGACAAACCTTGGCTACGAGATCTGCTCGAGGATCCAGCGGGCCACGAGTCGACCGCCGGCCCCGTCGTAATGCTCCCCGTCGGCGCGGAGGACGATCCCGTTCTCCTGCGTGCGACATACACCTCCGGGACAGATGAAGGCGTTCAAGTCAACGAGTTGCGTGCCCGTGGCGGCGGCGACCTTGCGATGCACCGCGTTGTAGCAGTCGGTGGCCGGATCATCGTTGGCGAAGAGATAGCGGGGATACGCCAAGGTCGTCATGACCACCTTGGCGCCGTGCGCCTCGAACTTCGCAAGTTCCGCCCGGATCGCGCGTTCGTACAGCGCGGCGAACGGGTCGGAACACGTCTTCATCCACTGGCCTCCGGCGACCACGGCCGCCGCGGGGTTGTCGACGATCCACAAGATGATCGCCGGACGGAACCGATCGATGGCGCCCGCCTGCCACGAGAGATCGCACGAATAGGTGTTGAACGTAAACGTGTGCCCCTCCGCGTTCTTGTGACGGATACGCGTCACGGCGTCGGGGAAGACGCAGCCTTGCACCGCGCCGTTGAACGACGCGACCGGCGGCGACACAACGAGGTGCTGCATTCCGACGCCCAACGAGTACGCCACCGAGTCACCCACCACCATGACGCGTTTCGCGTTGGGCGGCGCAGAGTCGAACGCCTGCGTGGCCGCGCGCAGACGATCGCGGAGCGGGTCGACTTTGCGCGCCGGGCGCGCGCCGATCGTGCTGACCGCCAGGATCGCAACGAGTCCGATCGCACCTGCCGGGATGAGCTTGCGCCACTGCACGCTCGAGCCGGCGCCCCGCCGGATCGGCTGCTCGACGAGCCGGTAGGAGCCGATCGCAATCAGGATCGTGACGGTTGTCTGGAAGGCGAAGAGCGGCCAACCGTTGAAGCCCATCCGCTTCGCGTCGAACGCGACGTCGATGGGCCAGTGGTACAGGTAGACGCCGTAGCTGATGAGTCCGAGTCCACACAGCGGGCGAAACGAAAGTACGCGCGACACGGGCCCACGCGTCGGGTGGATCGCTGCCGCGATGACGGCCGTCGCGGCGAGCCCGCACACCAAGAACCCGCCGTGGAACAGCGTCGACGACGTGCCGTCGAGTCGCGTCCAGGCAATCGCCAGCACGACCACACCAAGGCCGGCCACGATCTCGAGCGCGATGCGAGGCGCACCGCGCCGAACCGGGCCGTGGCCCGTCAGCCACGCGGCGAGCGCGGCGCCGAACAGGATCGCCGCGGCACGCGTATCGGTGCCGAAGTACGACCGCGAGACGTTCGTCGGGTCGTAGAACACGACCATGAGCACGCTGGAGATCGCCGCAAGGAGGAGCGATGTCCAGAGCACTGTGCTCGCGATACCGCGTTTGGACCAGGCCAGGAGCCCGACGACGACGAGCGGCCAGGCAACGTAGAACTGCTCCTCGATGGCCAGGCTCCACGTGTGGTTGAGCGGCGACGGCGCGGTGAAGAGCGCGAAGTAGTTGTGACCGGCGAAGATCTCGTGCCAGTTCGCGACGTATCCGAGCGTTGCGAACGCGTCGCCGCGCACCTGTTGCAACTGCTCGGGCGACGCGATCAGCAGGCAGTACAACGCGATTCCGAGCATGAGGACGACGAGTGCAGGCAGCAAACGGCGCGCCCGTCGGGCCCAGAACCCGCCGAGTCCGATGCGGCCGTCGCGGGTCGCGGCCCCGAGCAGTAGCGACGTGATCAGGAAGCCCGACAGCGTGAAGAAGAAGTCGACGCCGAGGTAGCCGCCGAGCAGATGACCACCGTGGAAAAGGAGCACTCCTGCGACCGCGAGTCCGCGCGCGCCGTCGAGCGCGTCGATATGCGGAAGCGCGGAGTCCCGGTCGCCCATTGCCGGAGGTTACCGGTGCTTACACGAGCCGACCGTCGAAGAACGTGCTCGACAAGACCACCGCCGTGATGCCGACCGCCGCCACGATGACGTAGAGGTACGCGAGCGGAAGTCGTCGCAAACCCACCACAGTCGGGGCGGCCAGCACGACACTTCGGTTCCACGCGCCGCCGTTCGCGTTGAGCGCGAGGACTCCGAGGACTACGGCGACGCCGACCGCCGCGGGATAAAGCAGCATGACGTCTTGTCCGTGACGGCGCCACGCGACGACGGCGAGCACGCCGACCGCGCCGGCGATACCAACTGCGAGGAGACCTTGGGCGGCGAGGACCCACGCGGTCCAGTCGCCGAGGATCCTTTGCTCCACCGTCGAGTGTGTGAAGACGAGTCGGAGGAAGTCCTGGCCGGGGAAGCCCGGCGCCCGGAGGCCTCGCTGGCCGTCCATGAGAAACAGCGCGTTCCAGGGGCGGTCGACGAGGACGAGACCGAACAATGAAGCGAGTCCCAGAAATCCGTAGCACGCGCGCCGCAGCACTTCGCCGACTCCGAACGGCGACCCCAGCGCGACGAGGACGACTGCCACGCCGATCGCGGCGAACCAGGCCGACGGATAGCAAAGCCCGGCACCCGTCAGAAGAACCGCACCGAGGAGGTATCGCTCACGAACTGCCGCGATGAGCGCGCCGACGACGAAGGCGAGTGCCAGCGACGTCGGAAACACGGCGAAGTTGTAGACCGCGCCGGGAAACAAGCCAAAGAGCAGGAGCACGGCGAAGGCCCGGGCGCGCGACAGATCTCGGCACCAGCCGTACCAAACCAGGAAGAGTGCCGTCGCGATTGCGAACCACGAGATCGCGACGGCCGCGTGCGTGACGTCGAGTCCCGTCGGCTGTAACGCCCGGATGAGCCACGGATAGCCCGGCAGCCATCCGGCGGTTCCGCACCACGTCGTGTGCAACGGGTTCGGCGCGGCTGCAAATTGTGCACTGTCGCATCGACCGAACGTTCGTCCGTGCACCGCGATCTTGAAGTAGTTGAAGCTGTCCCAGCGGGCCCAATTGGCCGGCCGGGCGGCGAACGGATTGCGCGTGGGACCGTGCGCGACGCCCACGACGACGCGCGCCGCAAGCCACGCTCCGACGGTCAGCAGCAACCCGGACGTGATCGACGACCGTGCGGCGACCTCGCGCGCATCGTCGGCTTCCTGCTCAGATCTCGAGATACTCACGTCGGTCTCGTGCGCCGCCTGCTCGATGCCGCTTCGTGCACACTGCCCGGCCGAGAAGCCCGGACGCACGCACTTTGCGGCATTTGTAAACCGCGAAGGATACGCCGCACCACACGTGTCGCATATTCTGAGGAGACGAGGCTCGCATCGGGCGATTCGAGCGAGTTGATGCCGGGAAGCAGGGCAGGCGCGACCTCATGAGCGTTGACGAATCGGTGCGGGTCCCGGCACCAAGCGTTGCGGGCTCCGCCGACGAGCGATTCGCGCGCGTACCGGCCCTCGACGGAATTCGCGCCTTGGCGATCGCTGCCGTACTCGCCTTTCACAACTACTCGTTCGAGGGATTCCGGCATTGGGGCGGCGGGTTTCTCGGCGTCGACGTGTTCTTCGTGCTGTCGGGCTTTCTCATCACGACGCTGTTGTTGCGTGAGCAACACGGAAGCGGCCGTATCGATCTTCGGCGATTTTGGACGAGACGCGCGCGCCGGCTGCTCCCTGCGGTCTGCGTGCTCATTCTCCTCGAGGCAATCGTCGCGCAGTTCGTTCTCGACCCCGTCTCGGCGAGGTCGTTGCGCGGCGACGGCATCGGGACCCTGTTCTACTTCGAGAACTGGCGACTCGCGGTGGGCTCGGCGACGACCGCGAGCCATACGTGGTCGCTCGCCGTCGAGGAGCAGTGGTACCTCGTCTGGCCGCTGTTACTCGTCGGTCTCTTGTACTTGGCCCGTGGCCGCGCTCGCATCGCGTCGTACTTCGTCGGACTTCTCGCGGTGGCTTCCGCGGTCGAGTGCGCCGTCCTGTACCGCGGCGACGGCACACGCGCGTACTTCGGGACCGACACGCGCGCGCAGGCGCTGTTGATCGGAGCGTTGCTGGCGCTCGTGCTCCTCCGCCGTCCCCGAGGTCACTCGCGCCTCGTGCAATTCGGCGGTTGGGGCGGCGCCGCGTTCCTCGTGTGGATCTTCGCCACGCTCAAGGGCCCGGCCGATTGGATCTACAGCGGTGGCTTCTTTGCCGTCGCGGTCGCTTCGGCGCTCGTCATTGCGGCCGTGACCCACTCAGAAGACGCGCCGCTCGCACGGATCCTCTCCCTGCGTCCCCTCGTCGCGGTCGGGATCGTCTCGTACGGGTTGTACCTGTATCACCTGCCGATCTTTCTCTGGCTCACCCCGTCGAGCACGAATCTCGACGGTTTACAGCTGCTCAGCTTGCGAATCGGCGTGACGTCGATCATCGCCGTGGCGTCGTACCACCTCGTCGAGAAGCGCTTCATGCGGCGGCGAAGCCCGGCAGAACGCCAACCCGTCGCGATGCTTCTGGCCGGTGCGGCCGTCGCGCTCGCGGTCATCATCGCGGCAACGCCGAGCAGCGTGCACCGCTCGCCGGCCGACGTCATCAGCTACGCGTTGCGGCAAGCGGCCGAGCAGACCCCGACCGGACTCCCCCGCGTGATGCTGGTCGGCGACACACCCGTCATCCAACTCGCGATCAGCTCGGCCGGAGTCTTCGAAGGCAACGCGATTCGCGGTGCGCCGTACGCGATGACCCAGTGCGACATCGTGCCGGGCGCAATCATCGACGAACAAGGTACCCAACAGGACCGGCTGCCGAAGTGTGCTCTTCTCGGACACAACATGCGAGAGGTGATGACGGCCTTCCGCCCGAAGTACGGCGTACTGATGCTCGGGCCGACCGATGCCCGCGATCGCGTCGCAAAGGGTCGACCGATCCGATTTCGCTCGAACGAACAACGAGCATTGGTCTACGGGGCCATCGACCAGATGCGCGGCGCGGTCGAAGCAGCGGGCGGACGATTCGTGCTGCTGCCCGTGCGCTGCGACGGTTCCGCTTCGGTCCCCGGCGTTCGCGTCGACTGGCTCAACCGCGTTCTCGCCGACTACGCACGCCTCCACCTCGACGTCGCATTCAAACGCCAGGCGATAGCGTCGTGCACGAGCAACCCTCGGCAAAGGTCATGGACGTGGCCGGAGCTCCAGCGGCTCGTCACATCGAACTGAAGCGCGCGGCGCGCGAGTCGTGCGCGGCGCGTGAGTCGCGCGCGCTACTCGAGCGCGACGTACCACTTACCACTGATCTGGACCACCGCGACGGCCGGCAGCGCGTTCGAGGTTGCATCGAAGGCATGCCCGAATCCACGCGTTTGGCTCGGCAGTCCCTTGTTCGGATCGTGATTGCTGACACATGCCTTCCCGCCGCACCACTTGTCGGCGACGACCACGACGATCGCTTCCTTTCCCCGCACCATCGAGTTGCCGATGCGCCAAGGAGTCAGCGAATAGGTGGAGCCGCCCGTCAAGAAGTTGCACAGTCCGAGTTGGGGCGGAGCGACGTACGCGCAGATCATCTTGTCGTCGACTTTCACGTAGCCCGTCATGTAGCCGGCGACGGCGGCCTGCGGTGAGTCGTGACCCGGCGTGGGCTGTTGCTGCGGCGCGGGAACGAGGATGGTGCGCGGCGACCCGCCTCCGCACGACGCGAGCGCGACGGCACCGGCCGCGATGATGACCATGACCTTCGTGCGCCCGTTGATGCTTCGGCTGCAGCGCATGCGCTCCTCGAGGCGTGCTCGCGGTCTCGGTAAACGACCCTGGGGACGTCATTACATAGCACGTCGCACGCGGATCAGCTTGACACGCTGGCTATCCTGAGGGTTCCACCGGACGGCACGAGCAGGGTTCGTACGCAGTTGCGACGCGGCAAATGACCGATGACGAACCGGCGCGTGGTGCCGACGGGCCGCGCTTCGAAACGCCACCCGCGGGCGACATAGGGTCGGCAACTGCACTGATCGCCCGCTGGGACAACGCATTCGCGTCCCTGAGTCAGCGGACCCGGCTGGTCGTCGGCTACGCGCTGCTCAGCCTCTTGGCGTACGTCCCGCCGTTGCTGACGGCGCCGGGAAAAGTTGCCGCTGATACGAAGCAATATCTCTACCTCGACCCGGGGCGATTGCTCGGCCGGGCGGCGTCGATGTGGGACCCGAATGTGGCGATGGGCACCGTCACGCACCAGAACATCGGCTACCTGTTCCCGATGGGTCCGTTCTTTTGGATCTTCGACCGCCTCGGTGTGCCCGATTGGACCGCGCAGCGACTCTGGCTCGGAACGTTGCTGGTGTTCGCGGCGCTGGGCGTGCTCGCGTTGTTCCGTTCTTTCGACCTCCGGGGCCCGGGCGTCGTCGTTGCGGCGATCGCGTACATGTGCTCGCCGTACGTGCTCGACTACTCGGCGCGGATCTCGGTCTTGCTCCTCCCCTGGGCCGCGTTGCCGTGGATGATCGTCATCATCCGCAAGGCGTTGCGCGACGGCGGATGGCGATATCCGGCGTTGTTCGCCGTCGTCGTTCAGATCATCGGCGGTGTCAACGCGACCGCGCTCATCTACGCGGGCGTCGGCCCCGTGTTGTGGATCCTGTACGCGTGGCTCGTCGCGAAGGAGGTGAGCTTCGGCGACGCACTTAGGGTGACGGTTCGCACGTTCGCGTTGACGCTGGGTACGTCGCTGTGGTGGATCGCGGGCCTTCGAATGCAGGGCACGTACGGGCTCGACGTGCTGAAGTATTCCGAGTCGGTGGCGGCCGTCGCACGGACGTCGACGCCGAACGAGGTGCTCCGCGGGCTCGGCTACTGGTTCTTCTACGGGCAGGACCGCCTCGGCTCGTGGACCGAGGCTGCACGCGATTACACCCAGCA
>DASYJT010000186.1:0-7941 GCA_035996165.1 Acidimicrobiia bacterium
ACACCTGCAACACGTTCTAGGTTCGGGTTATGGTCCGGTCCGGGTTGGGGGGCGCCTCGGGGGCGCGCTCGTCGCGCCCGCCGTGAGGGAGTCGCCATGACCGGAACCCGAGCTGCCGAGACCGCCGCTCGAAAAGAGCGCCTCATCGCGGCCGCGGTCGTGCTCGCGGGCGAGGGTGGTTACGAAGCCGTGCAGATGCGCGACGTCGCGGCGCGCGCCGAGGTCGCGCTCGGGACGCTCTACCGCCACTACGCGTCGAAGGACCAGTTGTTGCTCGCGGCGATGGCGCAACAAGCGGTGATCCTGCGCGAGCGCCTGATACAACGACCGCCGACCGGAGACACACCTGCCGAACGCGTCTCCGACGTGCTCAAGCGCGCGTCGCGCGCACTCGAGCGTTCGCCACTCGTGACGAAGGCGATGCTCGCGGCGATGTCGTCGTCGGAACCGGCCACGATTCCGCTGAAGTCCGAGATCGACTCGACGTTGCGCGCCATCATCGGCGATGTGGTCGACGCCGACGGGCACTGCAAGACCTTTGCCGAGCTCGACGGCATCGTGCGCGTGCTCGGATCGGTGTGGTTCGCGGAGCTGACGTACTGGAGCAACGGCTTGAACGCGACTTCGTCGATGGGCGACAACCTCGCGTCGGCCGCGCACCTCCTGCTCGGCTGACCGCCGGTCAGTCGTTGAGACGAGCCCGGACGTCGGCAAGCACGCCGGCGTTGTCGGGATTGCTCGAGTCGATCGGACCGACGACGATCCACGATGCGCCGGCCCCCACGTAGGGTCGCCAGCGATCCGCGAGCGCGCTCGCGCCCTCCTCGAGCGGGCGAGCCAGGCCACCCCACGTGAGGGTCGCGTCGGGCGCGATCTCGCGAACCAACCCGGCCTGCTCGGCGAAGTGGTCGGGATCGGTTCCCCACGAGTTCCAGCCGTGGGCAACTGCGACGATCTGGCGCACCTGCGCGGCCCGGCCACCCACCCACACCGGATAGTCACCGGCGGCGGACGCGCGCACGGCGTCGTGCAGCTGGTCGACGCGGTCGACCATCGACCCGAACTCGAGTCCGAAGGCTTCGTTCTCCGCGCGGCTCTGCGAGTCGCCCGCGCCGATCGCGGCGATCAACCTTCCGCCGCTCACCCGCTGGGCGGTGGCAAACGCGTTGGCGAGTGTTGCGGGCGGTCGAAGCGAGGCGCGCGCAACGAGGGTGCCGACATGCACACGCGTGGTCTCGGCCGCCACCGCACCCAGGAGCGCGAAGCACTCGAGGGCCGGGCGCCGATTCTCGGGGTCGCCCCGCCAGAGATGGTCGTAGACGAACACGCCGTCGAGGCCCGCGGCCTCCGCGGCGCGTGCGACCGTGATCGGGATCTCGGGGTCGTCGACGAACGACGGCAGCGCGAGCCCGACGCGGACGGTCACGGCAGCAGACTCCGCGCGAGCACCGCGGCTCCCACCGCGCCGGCGCGTTCGCCGAGCGCGGCCGGGATGATCGGTACCGAGGGCCGGTAGTCGGCGCCTTCGAAGTGCCGGCCGAACGCTTCGCCCAACGGCCCGAACAGCAGAGGCCCGAGCTCCACGAGGCCACCGGCGATCAGGATGCACTCGGGATCGAGGATGTTCGCCAGCCCGGCGAGACCGATCGCCACGTTCTCGGAGTACTGCACGAGGAGTGCGCGCGCGTCGGGGTCGCCCGTCGCCGCGGCTTGCCCCACATGCGCGCCCGTGACCGCGCTCGGGTCGCCTGCGACCGCGACGATCGCGGCTCCCCCGCCCTTGGCCACGAGCTCGCGGGCCATCCGACCGAGCGCGGTTCCCGACGCGATCGCTTCCCAGTGCCCGCGCTCACCGCACGCACACAGCGGCCCGTCGATCTGGACCGTGAAGTGGCCGATCTCGGCGCCGAAGTTGTGCGCGCCGCGGTAGGTATGGCCGTTGACCAGGAGCCCGCCGCCGATGCCGGTCCCGAGCGTGACCATGAGGACGTCGCGCTTGCCCGCGGCCGCGCCGTACGTCACCTCGCCCAGCGCGGCCACGCCCGCATCGTTGTCGACGACGACGGAATGGCCGGTGGCGCGCGCCAGCGCGTCGCGCAACGGCGCCTCGCGCACGTTCGGCAGGTTCGGCGCGTAGCGCACGACCCCGTTGCGGTCGACCAGACCGGCCGCACCCACGCCGACGGGTGCACCGGGCGACTCGAGCTGGTCGACGATCGACGCGCCCGTTGCCACTAGCGCTTCGAGCCCGGTGTGCGGCGAGGCGAGGCGTTCGTCGCGCAGCACGGTTCCGTCGTCGGCGAGGAGGACGCCGAGCACCTTCGTACCGCCGATATCGAGCCCGATCGTGGCGACCATGAAGGGCTACGACACCCCGCGCGCGGTTTCGGTGTCGGCCGCGGAAGCGCCCGCATCGTGCCGCGCGTCGATGTCGATGCGGTGCACTCGCCCTGCGCCGCGTTCCGCCGCCTCGGATCCGCTCTCGGACCGCGAGGGGGGCCGACCCGAGCGCTGCGCGTCGACGAACTCCTCGGCGGCGTCGAGGAGCGTCCGAATTGCGCGCAGCATCTCGTGCGCGGCGTTCCACAGATGCTCGACCGCGTCGCCGTCGAGCGGTGGATCCGGTTCCGCGGTCGGCCTGGAGGCCGATTCGTCGTGATCCATCACACGAACTCCACGACGAGGCGATCGTCGACGAACCGCGCGCCCGCGACATCGCGGCGAACGAGGCTGTCGGGCAGCACCATCGCGCGCCGGTGCGGGCCGACGGTCAACACGAGCTCGTCGCCGGTGCGCCCGAGCTCCACGTCGTCGCGTTCGGTGAACGGCAGCTGCACCGACAACAGCAGCGCGTCGCCCTCCGCTTCGACCCGGAACGGCTCGGTGAACGAAAGGCGCGCCGCGGCGTCGGCGTCGCCGTAGAGGTTCTTGGCGAAGATCGTCAACGCCGGTATGCCGACGATCTCTTCGTTCGAGAGCTCGGCCGCCAGCAGCGGCAGCGGCGCGAACGCGTCTGCGATCACGTCGAGGTGCGCCGTCTGAGTCGCGCGCCACTGCGCGAACCACGGATGGTCGACGTCGCGCGGCAGGATCCGATTCGCGATCACCGCGTCGACGTGGTACCCGAACAACGAGAGATAGGTGAACGTGCGGCGGGCCTCCGCCACGACGAGCCGTTCGGGGTTCACGACGAGTCGTGCGCTCGTGATGTCGCCGTCGGTGAGGAGCTCACGGACACCATCGAGCCGGTCGTAGAAACGACGCACCGCGCCGAACACGCCGTCGCCCGCGATCGGGATGCCGGAGACGCGCTGCAGGATCGGCCGGGTGAGGCGCGTGAGTCGGCGCTGGGTATCGAACATCCGCTCCATGTACCAACCGAGTACGTCGGGTAGCGACAGGAGGCGGATCGTCTCCGCGGTGGGCGCGCAGTCGACGACGACGAGGTCGTACTCGCCGTTCGTCGCGAACTCCTTGATGTCGGCGAGCGCGAAGACCTCGTCGAGCCCGGGGATCACCGCGAGCTCTTCGGCCTCGACCGCGTCGGCGCCCGCCCAGTCGAGGACATCAACGAAGTACGAACGGACGTCTTCCCAGGCCTCCTCGAACCGCACACGCGCGTTGAGCTGCTGGCCGGAGAGCCGGTGCGCGATGGGGGTCGGCCGGTCGCCGAGCGCGACATCGAACGCGTCGGCCAGCGAGTGCGCCGGATCAGTCGAGCACACGATGGTCCGGAGGCCGTTCTCCGCGGCCCGCGCGGCCGTCGCCGCGGCAACGGTCGTCTTTCCGACGCCGCCTTTGCCGGTGAACAGGAGAATGCGCATCAGGCGAGGAGGCTACCGCCGGGATCGACGACGAACCCCGGCCGCACTGTCAAGCGACGGCTTCGACCTGCTTCTTCAATTCTTTCAGCGCGCTGCCCATGATCAGACCCGCCGCGCGGCGCTTGACCAGCCCCGGCAACGGCACCGAGAGCTCCACTGCGAGTTGGTAGTGCACGCGCGTCGAGCCCGGACCGTCGGACTCGAAGCGGTAAGTGCCGTCGAGCCGGCGCAGCATGTCGCCCTCGACGAACTTCCACGAGAACGAGCCCGGCGCTTCCGAATAGTCGTACTCGAGTACGTAGCGGATGCTCTTGCCGAGCGCCGCCGCCCGGTATTCGACCCGGGTTCCGCGTCCTTGGTCGTCGCGCTCGAGGGTGCGCACGTCTTTCACGTCGCGGACCCACTCCGGGTACGACTCGAAGTCGATCGCGACGTCCCAGCAGCGGTCGGCCGGCGCCTCGATCCGAATACGTTCGTCGGCGGTTTCGGTCATCGCCGCGCTCCCTTCACGAAGGCCGGCGCGCGCCGGGCCGGGTAGACGCCGTGCCGCGCGCCCCACAGCGCCGCCAGACCGAGCGGCAACATGGGCACGAGCACACCGAACGGATCCGCCCACGCGGTTGCGAGCGCGACCACGACGGATACGCCGGTTGCACCGAGCAGTTGCCGGCGGAGCTCCGGCGGGGCCGACGGGGTGAGGAACACCCACGACGCGACCGCGATGTCGTCGCCGCGGGCCGAGCGCACGAGCGCGAGGCCGAACGCGTAGATCCAGATCGGCAACGACGCGAAGAACAGTGAGATGCTCACGACGGCGGCCGCGGTGTTCAGTGCATGGAGACCGACGGCATCGAGGATCGCGACGATCGCGAAAACTGCGAGCGTCGACCACGACGCGACGACGATCGCCTTCCCGGTCACGGGCGCCAATCTACCGGGGAGTAAACCTCAGCGAGGAAGGGGCTCTGCCGTGGAAAAGTCGCCCCGGGCCATCGGCAACAGGCGGGCCACCAGGCGGTCGTACGCGTAATCGCCGACCGCCCGCTCCCGCGCCGCGCTCCCCATGCGGGCTCGCCGCACCGGATCACGGGTCAACGCCGAGATGGCCGTCCGCACCGCGGCGACGTCGCGAGGCTCGACGACGAAACCGGTCTCGCCGTCGATCACGGCTTCGTGCGCGCCGCCGCTGCGGCCCGCGACGGCCGGGACCGCGCACGCGGCGGCCTCGAGGAAGACGATCCCGAATCCCTCCGCTTCGAGGCCACCCCAACGGTCCCGGCAGCACATCGCGAATACGTCGGCGCAGCCGTAGAGGCTCGGGAGGTCGGCTTCGGGGACGCGTCCGAGGAAGCTCACGTTCGGATTGCCGCGAGCTCTTCGTACGAGGCGAGTGTGATCGCGGCCGGTTCCCCCGATCGCGAGCTGCACGTCCGGCAGGCCCGCGACCGCGTCGATCACGACGTCGAATCCCTTGCGCGGCACGAGCCGCGACAGCCCGAGCACGAGCGGCCGCGCGGGATCGAGCCCGAAACGGGTTCGGGTCGCCGCCCGGTGCTCGTCGTCGAGCGGCCGGAACCGGTGGCCGTCGACTCCGGGCGGGACGATCACACCGCGCAGCTCCCGCCCTGCGACGCGCGCCGCCTGGCGGGCCGGATAACCACCCGCGGCAACGACGGCCGACGCGCCGCGCAGGATCCGCCGGCCGCGACCGCGGAGCCCGGGGACGCTCGCCGGAACGGTGATCTCGGCGCCGTGCGCGACCACGACGTAAGGCGCGCTCTGCAAGCTGGGACCGATCTGACCGAGCGGCAGCATCGGATCGAGGAAGATCACGTCGGCGCGCACCTCGCGGGCGAGCGCGTCGACGGCGCGGGCGATCGCCTTCGTCGGCAACAACACCTTCTGGCGGGCGCGCACGACCCGGAAGGGCTGCTGCGCGTCCCACGCGGCAGCATCCGCGTGCGGCGTGGTGAACACCGTGGTCTCGGCGGGTGGAAGCCGGCGCCACAACTCGTAGAGATACGACTGAATGCCGCCCAGCTTCGGCGGGAAGTCGTTCGTGACGAGCAGGCTCGGCATCAGCGCGGGATGCTAGGCGTGCCGAACCGCAGGAGGAGCAGCCCGAGGACGGCGGCAACGACGCCGGTCGTGAACGCGCCGCTGTTGCTCGACACCGCGACTACCGCGCCGCAGATGAACGCGCCCACGCCCTGCGACGCGTCGAAGAACGAGGAGATCGTCGCGACCACGGACGCGCGCTCGGCATCGCTCACGCCCTCGAGCGCGAGCACGAACAGGGCCGGATACATGAGCGACATGCCGCCGGCCAGGATGATCGTGCCGGCGACCAGGCCCGCGACGGTCGGCCAGGCCGCGACCAGGCCGATCCCGACGGCGGCGAGCACGAGCGCGATCGTCGCGGAGTTGCGCCCGCCCAGCCGGTCGGGGATCCGCGCCCCGAAGATGCGAACGACGAGGATGAGGATCCCGTACAACAAGAAGACCGGGCCCGACCTGATCCCCAGTTGATCCGTCGCGTACAAGGGCATGAACGCGCCGAAGCCGGCCAGCGGGATGAGCCCGAGGAACAACACCGTGCCCGGGAGCAACGCTCCCCTTGCGATCAGGTGGTCGGGCGCGTCGGACTCGACTCTCGGGGGATCGACCGTGAAGCACCCGACGACCGCGGCGATCAACGCCAACGCGGCGGAGACCGCGAATGTGAGCTGATACCGCGAGGCGCCGCGCAGGGCGTCGCCGATCACGGGACCGAACGCGAATCCGCCGTAGACCGCCACCGACCAGTACGAGATCGCCTCACCGCGCCGCTCGGGCGGCGAGAGGTCGGTGATCATCGTCGCCGCCCCGACGAAGAAGACCGCCTCGCCGAAGCCGCTGACGACACGCATCATGATGATCCACCAGAGCGCGTGCACGACGCCGTACGCCAGCGTCGACCCGGCGACCACGAGCGCGCCGCCGATGATCAAGACGCGTCGGCCGAGTCGTTCCCCGAGCCGGCCCGCGTACAACCGCAACGTGATCGCGCCGAACGCGAAGGCGAGCACCGTGGCGCCGACCGCGACGCTGCCGTCGCCCAGTGAGTGCTTCACGTAGTGCGGGAGCACCGGCACCATCATCGAGACCGCGAGGAAGTAGAAGAGGCCCGACGTCACCACGATCAAGAAGCGCGGTGTGAGGAGCCGCGTCGACTCCGCCGTCAGCGGCGTCGTCGGCTCCGCCATGGGTTCCGTCATTGTTGGTTCGCGTGTTGCAGCGCCGCGTCCCAGGAACCGCGCTCGGAGATCATGCGGCGATACTGCATGACGAAGCGCGGACGGTTGAACCCGAGCGCGCCCATGAGCCGGCCGCCCCGACCGAACAGCGCGACGAACTGGCGCGCTTCGAGCGTGCCGTGCGCGACGTGGACTTCGACGTCGGGTTCGGCCGACACGACACCGACCGTCTGGATCTTGCGGTCGTACTGGTCGGACCACACGAACGGCACGGGTGCGAACGGCTCCTCGTGACCGAGCAGCCGGCGCGCCGCGTGCACGCCTTGCTCCGTGGCGTTCGTCCAGTGTTCGAGGCGCATCATCTGACCATCGAACAGCGGGTTCGGCCAGCGCGCGACATCGCCGGCCGCGACGATTCCGGGTGCGGCCAGGCACGTCTCGTCGCAGACCACACCGTTGTCGAGCCGGAGGCCGGAACCTTCGAGCCAACCCGTCTCGGGAACCACACCGACCCCGACCACCACCACGTCGGCGTCGACGACCGACCCGTCGCCCAGCCGCACGCCGCGCACCTGGCCCTCGCCATCGTCCTCGATTCCTGCGACCTCGACCCCCGTACGCAGGTCGACGCCGTGATCGCGGTGAATCGCGCCGAGGACGGCACCGAGCTCGGGACCGAGCCCGCGCACCATGGGCTGCGGCAACATCTCGAGCACGGTCACGTGGAGCCCGCGCGCCCGGCAGGCGGCCGCGATCTCGGAGCCGATGAACCCGGCCCCGATCACGACCACCTTCGGGTTCCCGCCGAGCAGCTCGCGCAGCGCCAGCGCGTCGTCGAGCGTGCGCAACGTGAACACGCCCGCGAGATTCGGCTGGTTCGC
>DASYJT010000187.1:0-28569 GCA_035996165.1 Acidimicrobiia bacterium
AGGGAGGCGTGAACGTCACGGTGATCTGGGAGTCGTCGGGGTTCACGGTCGGTTGCGCGGGGGCGTCGGGCACCCGGCTCGGGATCGCCGCCCCGGAGGGGGGTGACGAGGGGCCGTCGCCGTTCGCGTTGGTCGCGGTGACGCTGCATGTATACGTCTTGCCGTTCGTGAGCCCGGTTACGTCGACGGGCGAGCCGGTGTCGGTGGCATTGCCCGGCGCACCGCCGTTCAACGAAGCGCAGGTCGCGGTATAGCCGGTGATCGCGCTGCCGCCGTTGAACGGTGCGGTGAACGAGACGGTGATCTGCCCGTTGCCACGCGCGACGCTCGGCTGGGCCGGTGCGTCGGGTGTCGTGCTCGGGATCACGGTGACGGAGTCGGGTGATGCGGCGCTGTCACCGTCGGCGTTGGTGGCGGTGACGCTGCACGTATACGTCTTGCCGTTGGTGAGGCCGGTGACGACGATCGGCGAGTTGGCGCCGGTGTTGCCACTCGACACGCCCCCGTTCGACGACGAGCACGATGCCGTGTAGTGGTCGATCCCGACGCCGCCGTCGAACGGAGGGGTGAACTCGACCGTGATCTGGCTGTCGCCGGCCGTGACCGTCGGCTGGCCGGGAGCGTCGGGAACCGCCGCCTGGGCTGCGGGCGCGACGAGCACGCCCGCGACGAGGGTCGCAAAGAGGCACACCGAGAATCGGTGTGCACGCGAGTGCGAGGAGTTGGCGCTCACGGGGTGGGCGCGACGGGGACGACGACCGTGTCAGGCGGAGCGGTCGCGGGTGGAGTGGTGACCGGGACGGCGATGGGTTGCGACGGGGCGGTCTGCGGCGGCGCGGTCTGGTGGACGGTCGGCGGCGGGAAGGTCGCGGGAGGCGCGGTGACGACCGGCTGCGAGATGCGCCGGGTGGTCGCGGGTGTCGTGGCCGGGATTGTCGGGGCGGGCGTCGTCGCGGCCGGCGCGGTGACGCTCACCGGCGCCGTTGTCGGGGTCGTGCGCGGTTGACGGAGGCGGGCCGAGGGCGCGACATTCGTCAGCTTCTCGATCGGTACCTGCACTCCGACCGATTGCGTGCGGAGAGCTTCGAAAGTCACCGCCACAACGATGATGCAGAGCGCAACCATGAGTCCCCGATTGATGAGCGTGTTGACGGTGAGTGGATCGATGCGAGGTTCCGGCGGAGATTGGATGACGACCGGATCGCCGTTGTGTTCGGAGTCGTCGTCGGTGTGCTTGGCCAGGTCGGCCGCGATCTGCTGGTCACGCGGGAGCCATCCGAAGGCGCCGTCGCCGTCGTGCTCGTCTCGCGGAGCGGCAGGCGTCGTGTTCACCACCGATTTCCACGGTCCGTTGCCGCCACGTCTGCCCCTCGATCGACGACCGAGTCTCACCCGAGTGCCGGGGCAGAGGTCAGTTACCTCTCAGCAGCCCTCAGCCCCTGGGTAGCCCCCCGGTTCGGGACCGGCTTACGCCGAGCCCATGCGACCTCTCCCACGATCTTTTCGCCGACCCCTCGCCGCAAAGGATAACGGTTGACCCTCTCGAATCAAAGGGCGGGGCGCGCGGCAATGGGCGGCATTGGACGTGATCGCGCGATACCCGATCGCATGCACTGCGACCATCTGAAATGGCGCGTTTGGCGCTACGACTACGTCGTCAGTCGTGGGAGTGCACGAGTCCGGACGACTCGTCGCCGGAACCTTCGTCGGACCCGTGTCCGGACGACTCGTCGCCGGAACCTTCGTCGGACCCGTGTCCGGAGACTTGCCCGTTCGTCGGAATCGCGCGACTCGGTAGCGCGCTGTTGCGACCGCGGATCGCCTGGCGCGACGCGATCCTCTGACGGAACGAACTGCGGCGTACCCGGTTGATCACGACGCCGAGGACTTCGATCCCGCGGTCGTTGAGGGTCAGCAGTGTCTGCTCGACATCTGCGAGATCACGGCGCCGCGCGTCGATGACGAGGAGTACCGCGCCGGCCCCGGCCGCGTAGATCACGGTCTCGGCCGCGCCGGTCATCGAGGGAGTGTCGACGATCAACGTCACGTCGTGCCCGTCGATCTGCTTCAAGAGGAACGGCAAGTGCGCGCTGGCGACCTCGGCGGGATGCCGGTCGGGGCGTCCGGACGCGATGAATCCCAGGTGCTCCCGTGCGGTTCGCTGCATCACCGAGCCGAGGTTCGTCGCGTCGAGCTCGTCGATTCCCGGCGAGGCCGCGAGACCGAGCAATTGGTGCGCCGTGGGGTGCCGGGCGTTCGCGTCGACGAGCAGTGTCTCGTTCTCCAAGCCGCCGAGCAGCCACCCCAGGTGCACTGCGACGAACGACTTCCCCTCGCGGTTCCTCGCCGACACGACCGCGAGCCACGGATGGGGTTTGTCGGTAAGGAGGTACGAGACGCTGGCGCGCAAGGTCTGCAATGCGTCGACGACCGGGAGCGCGCGGGTGTTCGACGACAGCTGCTCCGGATCGAGGGTGGCGATACGACGGGGGAGCGACGGGATCTCGGCGAGCACACGGATGCCGAAGCGCTCACGAATCTCCGCGGCTCCGTCTCGCCGCGCGCGCAGGGCGGCGGAGATCACGACGGAAAGGAGGGAGACAGCCAAGGCGATGATCGCGGTGATGATGAGCGACAACGTGCGGTTCGGCGCGTACGGCTTCGACGGAGTGGCGGGATCGTCGATGAGCGAAAGCGTCGCCAACGTGTTCTTCGAGTTCTTGATGAGCGTTATCGACAGCGCGGCCGCCCAGGGCGCGACCGCGTCCTTCTGCGTGCTCGTCACCTGGATCACGATGATCCCGGTGCCCGGCTGGCCCGAGCTCGTGACTCCGATCGGAGCGTCCTTGACCGCGGCCGGGAGCGTGGCGCGCGCTTCCTCCGTGAACTTCCTCGTGCCCAGGCGCGCCAGGTACTGGGGAATCAGGAAGTCGATGTTGCCGACCGGTCCGCTCTGTCCGCCGACGACGGTGGGGTCGGCCGTGATCGTCGCAGTGGAGGCGTAGCGATTCGGCGACCGGAGCGCGAGCGAAGTACCGGCCAGCATCACCAACACGCCGATGACGATGGCGAGATAACGGAATCGCCGCAGGAGCCGGAGCAGGTCGTTGAAATTCACGAGTGCGCCCTGCGCGGCATCGACTGCCCGCTCGCCGGTGTGGCGTTGCGTTCGACCTGGGCTCGCAGCGTCGCCGCGGCCACCGCGGGTTCTGTCGCGTGGGTCGTGACCGCGGTGCCGATCTCGAAGCCGCCGCCGACGGTGATCCTCGGTATGACCTCGATGCGCCACCGGCGGACGAGCTCGGCGCCCGCGGCGCGGGCCTGGTCGGAGAACACCACCACGTTGTACGCCGGATGGTCGAGCACATCGTTCATGGCGCGGACCACGTCGCGCAGCGTTTGCGCGACCGCCGCGATGTCGGCGGCGCCGAGCTCGGTGAACGGGGGTCCGGGAGTGCGCGCCGCGATCCGAACGCCGTACGGAAGCGGCATCGCCCACGGGCACCACGCGGCTACCGCGCCTTCGACGACCACGAGGTCGAGCTCCTCGGCGAGCTCGAGATCGCGCAGCAGCGGATCCGCGCCCAATGACGAGATCATCGCGAACTCCAGCGCGAGCGCGGGCGGAACGAAATCGAGCGCGATGAGCTGTGCATGCGGATGCGCGATGGAGGCGCCCGCTTCCGCTTCGGCGTTGACGAACACCTGGACCGAAGTTCGCGCGACCGATTGCGCGGCCACGCGATCGCGGATGACGGCGAGGATCTCGGCAACCTCGTCGACCTCGAGATCCTCCAGCCGGCGTTCGTGCGCACGGAACACAACGACTTCGCACTCGCCCGTCGCCGCGCCGGCGCCGCCCACCACGGGATACCGGTTCTTCACGACGCGCACCCGCCATCCGGGCTCGGCGGGGCCGCCCGGACCGACGCGTGTGATCTCTTCCGCGGTCGCGTGCTCGTTGCCCCAACAGAACGGGCAGTTGTGGTCGACCAGGCGCGGCCGGCGGCCGTGCGCGACCGTCCGGGGACGATCGGATCGATTCGGAGTCACCAGGACCTGGCAACCGCTGACGAGGTCCTGACGGGGCTCGGCTACCAAATCAGCCTTTCGTGAGCCTCGATCGGCGTCGTCGGGATCGTCTCGCATATCGGATTTCCTCGGGGGGCCGAGACGGAATCGACGAGGGCGCAGTCGGATCCTGGCTTCGCCCCGGTCGGAGAAATCATACCGAGGTACCAATCGTCGTTTTGTGCACCGGAGGCAAGGTCTTAGCTGGGCTTTTGCAGGACGGCCTCGAATTCGTCACCGATCCTGGCGATGTCGAACGTCTTTTCCGCGTAGGCGCGTGCGTGGGCGCCCATCTGCGCGCGCACTGTCTCGTCGCCGAGAATCCGCCCCGCGGCTTCGACGAACTGCTCGACGTCACCCGGATCGCTCACGAGCCCGCTTCCCTCGCGCGTGATGATCCGCGCCGCGAGATTCTCCGGCGGTATCGACCCGAGGATCGGACGCCCCGCGCAGTGATACGTGAGGACCTTCGACGGAACCGAGAACACGCCCGCTTCGGGTTCGAGGATGGCGACGACGATGTCGGCACTTGCCAACACCGACGAGAGTTCCTCGTACGGCTGGAACGGCAACAGCAGCAAGTTGTCGACGCCGAGTGCGCGCTGCTGTTCGGCGAGCCAGTCGGCGCCGAGACCCTCGGAGATGACCACGACGCGCACATTCGGGTTGGGCTGCGCGTTGCGAGTCGCGAGCTGCAGCAACAGGTTCGGGTTGTGCTTGAGTCCGAGAGTTCCCGCGTAGAGCACCACGACCGAACCGTCGAGACCGTGCGCACTCGACCAGTCGTTCTGGTGCGGACCCGGCTCGATCTCCGAGAGCGGCGCCCAGTTCTCGACCACGGTGACGCGCGTGGGGTCGATGCCCCAACGGTCGAGGATCGGGCGGAAGTCGGCGCTGATGATGACGATCTCGTCGCTCGCCTCGAGCATCTTGCGCTCGAGACGCTCGAACCATTTCGCGACGAGCGCGCCGACGACGGGAATTCCTTTGCGCGCCGCGTCGCCCATCGCCACGCTGTACACGTCCTGTTGCCAGAACACGAACCGCGTGGCGGGATCGAGGTGGCGCTGGAAGACGGACTGGGCGAACAGCGGAGTGTTGCTCGACAGCACGACATCCGGCCGGTACTCGCGCACCCGGTCGCCCAGAAGACGCCCGTACCGGCGCTCTTGCCCCAAGCGCTTGCGATACGAGTATTTCTCGAACCGTTGTCCGAGGCTGACGGCCTCGACCGAGAAGGTCGGCGGATCATCGGGTTGACGACTGAGCGCGCCCTTGCCGGTGACGAACGAATCGCAGCTCAGGTGGAGCACCTCGTGCCCGCGCCGCGCGAGCTCGCGACTGAGCTGCACCTGGAACGGATGACCGGAATAGTCGTGTACGACGATCCGCACGCGCGCCCCTTCGTTGCCGAGCGCGATCAGTGCGTGCGCTCGAGCAGCACGCACTGCTTGTACGACAGGCGACGCACGCTCGGGTATCGGTAGAGCTTCGCGTCGACCCAACTCAAAGCCCGGTCGCCGTGGCCGCGCAGAAGATAGGTCGACGCCATGCGCGTGAGGAACAGCTCGGGATAGAAGAGCTCGACGTCGAACGCCCGGCGCAGCAGATCGATCTCCTGCGGTTTGAGCGGGAACTCGTCGTCGTCGCCGTACTTCGGGATCCCGTAGCGGCCGGTGAGGTGCTCGCGGCACCACATCAGGGTGCGGCTCATCGCGCTGTTCTCGTAGAAGAAGCCGCGAGCGTCGGGAACGGTCGCGGCGGCGAGGACGTCGACGAAGTCGGTGAAGGGCTCCAGGTGGTGCAGGATCATCGCGCCGAAGACCGCGTCGAACGGACCGTGCTCGGCAATGCCGAACGCGTCGCCGACCAGCGGGCGGACCGACGTGAGGCCGAGGCGACGGCATTCTTCGCCCAGCGCCTCGATGCCGACGTCGCTCAGGTCGATCGCAGTCACCTGGGCGCCGCGTTGGGCGAAGAACAGCGAGTACTCGCCCGACCCGCATCCCATGTCGAGGAGTCGTTTTCCCTCGAGATCGCCGAAGTGCGCGAGCGCGGCTGCGCCGACCGCGTCGTCGATCGGCGGGATGCCGGCCGAACGCCGGGCATACACGTCGTCCCAGTGCTCACGCGAGTTCGAGGTCGGCTTCGCCACGGCAACCTCCGTGAGTCGGACGTGTGAAGGAGAGGCCAGGCTAGGGGACTACGGCCGACGCATCGGGCTCCGACGCCGCAGTGTGGCATCGGTCATGCCGCGGGCGAACGGGTTCAGGCGGTCGGTGTGCGGGCTTCGCTGCCTGTGATACGTCGGGTGGTGCGGCGCACTTTGGCCACCGCGCCTTCGATCTTGAGCGCGCGATACACGCGCAGCCGTCCGCCCGGGCGGAACAACGCCTTGCGTGCGAGGCGGGTCGCGTTCGCGACGCGTTCCTTCTCCACCTCGAGGCGCGACTCGGGGCGGCGAGCGCCGATGCCGGGCAAGTGGTGAAACTGTTGCCACGGCCGGTTGTTGCGGATGCGGAGACCGTTCGCGTGGTTCGAGATGTTCGTGCCGTGAACGATCTGCAGCCACGCCGGTGTCCAGTCGACCTGCACGACCGGCGCGTGGTCGCCCGCATCCTCGTGACACAGGTGGTACGCGAACAGCGCGTCGTCGAGATTCTCGACGGGCTCTACGAGCGAGATGAACGGGTTCGACGGGTCGAGCGCGATGTAGAAGCGCCCGTGATCGAACTGGTACCCGAGAGGAAAGTTGAGGTAGCGGCGCTCGGCCGGGTGCTCCGACACCGCGCGTTGGATCCGTTCGATCGTGTCGGCGCTCAAGACGTCGTCGCAGTCGAGTTGGGTCGACACGACCAGGCCGTGCTCGTCCTGGGAAAGCTGCCGCACGGCCTTACGGACCACGGAGGGTTCCCAGAGCTCGGACGTGAACACCGGCGTGTACAGCGCGGGCTCGGTGCCGAAGCGCCGCTCGACGGTTGCGCGGCTCTTCTCGTGGAAGAAGACGATCCAGGTGAAGTTCTTCTCGGTCTGGCTCGCGATCGACGGGCACGTGAACTGCTCGAACAAGCCGAGCCGGTGCTCGAACCATTCGTCGGTCCGGTACTTGCTCTGGTCGCCGAGATTCACATCGAATCTCGTCAGCACGAAGTGACGAAACGGATGCTTGCCGTTCATGCCCGCGTTCTTACCCTTCATTGGCGAAACGCGTCCGTGCGCCGAGCGACGGCGGCCGTGTAGCGGATGGCGACGTCAGGAAGCGCGGGCGCGTCGACCGAAGCGCCATGCCGCGAACGTGCCGGAAGCCAAGAGTGCGACCGCGACCCACACCAACTCGGCGCTGTTGCCACCGGTGAACGGCAGGCCGGTCGCGCCCGATGCGTTGTTCGAGTTCGCCGCGGCGGCGACGGTGCTCGAGGTCACTGTCGAGCCGAGGTCTTGCACCGACGTCGTGGGCGGGTAGTCGACGGCGTACGCCGCGCTTGCCAACCCGAGCGTGAGTACCAACGCCGTGCCCATGAGCACAAAGAGTCTGCGGACCTTCATTCCTCTGTCCTCCCGGTAACCAGGCCACTCGAGACAGATGGGTCCAAACCGGTCCCTGTCCGTAAGCCCGCTCTTCTCGGTGAGGTTATCACGCTACGTGGCAAAGATGTACCCCATCATCGCCGTAATCGGACGTCGACCGTCCAGGGGCCGCGGTCGCCCGATCGCTCGACCCGCGCCGTGGCTCCTCCGGGGTCGACTGCGAAGGCAAGCTCGCCGCCGCCGGCGTACGGAACCGCCCTCGCGCCGTCGAAACGCGCGGTCCAACTCACGCGGTCGGGATTGGGCAACACCTGCGCGATGTAGTCGAACCGGTAGTTCCGGCCGGTCAGGTCGACCGATCCCTCGAGGTCGAGGGCGATCGTCCTGGTGGCGCCGGCCGGGATCTCCACGAACGACGAGTAGACGTTCCGTCCGAGCTCCCGTTCGGCAAGCAGCTTCAGCGGCTTGCCGTCGAGCGTCGCCGCGGTCAGTGCGAAGCGCGAGTAGATCGAGAGGTAAAGGGTATTTGTGCCGGCCGGCTGTCCGAGCGCGTTGCCGATCACGTAGAGCGGCACTCCGGAAGTCGGCGAGGAGTTGTGCAGCGCGACGACCGCATGGGTTCGCACGGCACCGGTCGCCGCGGTCACCGTCGCGGCGTACCGCACGGTCCGCTGCAGGAAATTGTCGATTTTGTTGCCGCCGCCGTTTTGCACGATGACACCGAACGAGTCGCCGCGCACTGCCGGCAGGCCGGCGTCCGCGCCGATCCGACGAACGAACTGTTGCTCGCTGGAATCGCGGAACCACAGCGCCAGGTTCTCGGTGCGGGTGACGGCGCTCAAGGCTTGTGCCATGCGGGACGGCTGCGCCGACTGGCCGGTGGTCAGGCGATCGAAGACGGCGCGCGCGACATCGCCGAGCAGGTTCGACCGCAGGATCGGATCGGTGATGAGCGTGTACTCGTCCCGCAGGAGAAACGACACTGCGTTGTTCGCGTCGAGGGTGACGGGAATGCCGGCAACCCGAACCGGTCCCGTCAGGCTGAGCAGTTGCGCCATGGCGTACGGGTCGACGCTGATGACACCGTCGACTCGGGTACCGCCGGACTGCGGATAGAGCTGCGCCATCACCTGCGCGACCGACGGGAAGTCGGGAGACATGGTGACGTTCTCCCAGGTCTGCGCGGGCTGGAACTTGCCGTAGCGGGCGAGGTACTCCGCCGGCCCGGTCAGGTGCTTCGGCCTTGTGCCGAAGTTCAGATCGGGCCCCCGCCCGACCTTGCCGAGGCGGAGCCGGCCGCCGGACGCGGTCAGAATTCCGTAGTTCGCCATCAAGCCGCCCGATCCCCGGGCCTCGGCGGGTGTCACGAACGCGACGAAATAGGTGCGGACGCCCGACCCGCCGAGGAGCGCGGGCGCGAGCCGGACGGCCTCGTCGGCGGTCTGCGCGCTTTCGTCGGCGCGGATCACCGTCGCCTCGAACCGCACGAGCTGGCGCTCGAGGGCGGGGATCAACCACGTCCGCGGCAGGCGGCCGAGCTCGGTACGCACCAGCCGCGTCTGCGCCGCCAGGCGGTCGAAGGTCGGCCGGTACGACGCGAGGGTCGCGAGGTCGAGCCGCCCGTTGACCAACCGGAGCCGGTCCGGGTTGATGTTCGTGGCCGCCGATCGGGCCAGCGGGATCGTGCGCGCTCCGAGCCTCGCGATGGTGTCGAGCGTGCGCATTTGCGGTCCGACGATCGGGAGCTGGCGCGCGGGGAGCGTCATCCATGATCCGAGCCGGTTCGCAGCAGCGTCGAAGCGCTTGCCCGCCTCCGCGAAATCGTCGGCCGCCGCGACCCGATCGCCCGACCGCGCGGCGTCGACCCCGGCCCGCGCCGCGGTCTCGCCGGTTTCGAGGAGCGAACGGCTGCGGGCGACGGCGTACGCGGACGCGAGGATCGCCGCGAGCGCGAGCGTTCCGACCACGGCGGCCGAGATGAGCGCGACGCGCCGGATGCGTGCCGGCGCTCGGCGCACTCCCGAGATGGCGATCAGCGCCATGACGACGAACGCGACCGCGGCCGAGCCGCGCGCGGGTGAGGTCCAGGGCAGGCGGAGCAGTGCCTGCACGATCACCGCGCCGACGACGGCACGCGCGCCCGGCCAAGGTTGTCCGGACCGCTCGATCAGCGCGATCGCGGCCAACGCCACGAGACCGGCGACATGCAGTTCCCAGGAGCCGCCCGCGGCGACGACGGCCGCGGCGCCAACCGCGAGTACCGCCCCGGACGCGCCGGCGGCGGCGAACGTCACCGCCGCGGCGGCGAAGCCCGTCAGGACGCGATCCGCGCCCGAACTTCCGACCGGGGCGCAACCGGCCGCGGCGCCGACGCACCCACTGATCACGGCGACCAGCACGACACCACTGCGCGCGGCGAGCACAGCGCGCGATGGCCGAGGTGTCACGGACCGTCACGCTACCTGCAAGCCTCCCGACAGGAACGCACACTCCGAAGTCCTCGTTGCAACGTTCACCGCGTCACTCCACTGGGTCACTCCACTGGAACGGTGGACATTGCGGCGCGTGCCCGAAGGTCGACGTTCGAAGCTGCCGATCGCGCATACATCGAACAGAAGCGAGTCAGGTTTCAGGCGTTTTGCGCAATCGCGGATTGTTCGCACCTGCCCATTCGCGAAACGAAGCCCTCGCCGATCAAGAACTTGGCTCCCGGGACCGATTGAAAGTGGGTCCGAAGTCGAAGTTTGACCGGGGGGTCGTTTTGCACGTGACTTCGTTTAGCGCTGACCGGGGTTGGGTCATCACGCCCGGTCGTGCCCGGCGCCGCGTTTCCGTTGCGAGTTTTCGCACGCGAGTTTCGGTCGTCGTTGCCGCGCTCTGCGCGACCGGGCTCGTCGGTGCCGGAATGTTGAGCGGCGCGTCTGCCGCCGACCGTCCCGTCGTCACGCAGCTCGGTCTCTACGCCGGCTACGGAAACCTCACGCAGCTGGCCTCGTTGGAATCGTGGCTCGGCCGCGACGCGAAGTACGTCGCACAATTCGCGGACGGCAACGCAACGAACTTCACCGGCAGCGTGTGGGGCGAGGTGGTCAAGGCCGGGGAGTTCCAGACGATCGCGAGTCGCACGACCTTGGTCGAGGCGATCCCGTTGGGCTTCGGCAGTTTTGTCGACGCGTCCACCGCGGCGGGACAGTTGACGACGCGCACGGCTTTGCAGGCGACCGTGAACGGCACGAACGACGCGCGTTACCGACTCGCGGCAACGTACATGCGCGACGGCGGCTTCGGTGACGCGGTCGTACGGCTGGGTTGGGAGTTCGACGGTGGTTGGATGCCCTGGTCGTCGAACGGCAACCAAGCGCTGTGGGCCGGCGCGTTCCGTCACGTCGTCGACGTGTTCCGGTCCGTGTCGCCCGCGTTCCGTTTCGACTGGAACGGCGACCCCGGTTGGTTGCAGGGCCAGATCGGCGCGTACCCGGGTGACGGTTACGTCGACATCATCGGTCTCGACGTCTACGACAAGGGAATCCCGGTCGCGTGGAACTCGTCGACGAAGTCGTGGGCGGACCCGAACGCCGCGTGGAACTGGGAACTCAATCACCTCAAGTTCCAGCGCGACTTCGCCCTCGCGCACGGCAAGCAGGTGAGTTACCCCGAATGGGGGCTCAGCGGCGTCAACGCGCAGACGACCTCTGGAGTCGGCGGTGACAACCCGACCTTCGTGCAAGGTATGTACGACTTCATGAACGCTCTGCCGACGAGCGGCTCCGGGAGCCTTGCCTACCACTCGTACTTCAACGAGGACGCGTCCGACGGCAACCACCGGCTGAACGCGAACTACTTCCCGAACGCCCAAGCGCGGTACAAGGCGCTCTTCGGTGGCTCGGCGACTCCGGTCGCGCCCGTCACCGCACCTGTCGTCACGTCCGCACCGACCACGGCCGCGCCGACGACGACCGTCGCGCCCACGACGACCGTTCCGGTAACCACCACGACACGTCCGGCCCCGACCACCACGGTCGCCCCTGTGACAACGGTGCCGGCTCCCGTGACCACGGTCCCCGCGCCGACAACGACGTTGCCCGCACCGGCGACGACGGTTCCGGCGCCGACCGTCACTGTGCCGCCAGTCTCGTTCGGCACGTCGGGTACGAGTGATTCGTTCACCGCCTCCGCGTTGCGCTGGCCCTGGACCTACTCGAACTCCTCGAGGGACACGTACCCGTGGGTGGTCAACGGTGACCTGACGATGGTCGCCTTCCAGGGAATGACGCACACGGTCTCGCCAACGAGCGACTCGAGCGTTCGGATCTCGCAGCCGATCGGGACGCGCGACTTCACGGTCGACACGGCCTACGAGTCGCGGCTGACGACCAACAACGTGTGGCAGGGCGTTTCGCTCGACCTCGGGAGCGGCCGCACATTGGTGGAAGCGGTCCGGCGGGTGAACGGCGCCGACTTCGTGCAAGTGACGTCGGTCGACTCTTCGGGCAAGAGACTGCTGTCGTCGCAGCCGATCTCCGATGTCTGCCATTGGTGCCCGTACCCGATCTTCCGGGTCACGCGCACAGGAGACGTGGTCGCGTTCTCGTGGTCGGCCAACGGTTCCGCGTTCTCCACGCCGGTGCTCGCGACCGGTGGCCGCGCAGTCAAGTCGTTCGCCGTCGCCACGGGCAACGAGTCGGTCGGATCGTGGGTCGAGCGACACGTCGCGATCGTCACTTCGGTGGACTTCTCCTAGCGAACGCACCGGGAGCGCCTCGAACTCGACGTGACCGCGCTTGGTGGTCCGCCACAACGTCGTGGCGGGCCACACGCGCGCCTGCGCGTGGAAACCGATCGAGGTCGGTTACGCTTGATCCGACCGGGTCACGGCAGGAGCCGCCCGAGTTTCCCGACCAGGATCTTCGATCGGTGAGGAACCGTTGATCATCGCCGCCCTCGCGGTGTTCGCCGTCATCGGCATCATCGCGTTGATCATCTTGGAAGAGCGCGGTCGGCCCGAGGTGATCCTGCTCGTCGTGCTCGGCTTCATCCTCGTCGACGCGCTGTTGTTCCCCGACGGCGGCAATGAACCACCCGGCATCTTCCGTCTGACCATCCTCGGTCACGACTACCGCACCGCCGACCTCCTGATCGTCCTCGGGCTCGTCGCGCGCCTCGCATCGCGCGGTCTCCCGCGTCGCGTGACGGGAACCGGCCTGTTGTGGGGGACATTCTTCGCCGTCTTCGTCCTTGCCGCACCGCTCGGTCTCGCGAACGGTCACTCGTCGACACTCGTGATCTTCCAGACGAAGTTCGTGCTCGAGACGGGCGGCATGGCGGTGCTGGTCGCGGGTGTCGCGCTTTCGAAACTGACCTCACCGTCGTTCATCGGAAAGACGGCGTGGTTCGTCGGCATGCTGTCGATTGTCCCGATCATCTTCGGTTCGCTCGGCAAGGCCGAGTACCTGCCGCTGCCGCACGGCGCCGGCTTCGCCAACCAGGGCCTCGGGGCCGACACGGCGACGGTGCTGTTGTCGTTCGGCTTCCTCCTCATGATGGTCGAGGTCTGCAGCCGCCATCCGCGCGTCGGTGTGATCATGTGGTGCGGCCTCTTGATCATCTGTCCGATCTTCACCGGGCAGCGCGCCGCTCTCATCGGGATGGTCGTCACGCTTTCGTGTGTCGCGGTAGTGATGCTCGGACGCCGCTGGCGCCAGCGGTCTCCCGCTCGGTTGACACAGTTGCTTCCCGTGATCGCGTGCGTCGTGATCCCGCTGGGCACGATCGCGCTGTTGAACGCCCGGACGAGCCCGGCGTCGTCGAGCATCCCCGTCGTCTCGAGCTTGGGCGGCCGGTTCGGTGGCACCGGTAAGACGCAGTCGGCGAACGTCCGTTTGACCGTCTGGACGCTCGGCCGTCACCTCGCCGAGGAGCGGCCCGTGTTCGGTTGGGGGCTCGGCCAGGACTTCAACGTGTTCCAGTCGAACGGGTCGGAGGACCCCTTCACCGGGGGAGACTTCCACGACATCGCCATCGACCTCGCGGTGACGACTGGCGTCACCGGCCTCGCGCTCTTCGGGTTCGCCCTGACCGCATCGCTTTGGAGCGCGTTCGTCACTTGGCGGATCGGGCGCAACGGGGCGATATCCGCGATGGCTCTCGCGGCCGGGATACTGATCCTGCAGCTCATCGCGAAGGGACTCTTCGAGAGCGTGTTCCAGAAATACCGGCTCGCCCTCATCTTCGGGCTGTTCATAGGCATCATCGCGGCGGCGGCCCGGACGCAAGATCGGGATGCCGTAGAGAGCGGTGTCGAGAGTGACGTGCGAGAGCCCGCATGGACCTGATCGAATTTCGCCGTGCGCTGCGGCGCCATGCCCGGTCGAGCCTGATCGTCGCGATCTTGGTGTTGCTCTTCGGACTCTTCACGACCGGCACACCGACGTCGAGCTTCGCGGCGACGAGCACGGTGTTGGTCACGCCGCGCGCCGAGCGGTTCCAGCTCGCGTCGGCGTCGGTATTACGCGTGATCCTGCCGAACGTGATCGTGGTGACCCGCAGCGAGTCTCTGCACGCTGCGGCCGCGCCGAAGGTTGCGCCGCCCTATCGACAGGTCCCTGTCGTGGTCGACGCCTCGTTCGACAGTCAGGCGAGCTCGCTCTTCGTCACGGCGACCTCGAAGGATCCCACCGCGGCGATCGTCTGGAGCGGGGCAATCGCGCACGCGTTGGAGCTCCGGATGAAGGGCGACCTCTACCTCACGGTCCAGGTGCTCGACGTGGCCGAGGGGGCGGGCGTCACCGGGAAGAAGGTGCGCGTTCTCGGGATCGCGACCTCCTTCATGCTCGCATTGCTCGCGTTCGTGCTCGTTGCGTTCGGAACGCAACGCCTCGAGGAATCGCGCGACGTGGCCGGCGCGCTGCGCCGCCACGGGGTCCGCGTGCTCGGTGCGCTGGCGGCTTCCCGTCGCTACCGCCGCAAGGCCGACCAGTTGTCGGTCATTCAGGCCGCGCTCGCCCCTGACGACGACGACGAGGGCACGCTGCTGGTGACCGCGCTCGACGACCAGAGCTTGGCGCAATGGTTGGCGCGCCGGCTCGACGAGAGCGAGGGCACGACCCAGCTCGGAGATCCGACCCGAGCGGCCGGCGGGTACCGCCTCCGCGCGGTGGCCGGGCCGGTGGTCGAGCCATTGGCGTTGCGGGCGAGTATCGACGACTGCGACGCGTGCGTCGTCGCGGTCGACGATCGAATGTCGTCGGTGGCCGAGGTCGTGGCCGCGGTCAAGACGCTGCGGGAAGCCGGAATCGAGTGTCGTGGTGTCGTGCTCGTCCACGGGTCCCGTCATGTCCGACAGGAGAAGGCGCACCACCGAGAGCGTCTAGCATCGGCCGGTGGCTGACGTCGACGTTCGTGTGCATGTGGCCTCGATCAACACGCGTTCCTCGACCGAGCTCTGCATCCGGTCGATGCGCGAGAGTGCGGGGCATCCCTTCGATCTCGTCGTCGGCGACGGCAACTCGACCGACGGCTCGCTGGCGATGTTGGAGCGCTTCCAACAGCGCGGCTGGTTGAAGCTGGAACGCGCCGACGGGCCCCGCATGCACGGCGACTGGCTCGATGGTTGGTTGAAGGATTGTCCCACTCGCTACTGCGTATTTTGCGATTCCGACATGGAGTTTCTCGCGGGTGGCTGGTTGCGCGACATGGTCGACGAGATGACCTCGACCGGCGCGGCGCTCGTATGCGCGTACTTCACGCCCCCGAATCCCGACTACGTCCACCCCGTGTTCCAGAACCGGATGCAACTCGGACCTCGGCCGTCGCCCTGGTTGCTGCTCCTCGACCTCGACCAGGTCCGCGACATCTCGTCGAGCTTTCTCTTCCACGAAGAGCTCTCGGCCGACGGCAGCCCGACGATCGCGTACGACGTGGGCGGATACTTCTTCCACGAGCTCGTCGAACGAGGCCTCCCGTGGCGTGCGATGCCCGAGTCGTTTCTCGCCAAGGTGCACCACTTCGGCGGGATGTCGTGGGGACTCCCCGGCGGGGGCGGCAATCGGGCGTTCCTGACCGGCGACCAGAAGATGACCTGGGTGCAAACGCAACGGGTTCGCGCGCAACAGATCAAAAAGCGCGCCCGGATTCGCTGGCACCTCGAGCGCGTGCGGCGCGCCAAGGGCGCCGCGATCCGATGACCTCATGACTTCGGACTTCGAGCTTCCCGGTGCCGGCGGCCTGACCGACTTGGGTCCGACCGAGTTGGGAATGCCGGAGAACCCCGTCACTCACCGGGCGATGGCCTCGGGCGCGATCTCGCTGCTCGTCGGCGAAGCGTTCCAGTTCTTCTTGCGGCTCGGCATCGCGATCGTCCTCGCCCGTCTCCTCACGCCCGCCGATTTCGGCCTCGTCGGTCTCGTGACGGTGGTGACGGGACTCCTCGAACGAACCGTCAGCGACGGCGGCATGGTCAACGCGCTCGTCCACCGCGACGACGTGTCGCGGGAGCTCGCGAGCTCGGTCTTCTTCTTCAACCTGTTGTCGGGAGTGCTGCTCTTCGCGGGCATCTTCCTCGCGGCCGGTCCGCTGGCGCACTTGATGGGGAACTCGCGCGCGACCGACGTCTTTCGTGGGCTCGCGCTCGTCTTCGCGATCGCGTCGTTCACACACGTGCCCGAGGCAATGTTGCGCCGCTCCTTCAAGTACGCCGCGATGGCGCTCCTCGTCATGACGAACGCATTCGTCACCGGGCTCGTCGCGATCCCGCTGGCGATTGCCGGCCACGGAGTCGCGTCGCTGGTCATCGGTGCGATCGCCGGCATCTCGGCGGAGATGATCCTCGCGCTCGCCCTCTCAAGGTGGACGCCGGTGCTGCACTTCCGCTTGAAGGAAGTGCGATCCCTCGCCTCGTTCTCGGGGAATCTGACCGCGTTCCACTTCCTCAACTACTTCTCCGATCAAGGCGACAAGTTCATCGTCGGGCGCTTCGTCGGGACCAGCGCACTCGGCTTCTACGCGGTGCCGTACCGTTTGGTGTTCTCTCCGATCAGCTCCCTCGGCGGTGTCTTCAGCAGTCTTTTCTTCCCGGTGTTCGCGCGCGAACAGCACGACCATGAATCGATCGGGAACCAGTACATCCGAGCCGCCGCGGTGCTGGCTGCGATCGCGTTCCCGTTCTGCGGCCTGATCTCGGCCCTGGGCGGCCCGATCGTCGACGCGCTACTCGGTCCGCAGTGGCACGCGGCCGGTCCGATCGTCACGGTGATGAGCGCCGTCGCGCTGATTCAATCGGTGCTGATCACCGTCGGCGTGCTGTACACCTCGACGGGCCGGACGAACATCATGCTCCGCTGGGGTGCGGGCGCAGGCGCCGTGATGTTCGCGTGCTACGCGACGGGCGTGTACTGGGGCGCGATGGGCGTGGCGTGCGGCTTCCTGCTCGGCACGGTGCTGCTCGCGTACCCGGCAGTCGCGATCCCGTTCGGACTGATCTCGTGTTCACCGGCCGCGCTTGCGCGCCAGCTGGCCCCGGTCGTGGTTGCGACGGTCGCCGGCGTCGCCGCCGCGCTCGGTGTGAGAGCCGGGCTGGAGTCGCTCACCGTCGCGCCGTTGGCGATCGCCGTCGCCGGCGGCCTCGCCGGGATCGTCGTGTACCTGCCGGTGCTGCTGCTGCAGAAGCCGCCGGTGATGGAAGATGTCCGGCTCTTCATCGCGACGCGCCGGAAGTCGGCGGCGTGATCACGACGTCGGGTCAGCGAGCCAGCAGATCCTCGTAGATCGCCGCGGTTGCCGCGGCCTGGGCACCCCGAGCCGGCGGTGCCGGTGCCGCCAACGGATGCAATCCGAGCGCGTCGATGATCGCATCCGACCACTCCCGAGCATCGAGCGCGACGACGCGCCCGGCCTGGAACCGTTCGACTTCTTCGGCGAGCGGCGGGCTCGCAAGCACCGGCGTTCCCGCGATGACGGCGTTGTGCATGATCGCGGAATGCACGCCGTGGGCGTAGGGGAGGAGGCACACGTCGGCCGCCGCCGACCAGCAGAGCATCTCCTCGTCGGTCAACCAGCCGAGGCGGATGTCGACGAAGTCGAGTCCGGCCAGCCGGTCGAAGTCGGCGAACGGCACGGGGAGCGAGCCGACCACGCTGAGCTGCGCCTCCGGGAGCACGGCACGCACCGCCGGCCAGGCGTCGGCCAGAAGGCGGATGCCCTTGTACGAACGGATGATGCCGAGAAGCAGCGCGCGGGGACTGTCGTCGAGCCCGAGCTCGGTGCGCGCTTCGGCGCGCCGCGGCGCCACCATCGGCGGCGGATCGGGGGGCACGACCCGGACCTGCGTCTCGGGCGCGGCGGCCTCGACTGCGGCGCGCGCGTCGGCACCGTGGACGACGACGACGTCGGCGAGCCGCCAGGTCTTCTGATCGCGCCGGGCCGAACGACCGTTCTCGTGGGCGACCGCGTCGTGCACCGTCCGAACGATCCGGATTCCCTTCTTGTGCCATCTCCGCATGAGGAACGAGTCGAAAGGACCGCCCACGTTGGCCTGGAGGTGCACGACCTCGGGGCGGGCGCGCCGGACCGCGACGGCGAGGCTGCGGGCGCGGCGGGGGAACTCGCGCACCAGCGACAGCTTGAACCGCCAGGCGGGCACGCCCGCGAGCTCGTCGCCCCACGGGATGTGCGAAATCGGGTGTGCTTCTCGTTCGCGGCCGAGCGGCGCGGCCAGCGCGACCCGAGTACCGCGGTCGGAGAGATCGTCGATGAGCGCGGCCGTGTAGCGCGCGATGCCTCCCCGATCGGACGCGTCGATGATCAGGACGCGCGGGGCGCCGACCGCCGCGACCTTGCCCGACGGCATCCGCCACGGCCGCCGCGAGCGCAAGACCAAGAAGCGCAGGTCGCCGACGAGCAATTTCGCGTGGCCGCGCAGGAAGGAAGGCAGGAGCGCGATGCAGCGCATCCGCTCTCTCGCGCTGATCGGCGCGTGGCGCGCCGCGTGGCCGTACTCGCGCCAGAGGCGCCAGTTCGGCATGAACTGCTCGGGCTTCCCCGGCGCGAACCACGAGGTCAACTTCCGGAAGTCGCCGCCCGTGATGCGCACCGATCGCGACGGATGGTCGCGGTTGAACAGCAACACCTCGGGTACCTCGTAAAACGTCCCTTGCACCGCGAGCTCCGCGAGCAGCACGCGGTCGGAGGCGACGTAGTCGCCCTGACCGCGTGTGTGTGCGAGCGCGTTCACGCGCATGAGCCCGAACACCGCTTCCGGATCGGCGTTGCTGCGGATTACGCCTCGGAACCGTTCGCTCGCGCGGTCGCTCGTCGCTTCGACCTGGCGCTTCTTCAGCCGGATCAAGTCGCCGGCCGCGTCGATCGCCGCGACTCCGCTGAACGCCAGCACCGCCTCCGGATCGGCGTCGAGCGCGGCGACGCACCGCTCCAGGAACGTCGGGGCGATGATGTCGTCGTGCGCCGCCCATTTGAAGTAGTCGGTGCCGCGCGCGAGCGCGCGTGCGTTCTCGTAGTTCCAGCCTGCGCCGCGATTCACGTCGGAGCGGAAGTACCGGATCCTCGCGTCGCGCGCGGCGAACGCGAGACAGATCTCGCGCGTGCGATCCGTGGACCCGTTGTCGGAGATCAGGAGCTCGAAGTCGCGGTACGTTTGGCCGAGAATCGACTCGATCGCCCGCTCGATGAAGTTCTCACCGTTGTACACGGGGAGCGCGATCGTCACCCGCACGGGCGCCAATTGGGGCGCCGGCGGGCTCGCATCGTTGCTGGACACCGGCGGAATCACGCCGAGATCGTACTGGGGCACCGCAGGCAGATTTGTCTCTTGGTGAGTCATGAGTGCTCTCGCAGCCGTTCGAATCGGCGAGCCGTGATCGAGCGGTACAGCGCCGCGATCTGAGCCGCCTGATTGTCCATCGACTTCTCTCCGGCCGTCACGACACCTTTCGCCGCGACCCGCTCGCGGAGCTCGTCGTCGCCGAGCATGCGCTCGAGCGCGCGCGCCAGATCCGCTTCGTCGCCCGGCCCGAAGAGAAGGCCGTTGGTCCCGTCGATCACGAACTCGGGGATCCCGCCGGCCGCGCTCGCGACCACCGGGACGCCGCACGCCTGCGCCTCGAGCACGGTCAGGCCGAACGGCTCCGCACGCGACGCGTTGACGAGCACGTCGAGACCGCGCATGACGCCGGGAACGTCGTCGGTAGGCCCGACGAACCGGGCGCGATCGCCCAGAAGGTGCGCGACCTCCGCGCGCAGCGCGGTGTCGTACGACTGGCTTCCCATCAGTGGCGCACCGACGACGACGAGTTGCGCACGGTCGTGCGGTTCGGGCAGCCGAGCGATCGCGCGCGCGACCACTTCGATGCCCTTCTCCGGATCGATGCGGCCGAGTATGCCGACGATTGGACAGTCGGGACGCGCCGCGAGCCGCGCCCGCATGTCGGGCTCGGCCCGGCCGGGGCGGAACCGCTCGATGTCGACGCCCGGATACACGACTTCGACCCGACCCCGTGCCATCGTCGCGGCGGTCGCGCGGCTGTTCGCGATGCTCGCCGACGCGGCGGCGGCCGACAGCGAGAGCACGCGGCGGCCGAGCCCGGGCACCACGATGTCGTGCACGTCGAGCACCGTCGCAGTGCGGGTCAAGCGGCCGGCGAGCACCACTTCGATGTTGGCGTTCAGGGTGTACGACTCCACGACGTCGACGCCCGTCGCGCGGACGAGGTGCATGATGCGGCGCGCGTCCGACGCGGTCACGCGCATCTGTCGCGCGATCGACCGCGCGCCGCTGCGGCTCCCGTCGGCCTCGCGCAAACCGAGCGGACCGGCCGGCGCGTAGGCAGCAGCGGGCGAGCCCGCCTGGGTCCACGTCTCGTGGAGCTCCGAGCCCGGCTTGCACGCGAGCGTGAGCTCGATGCCCGATTCGAGCAGCCGCGGCCGCAGATCCAGGAGCTGGCGCTCCGCGCCCCAGATCCGCTCGGAATGGGTCACGACGAGGACGCGAGTGTCGATCATCGGCCGTGAATGACGACGTACTCGTCGTAGCGCAGCCCGAGCGCACCGGCGACCAGCCCGACTCCGAGCGCGCAGTGCGCGACGGCCGTCATGCGCTCGGCCTTGCCGCGGGCGCGGATGCAACGCACCAGACCGAGGCCGATGTCGATGATGCCCCGCGCCGCGCGCTTGGCTCGCTGCGCGACGCCGGCGTTCTCCAACAGGAGATTGAGACTGCGGGAGTTGCCGGTGCGGAACGATCTCCGCAGGAGCCACTTGGCGTTGGCGCGGGTCGTGGGAACGAACTCTCTGACGACCGCATCGTCGACCCACACGATCGACGCGCCGTCGCGCTCCAAAGCCTTGAAGAAGCGGACGTCCTCGCCGCCGGCGAGTGGATGGCGCTCGTCGAACGGCCGGTCGCCGAGATGCTCGAACGCGGCCCGCCGGATGAGCACGCCACTGGTACGCGCGAGCCACGACGGGATCTTCGTGCCGGTGGCAAAGCGCTCGCGTTCGAAGAACCGTCCTTCGACGATCCACGCCGGGGGATCCGTCTCGAAAACCGGGATCGACGGTCCGATGACCACATCCGCGCCCGACTCGGATTGCACCTCGACCAAGCGTCGCCACCACGTCGGTTCCGGCCACTCGTCGT
This sequence comes from Acidimicrobiia bacterium, assembly GCA_035996165.1. Lineage (GTDB taxonomy): Bacteria > Actinomycetota > Acidimicrobiia > IMCC26256 > PALSA-610 > PALSA-610. The sequence goes on from DASYJT010000187.1 coordinate 21,248, forward strand.
CGTCGAGGAACGCGACGAACGGTACGGGGGCGGATTCGCGCAAGGCCCGATTGCGAACGCGGGGGATTCCACGATCGGGTTCGGCGACGTGGCGCACGGCCAGGTTCGGTGTGGCCTCGACGACGGGTCGGGCCGAGCCTTCGGGGTCGTTGTCGACGACCACGACGTCGAAGTCCCAACCGTCGGGGATCTCGAGCGCGCCGATCGCTGTGAGCAGGCGGGCGAGCCCGACCGGGCGTTTGTACGTCGTCACGCAGATCGTCGCGCGCCGAGGAAGGGGCGGGCTCAACGGATCTCCCTCGTGCTCCACGGCGAGATCGGCGCGGTCAGCTACGCGTGGACTTCGAGACCTGGTCGTATACCCAGCGGTAGTTCTGCTCGAGGCCGGCGCGCAGCGTCGTGCTGGGCTCCCAGCCGAACAGCTCGAGGATCCGCGTGTTGTCGGAGTTGCGCCCGCGCACGCCCTTCGGCGCGTCGAGCAGGTACTTGCGCTCGAGTTTGATGCCGGCGATGTCTTCGACGATGTCGACCATCTGGTTGATCGACACGAGCTCGCTCGAGCCGACGTTCAGCGGTTCGTTGACGCCGCTCCACATCAGGCGTTCGGTGCCGTACACGCAGTCGTCGATGTAAGTGAAGCTGCGGGTCTGTTCGCCGTCGCCCCAGATCTCGATCTCGGGGAGTTTGCTCAACACCGCGGTTGCGACCTTGCGGCAGATGGCTGCGGGCGCCTTCTCCCGGCCCCCGTCCCATGTCCCTTGCGGTCCGTACACGTTGTGGTAGCGGGCGACGCGGGTCGTGAGGCCGAAGTCCTCTTCGAAGTGGCGGCACATCCGCTCGGAGAACAACTTCTCCCAGCCGTAGCCGTCTTCGGGCATCGCCGGGTAGGCGTCTTCCTCGCGCAACGCCGTGACGTCGGTCTGCACCTGCTTGTCGGCCGCGTAGACGCACGCCGACGACGAGAAGAAGTAGCGGTCGACGCCGGCCTCGCGTGCCGCCATCAACATGTGCGTGTTGATCAACACGGTGAGCATGCAGGCGGCCTTGTTGAGCTCGATGAAGCCCATCCCGCCCATGTCGGCGGCGAGGCAGAAGACCTGGGACATGCCGTCGACGGCCTTACGGCAGGCGCCGAGGTCGCTGAGGTCGAGGACGAGATTGTCGGCATCGGCGTGGACTTGGTACCACCCGTCGAGCGGCTTCACGTCGACGGAGCGGACGTTGTAGCCCCGCTGCAACAGGTCGGCGACGAGCCAGCCGCCGATGAATCCGCCGCCGCCGGCGACGAGGATCGAAGCGCCTCCGACGGGCGCGCCGTCGAGCTCCAAAGGTACATTTGTACGAAGCATGAACAATTCCCTACAAGTCCGGCCGTGACGCGTTCTGGGCGATTATCGCGGAGAATGGTAACACGACCACGTCCCGTTGTCGGACGCTGGATGACGTGTCTTGACCGCGCTCCGCAGCATTTTGCTTGTCGGCGGTGGTCTTCTTTTGGTACCCTACTCTCCGAGGTTGGGCGCGAGTGTGACTCGCACTGAGCGTGACACCACTTGGGAAGGGACCAAAACGTGAAGGACCACAGCACTGAAAGTCCGACGACGGACTCGGCCTACGCAGCGCCCGCGATCGAGCGCCGCGAGGACGTAACGGGTCTGCTGGGCGCGACGCAGGGCAGCTACTGCCCGCCGTCGACCACCAAGCACTACTTCTAACCCGATTCATTTCGGATCCGATGTAAATCGGAACAAGCTGTAGGTCAGTCGTTGCCCGTGACGCATGTCACGGGCAACGCCCGGCACCGATTCGGTGGGACGCAACTTGGCGAACTTCGATGTCGCGACCGGTGTGGTGTGGGAGCAAGTCGACGTCAAGGTGATGCTCATCGACCAGGCGTCGAATGAGCTCGTCACCTTGAACCAGGTGGGTTCTCTCGTGTGGAAGGCGTTGGCGTCGGAGCCGACGTCGGTATCCGCGCTCGCAGAGATCGTCACCGCAGAGTTTCCCGAGGTCGGCCTCGCGCAGGCCACCACGGATGTCGAGGCCTTCATAGAAGAGCTCGCACGACTCGGTCTTGTCTCGTCCGGCGACTGACGGTCGGTCGTTGTGAGTCTCGAGCTGCGCGGTGTGGCCAAGACCTACATGCCCGCGCCGTGGTACCTACGCCCGGTCGTACGCGTCGCGTCGTCGAAGCCGGTCGACGCGTTGCACGACGTCTCGTTCAGCGTCGCGCCGGGGGAGATCGTCGGCCTGATCGGTCCGAACGGTGCGGGGAAGACCACGCTGCTCAAGATCATCAGCACGTTGCTCGAGCCGTCCGCCGGAACGGCGACGATCGACGGCATCGATGTCGTCGAGTCGCCGCGCGCGGCGCGCGAGCAGCTCGGTCTGGTGCTGACGGGCGACCGCGCGACGTACTGGCGTCTCAGCGGCCGCCAGAACCTCGAGTTCTTCGGCGTACTGGCCGGATTGTCGGTGCCGGAGTCGCGCCGGCGCGCGGGGGAGATGCTCGAACGGTTGGGTCTCGCCGATCGTGACCGCCGGGTCATGGGTTACTCGTCCGGCATGCGCGCCGCGCTCAACGTGGCGCGCGCGACGATGGGCGAACCGTCGCTGTTGGTGCTCGACGAGCCGACCCGAAGCCTCGATCCTCTCGCGAGCATCTCGGTCGGGCATCTCTTGCGCGAGCAGGCCGACGCCGGGCGAACGGTGCTGTTGTCGAGTCATCGTATGGACGAAGTCGCGACCTGGTGTGATCGGGTCGTCGTGCTGATCGACGGCACGGTCCGTCATGTCGGCCCGGCCGGCGGCGCCGACAACGACAAGGCGGCGCGCGAGCTCCTCGAGCTCCTCGAACGGGAAGCGAACAGCCCGTGATCGCCCCGGACGAAGCGACGATCACCCGACCCCGATCGACGCCCCTCGCTCAGGCCCTCGCGATCGCCAAGCGCGATTTCCTCGTCGAGATCTCGTACCAGTTCGCACTGATCGCGCGCGTCTTCTCGATCGCGACCGGAGTCGCGACCTATTACTTCATCAGCAAGATCGTCGACCCGAGCCAGCTCCACGGATACGCGGGCCGATACTTCGAATTCGTGCTCATCGGTCTCTTCTTGGGCGCGATCTCGAGCGTCGGGCTGGGCGCGTTCACCGAGACGATTCACTCGGAGCAGGCGAGTGGAACGTTGGAGGTCCTGCTGGCCACCCCGACGGCGCTACCGACGTTGTTCATCGGTTCGTTGATCGTGCCGCTGGGCTTCGCGCTGGTCGAGATCGTGTTCGTCTTCGGTGTCGCGATCTTGGTGCTCGGCGCCCATTTCCAAGCGAGCGGCCTCGTCACCGCGGCGCTCGCGATGCCGCCGACCCTTGCGCTGTTCGCGGCGATCGGCGGCGTCTCGGCGGCCTTCATCGTCTTGAGCAAGCGCGGCGACCCGTTCACGCCGCTGATGACGCAGAGCACGAACTTCCTCGCGGGTGCGCTGTTCCCGATCGCGGTGTTGCCGGGAGCATTGCAGGGTGTCGCCCACCTGCTCCCGCCGTTCTATGCGCTCCAGGTGCTCCGGGCGGGCCTCATCAACGGTGACTCCATCTTCGAGGTGGGCCCCGATTACCTGATCCTCGTCGCGTTCGCGCTCGTGTCGCTTCCCATCTCGTTGAGCTTGCTGAAGCGGGCACTGCGCGTCGCGCGCGTCACCGGGACGCTTGCTTCGTATTAGGTCACTGCCAGGTCGTCGCGACCTCGGCGAGGATCCGACCCGCGTCCGCAATGCGGGTCTCGGGATCGGCGCCGTGGCGCGCGACCCAGCGCGGAACGGTCGCCGCGCGCGCGGCGACCGGAAAGAATCGTCGCATCAGCGGCGCGTCGCGAACCGATGTGAACGACCCCATCAGCCACGAGGTGACGAGGTCGGAGCCCGTGGGCTCGAGCGACGAACGGGCCGTGTCGCCGTGCTCGACGACGAGGATCGCGCCGAGCTCGACTTCTTCCAGGTCGAGCCGATCGGTAGGGACATGCAAACGGCGCCGATCGTCCCACGTGATGACGGCGGCGCCGTCGATCGTGTCGGCCAGCGTGGGGTCGAGATCGGTCGGCAGCGCCAGGGGTTTCGGCAGCCCGCGGATCAGAATCGCGTCGGCGGCCGACGAGAGCGCGACCAGGTCGTCGCCCATGACGCGCCAGTCGTGGAGCAGCGCCGCGAGCGCCATCGTCGACTTGCCCTTGCCGCTCTCGCCGAGCGCGAGAACGCCGCGGTCACCTTTGCGCATCGACGCTGCGTGGATTACGAAGATTCCCTGATGCGCGAGCAGGTGTGTGATCACCGGATGGAAGATGCGCCGCAGCGCGCGTTCGTGTGGGGGAGTGCGACCGACGATCTCGGCATGCGTCGGCGACACGCGCGCCCACACGCCGTGCACTTCGGACGCCAAGGTCAGCATGTCGGCGTCGTGCCACATGTCGAGGTCGGGCACGCGGACATCGGGTGCGCGCTCGGGTGGGAGGAGGCGGCCGGGCCCGAACGTGATCTCGGCACGGGGTGCGTCCGCGCAGATCGCGGTGACGCCGAACACGGCTTCGATGGCGGCGATGTGGGCGGCGTCGTCGCCCTTCACGAGTACCGGTAGCCCGGCCATGTCGATCACGGATCCGGAATCGCTGGCCCGGTTGCTTCGACTGCGTGCCGCCGCGGAACCGCTGCGCATCGAGGTCGCCGGTTCGTCCATGGGCCGCACGATCGTATCAGGATCGAGTGTTTGGGTGACCGCCGCGGAACGTCCGCGCTGGGGACAGATCTGGGCGTTCTGCGACCCTGCGGGCGTCGTCGAGGTGCATCGATGCGTCGGTCGGCGCGACGGCCGGTCGCGCTTTTGGGGCGACGGGAACGCCACGGCCGATCCGCTCGTTCCGGACGCGGTGCTCGTCGGTCGCGTCGTCGCGGTGCAGTCGCCCGGTGGTCGATATCGACGAGCGAAATCGGTCGGAGAGCTCGCGACCGCCAGTTGCGTCGGGTTGCGCCGGCTGCCGCGCCGGCTCTGGTACAGCCGCCACGATCTCGTGCGGCGGACGACGCGCGAACGCGGTGGAGACGCGCGCTAGCGGTCGCACGGCGCGGCGGCTTCGGCCGCGACGGCGGCGAAGTACGCGGTGCGATCGCGTTCGTCGAACTCGGCGCGATACGCCAGGCTCGTGTCGCGCTGCTCGTCCCAGCGCTCGATGCGCGCGGCGTCGCCGGTACGCGCGGCATGGAGTGATCGACGCGCGAGCCCCGAAGCCGCCGATCCGACGGCACGCGCGGGCGTCACCGCGACCGCGGAGCTCTTGGCGAGCAACGACGCCGGGTTGCCCATGCGCCGTGGAGTCCGCGCGACCGGAAAGGTGCGATCCGCGACGCGCATGAGCGCGCGCCAACCGAACGGCGCCAACCGCTTCCTCACGTCGAGCGGCACGGGCGCTCCGAGTTCCTGCGCCGATCGTTGCAGGACGGTCGCGACGGGCAGCTGCATGCGCCACGCCGTGGCACGCGCCACGACCTCGTCCCAATCGAGCCCGGGTACGGCCGCGGCGCGCGCGACATCCGACAGCCACCCGAGCCGATCGGCACCCTCGTTCGCGGCGTGGAAGCACAGATGGACGAGGGTGTCGACGGGGTCGAGGGTCAGCAGCTCCGCGCCGGCGATCGTCGCCGGTCGGGCCCGCTCGACGAGCTCCTCGGTTGTCAGCCGGTATCGCCGGCGTTCCTCGGCTGCGAACAGAAGGTGCCAATGCAGGTCGAGTGGGGTGCCGCCCGGGAGCACGATGTGCAGCTGCCCGGCCGTCAGGCGCCGGACGAGGGGCCAGTTGGCGTCGTCGATCGGGTGGCCGGCTCGCTCGAGCAACTCGATCGCACCGGCGAAGTGTTCCGGGACGATGAGTACGTCGATGTCGCCCGCGGCGCGCAGTTCGGGCGGGCAGTAGAGCGTGGCGGCGACCGCCGGCCCCTTGACGATCAGCCATGGCGTCGGGAGCGACTCGAAGATTCCCGCGAGATAGTTGAGATCGCTCGCGATGCGTGCGTGGTCGAGTCGGTTCTGCAGCACCGCGGACGCGAGCCGGCGGCGCACGGCGGGGTCGAGCTCCGGCCGCGGGCCCAACTGTTGGAACACGGCGCCGATGACGCCGTGCTCGGCGGCGAGCTCGGGCAGCGTGTCGAGAGCTCCCGGGCGCGCGTCGGCGGCGAGCGCGCCGGCGTCGGTGCCGGCGACACAACGCCGCATGACCTCCGCCCGAGCCGTCCGGCTCCTCACCATGCGCGAACGTCGTCCCGTGGACAAGCAGCTCTACGCGGGTTCGCGATCGGCGCGCATCTGCTCGATTCTACGAGATAGTCGCGGTGACCGATCTCGCGCTCGGGCTGATCCCGCCGCTCCCGCTGTAGGTCGCCTTGATCGAGTGCGTGCCCCTCGCCAGGCTCGATGTCGTGAACGACGCTCCGCCGGCCGCGTCGAGCGGTATCGCCGAGGAGATGGCGGTGGCGCCGTCGGAGAAGGTGACTGTTCCCGTGGGGACGACGACGCAGGGTGCGACGCACTTCACGAGCGCCGCGAACGCGACCGGCGCACCGGCGGCAACGACGTGGGGGGCCCACGTAAGGGTGGTGGCGGACGACGCGCCTACGACGGTTCTGTTGAGCGTCGCGGTGGCCGGTGCGAAGTTCGTCCCGCCGTTGTATTGCACGGAGAATGTATTCACGCCGAGCGCGAGGCTCGAGGTAGACAGGATCGCTTTCCCGTAGACGAGCAGCCGGGTGTTCGTGACGTTCGTCGAGCGGTTGGTGAACGTCACCGAGCCGGTGGGGATCTTCGTCCCCGGGGCCACGGGCGACGGCGTGGCGACGACGTTGAATGTCTGCGAGTACACCGGGTTCGTGACGCCGGCGGTGACGGACAGCGTCGTCGATATGCGGTCGACGTGCTGCGCGAACGGCGTCGACATGAAGGGCACCACTCCCGCGGCCGGCGTATACCTCGCGGTGATCGAGTTGTCGCCGGCCGGCACAATGGATGTGGTCGAGTTGGCGACACCGTTCGCCACACCGACCGACGGGCCGAGCGCCTTCGTGCCGGCAAAGAAGCGCACGGTTCCGGTGAACGCGGAGACCGGCAGGTTGTCGTTGTGCAAAGTGGCGCTCAGTGCGAGCGGCTGACCGAATACGGGTGCGCTGTTGTTCGACGAGACGATGAAGTCGGTGGTCGAGCCGAACGCGGAGCGGTAACGCTGCTGCGCAGTCGGGAAGTAGGTCGCGTTGATCCGATGGTTACCGTCGCCCGCGTCTTCGTTGAAGTAC
>DASYJT010000188.1:0-4749 GCA_035996165.1 Acidimicrobiia bacterium
GCAATCCAGGGTGACGGATACAAGACCCTCGACGAGGGCCAGCGCGTCGAGTTCGACGTAGCACAGGGCCGCAAGGGTCAAGAGGCGCAGAACGTTCGCGTCATCTGAGTCGAATCACTTCGCGGGAGCCGCCGGTGCAATATGCCGGCGGCTCTTTCGCGTCCGCGTTCGACTCAGTGTTCAGCAGGGCTGATACGCGGCGGTGCCGAGAAGCCGGTCGAGCCGTACCGGGGTCAGGCCCTTCGTGCGCAGGCCGTCGAGGATGAGCGGCAGCGCCCGTATGAGCACGCTGCGATCGGCAGCCGGATTGCCGTCGAGCCCGTCGTGCAGCAGCAGGATCGAACCCGGGCGCGCGTTCGCAAGGATGCGGCGCGCGACGAGCGTGGCGTCGTGGGTGGCCCAGTCGCCGGCCGACGCGCTCCACAACACCATGTGCATGTGGTGGTCACGCACGACCTGGGCCAGGAACGGCGTGCGGTCACCGTGCGGTGGGCGATACAGGACCGGGCAGGTGCCGATCGCCCGTCGGAATGCGTCCTGTGTGCGTTGTAACTCGGGATACCCGGGATCGAGCCAGCGCCACTGGTCGTGGTGGTACGAGTGGTTGCCGAGGAGATGCCCGTCGGCGTACAGCGCGCGCGTGATCTGCGGGTCGGCGTCGATCGCCTTGCCGACCTCGAAGAACGTTCCCTTGACGCCGTGCGCGTCGAGGATGGCCGTGATCTTCTCGGTCGCGCCGATGTTCGGCCCGTCGTCGAACGTCAACGCGACCTCGCCGGAGTTCGTCGGACCGTGCACGGCGCCCCCGCCGAACCACGTCGCGGCCGGCGTTTCCGCGCCGACATAGCCGGTTAATACGACCGTCACGAGCACGATGATCGTGCCGTACGCGACGGCGCGCGCGCGACCCGATCGACGGGTCGGAGCCAGACCGACGACCGTTGCCGCGGTGGCGGCGGCGATGGCAATCGCGACGACGACGAGCAGGACATTCTGCGAGGTGACCAATGCCAGTGCGAACGGCACTGCCAATACGCCGATCGCGATCAGCGCCGCCGCGCGTGTCGCCGGCATGCGGTTGCGAAGGTCGGCGATCATCCCCGCGCCGAGGATGAAGAGGAACGTGAGGATGAGCACGGCCACGATGTCGTCGCGCTGCGGGAGGAGCCAGGTGGCGGTCGTCGCCACGGCCGCGCCCACGACCGCCAGTGCGCGGTTCGCCGGCATCCGGTGCGCCACGAAGGCGGCGGCCAGCGCCACGGGAAGCGTGAGGAACCATTCCGCGTGGATGTGCGGGTTCTTCTTCGAGGCGAGCACGAAGCCGACCATTGCCGCCCCGACCAGCGTCGCGACGACGAGCGATCGCGTGCTCTCGCCGGAGTCGGCCTGGTCCATCGGCGCCATCATGGCCGGTCCGAGTGCGTGGGACCGATCCGATTTGACTTTGATAACGAGAACCGTTCTCATTATGAAGTGCATCGATGCCGAATTGCCACCTTCATCGTCCTGCTCGGCGCGGTGGGCGCGGGGTGTGGGTCGTCGCCGGGGAGACCCGGTGCAGCCGGCGTCGTCCGGGTCGTCGCGGCCGAGAATTTCTGGGGCGACATCGCCCACCAGATTGGCGGAAGCCACGTCGAGGTGACGTCGGTCATCAGCGATCCGACGGCCGACCCGCACCAATACGAGTCGGACGCGCGCGATGCCGCCGCGCTGGCGGACGCGCGCATCGTGATCGTGAACGGCTCGGGGTACGACGACTTCATGGGCAAGCTGTTGTCGAACACCGCGAGCAGCACGCGGGTCGTGCTCAACGTGAGCGGCGTGTTGCATGCGCCGAAGGACGCGAATCCGCACCTCTGGTACGACCTGCCGCGTGTCCGCGAGGTCGCGAGCGCCATGGAGTCCGCGCTCGCCGCGGCCGCACCCGCCGACCGGTCGTCGTTCGCGGCGAACCTCGCGACCTTCGACCGTTCCCTAGCTCCGTTGCAACGGCTCCTCACGAAGATCAAGAGCAAATACCCGGGCGCGCCGGTGGCGTACACCGAGCGCGTGCCCGGGTACCTGCTCGACGCGGCGGGACTGAAGGTTGCGTCGCCCCGGGGGTTCGCCCAGGCGATCGAGGACGGGAACGAGCCGAGCGCGGGCGACGCGCAGTCGATGGACGATCTCGTGCGCGGGCACCGGGTTCGCGCGCTGCTCTACAACGCGCAAGCGACGAGCCCGGCAACGCAGCACGTGCAGGACCTCGCGCATGGGGCAGGAGTCCCGGTGGTGCCGGTGACGGAGACGCTGCCCAAGAACGAGCCGAGCTACCAGGCGTGGCAACAGCATCAGCTCCAGGCGCTGCTCGCGGCGCTGGGCGGGTGACGATGCCCGTCGTCACGATGCGCGGGGCGACGATGCAATTCGGCGACCGCGTGTTGTTCGACGGTCTCGACCTCGACATCGCGCCCGGAGAGTTCCTTGCGGTGCTCGGGCCGAACGGCGCGGGCAAGACCACGATGTTGCGCATCCTGCTCGGGTTGACGCGCCTCTCCCGCGGTGTCGTCGAGATCGACGGCCGGGCGCCCCGACGCGGGAGTCACGACGTCGGGTACGTGCCGCAACAGAGAGCGTTCGATCGTGACCTTCCCATCCGCGGCCGTGATCTCGTCCGGTTCGGCCTCGACGGTCACCGGCGCGGGCTGCCGTTCGGCAACGCGGCCGGCCGGGCCCGTGTGGACGCCGCCATCCGGTCGGTCGGCGCGCAGAGCTACGCCGATGCCCCCATTGGGCTGCTTTCCGGCGGCGAGCAACAACGCCTCCGGATCGCGCAAGCTCTCATCGGCGATCCGAGCGTGCTGTTGTGCGACGAGCCCTTACTCTCGCTCGACCTCGCGCACCAGCACGCGGTGAGCGAGCTGATCGACGCGCGGCGCCGCGACGCGGGGACGGCGGTCGTGTTCGTGACGCACGAGATCAACCCGATCCTGCCGTACGTCGACCGCGTCCTGTACCTGGTCGGCGGCCGCTGGGCCGTCGGAACGCCCGAAGAGGTGCTGACCAGCGCGGGCCTGAGTGAGCTCTACGGCACCGAGATCGACGTGGTGAACGTGCGGGGCCGCATCATCGTCGTGGGCTCCGACGAGAGCGCGCCGACCGAGCCCGGCGGTCACCATCACCACCATCACGATCATCATGACGACGGACATCAGCACCACGGGGCCGGATCACATTGACGGCGACCGTGCTGTACCTGTCGCAGCCGTTCGCGCAGCACGCGTTGATCGCGGGCGCGCTCGTCGCGGTGACGTGCGGCCTCATCGGGCCATTCGTGGTGACGCGCGGGATGGCCTTCGCCGTGCACGGAACCAGCGAGCTCGCGTTCACGGGCGCGGCCGCAGGACTCGTGGTCGACGACAACCCCGTCGGGGGCGCATTGATCGGTGCGCTCGTGGTCGCCGTGGTCATCGGTGCCCTCGGCGGCCGTGAGCGCGAACGCGATTCCGCGATCGGCGTGATCCTCGCGTTCGGCCTCGGCGTCGGCGTACTGCTGCTCGGCTATTACCACGGCTTCGCGACGGCCGCGACGAACATCTTGTTCGGCAACATCTTCGGGGTGAGCAACGACCAACTCTTTGCGCTGGTCGCGATCGGTGTCGCGGTCGTCGTCGTCATGGCGATCGTGTATCGCCCGTTGCTGTTCGCTTCGGTCGACGCCGACGTCGCGACGGCGCGCGGCGTGCCCGTCCGCGGGCTCGGTTACGTCTTCCTGATCGTGTTGGCGCTCACCGTGACCGCCGCGGCGCAGGTGGTCGGAACGCTGCTCGTCCTCAGCCTCGCGATCACCCCCGCGGCCGCCGCGCAGCGCTGGTCGCCGAATCCGCTGGCTGTCTCCGGTCTGTCGATCGGGTTCGCGCTGCTCGCGGCCGAAGGTGGGATCCTCGCGAGCCTGGCCAGCACCACGGTCAAGCCCAGCGTCTTCGTGACCTCGATCAGCTTCGGCATCTACCTGGTGTCGAGGGTGCTCGGTCCGCGCGTGTCCCGTCGAGCTCCGCGGCACGATGCCGATATTGTCGCGGACGCTTGAACAACGACGAAGAACGCATCGCACTGTTCCTCGACTATGAGAACCTCGCGATCGGCGCGCGTGAGCAACTCCATCTGGCCGAGTTCAACTTCCGTCCGGTCGCCGACGCGCTCGCCGAGCGGGGCCGCGTCGTCGTGCGCCGGGCGTACGCCGACTGGTCGCGTTTCGACGAAGACCGGCGGATGCTGACGCGTCATCACGTCGAGCTGATCGAGATCCCGCAGCGCATGGGTTCGGTGCGTAAGAACGCGGCCGACATCAAGATGGCGGTCGACGCGATCGAACTGTGCTTCGAGCGCGACTACATCACCACGTTCGTGCTCGGCACCGGCGACAGCGACTTCACGCCGTTGGTGCACAAGCTGCGGGAGCTCAACCGTCGAGTGATCGGGATCGGCGTGGAAGCATCGACCTCGGCACTGCTTCCGCCGGCGTGCGACGAGTTCCTGTTCTACGAGCGTCTCGAGGGCGTGGAGCCCGTCGAGGCGCGCCGGGCGCCGAGCCGTTCGTCGCGCACGAAGCGGGCGCCCGCGGTGGAGAAGGAGGCGGTCGCCGACGCGCTCGCCGAGCGGGGCCGGGTCGTCGTGCGCCGCGCGTACGCCGACTGGTCGCGGTTCGACGAAGACCGGCGCATGCTCACCCGGCACCACGTCGAGTTGATCGAGATTCCGCAGCGGATG
>DASYJT010000189.1:0-3958 GCA_035996165.1 Acidimicrobiia bacterium
TGCGGCGCAGGGAATCGACATCGCCGGGGCTGAACGGCGTCGTCGCGTTCGTGGTAGTCGCGTTCCGGGTAGCCGCGTTCTGGGTCGTCACGAGGCGGCCGTACGTCGAGCGGTCGCAGCGCAACTTCGTGAACGCGGCCAACTCCGTATACGCGCGGAGCTTCGACCACGGGTTCGCGGCAAAGGAGCCGGCGCAACCGACCACGGGTGTGTGGTGGAACACCTGGAGGCTGACAAACGCGGGATCGCAATCGGCAGGGACGCTCAACACGGTGTCGCCGGGTTGCTCGAGGCGCGCGATCTCCTGCAGCGCACGTTCGCTCGCCGGGGTCGTCGTGAACGTCGTCGTCGGGAGTGGAACCAACAGATTCGTCGCGAGCAACACGGCCGCGCTCGCGCCGACCAACCCGGCGGAGCGGGGCGCGCGGGCCAAATGACCGTGCACTACGACCACAAGGGCGGCGACGAGCAGCGCGACGAGCACGTACTCGACCCGGACGGGCGCGCGCAGCGCGCCGAGGCCGGGGATCGCGAGTACGAGTCGGTACGGCAACCACGACACCGGCACGCCGCCGTGCGTCCAAACGAAGTGGCCCCCGAATTTCAGCGACGGCCCGAGGCCGAACAGGAACAGCACTCCGGCCGCCACCGCGAGCGGCAGCCGAATCCGGTTGCGCCGCAGCAGGAACAACACGGCGCCGATGAGCAGGACCAAGCCGGGGAAGATCGTCGCCTCGATCGCGTAGCGGGTGTCGGGCAGGCGCACGATGCTGCGCTCGACGAACGTGGGCCTCGGTAACAGGAACGTGGATCGCGTCGGTTGCGCCACGATCGACACGGCATCGGCCGAGAAGAGATTGCTGTCGGCCAGCAGTTCGGTGTCGACACCGCGGGCCGACTCATTGTGGTCGAACCGAATGCGCGGAACGATGAACGGCAGGAGCACGAGGGCCGAGAGCACGATGCCCGCCGCGGTCGCGCCGGCGACGCGCCCGCTCCGGTTGCGCACGGCGGTGACGCCGACGATCAACCCGTAGGCCAAGCCCCCGAACACGAGGAAGTAGACGCTGCAGAGATACGCGAGCGCGAGGAGAACTCCCAGCCGGACCGGGCGCACGGCGCGCGCGCCCGTGGCGACATCGATCGCGTCGGCGATCAGCAACGGCGCGGTGAACGCCCAGAACAACGGGAGTAGGCCCAGCTGAACGTTCAACGCGATCGGTGGCGCGGTCAGGAAGGCCACCGCGGCGATGGCATGGACCAACCGCAGCGGCGACAAGCGTCGCGCCAATGAGCGCGCGGCGAGCAGGTTCAGGATCGCGCCGGCAACGAACGTGAGATTGAACGCGAGCACGGGCCCGACCAGAACGTTGAAGAGGCCGGAGACGTACGACGGCAGGTAACCGTCGAGCAGGCGCAGGTCGAGGCCGAACGGACGGATCACGTTCCCGACGTGGAACGGCACGACATGGCCGTGCGCGATGAGGCGCCCCATGCTCCAGCCGAGCCACGTGTAGTACCGGGCGTCATCGCCCGCGCCGACGATCTGCGTCCGCAGATGCAGGACGGCCGGCCACATGACCAGCACGATCGCGAGCGCGTAGACGGCGCCTTCCGCGAGCGCGGCGCGCGAAATCCCGCGGCGCACCGTGGGCGGAGCTGTGGGCGCGGACAACGATCTGGCTACGCGTCGCGCAGCGCGTGACGGTCACGCGCGCCGGTTTCGTTCGCCCGCCGGCTCCCCGGTGCGATTCGGTGCGCGAGCCGCAGGACGGGACGCTCCAGCCCGAACCAGCTCACGCTCGCGGCGAAGATCACGATCGGCAACGTCGCCAGCAGTACGACGATCCAGTTGCCGCGAAACAGCGGCCAGTCGAGCCATTCCATGACGATCCGCAGGAGGAACCAATGCCAGAGATAGATCCCGTAGCTCACGAGACCGAGATACACGGCGACGCGTGATCGCAACGCCCGACGGATCGCTCCGTGGTCCTGCGGACCGAGCACGACGGGCACCACCACGCAGAATCCGACGATCATCTCGCAGAAGTTGAGTCCGATCGACTGCCCGGCGCTCATCGGAGCCAACGGATCGTGGCGCAACACGACCGGAATCGCGATCAGGCCGGCCACCGCGCCCGACCACCACAACCACGCCGGACGGCCGATGAGGGCCAGGCGGGACGTGGCGCGATCACTCCACCGGCACGCATTGAGCACCGCGAGGAACATGCCGAGCGCGAACGCCGCGACGTACTGAGGCAGGACCGCGACCCAGGGCGCGTCGAGACCGTTGGCGAGGGCGACGATCGCGGCGACGCCGACCGAGAACAGCACCGCGAGCCCACCGACCTCCACCGCGAGCGGCTGCCACCTCCGGGCGAGCAGTCCGACGAGGGCCGCATAGAACGGAAGGAACACATAGAACGACACCTCGACCACGAGGCTCCACGCGGGCGGGAGGCCGACGACGAACGGATTCTTGACGTGCGCGTAGGTGAACGTGAGCGACGCATGTTGCCCGAACCCCTGCAGGCCGTAGATGTTGGCTCTCGGCGAGACGAAGGTGAAAAAGGCGAGCACCAGCCAGTACGCGGGATAGACACGCGCCCCCCGGCGGATGAGGTATCCGCGCAGGTCCACGGCCGGTGCGCCGCTCAGGTGTGACGCGGCGAAGGGCAGGTAAAGCAAGCAGCCCGACGTCACGAAGAAGACGAACACCCCCGCGTTCAAGGTCCCGAGGAACGCGCCACCGGGCGTACGGAACGCCGAGTTGAAGAACACGGAGTGGTAGACGACGACCATCAACGCGGCGAGGGCGCGCACGCCGTCGAAACCGGGAAAGCGGTCATGCAGTCGCGCGGGTTGTACGACCGACTCGTCGGGGCCCATCAATCGACCTTGACACGAAGGAACGGTCGCGGCAACTCATTCACGCTGGTCGCTCGGCGGTTCTTTAGTCTCTCCCGGGTGAGCGACAGCCCGGTCTTACGCTGCACGGGCGTCGATCTCGTGCTTGACGGCGCCCGGATCCTCGACGGCGTCGACTGGACCGTGCAGGCCGCCGAGCGTTGGGTCGTGCTCGGCGCGAACGGGGCGGGCAAGACCTCGCTGCTTCGCATCGCCGCGCTCTACCAGCACCCGACGGCGGGATCGGTGGAGGTGCTCGGGCAGCGCCTCGGCCGTACCGACGTGCGCACCCTGCGCGAGCGCATCGCCTTCTCGTCGCCCGCGCTCGCGTCGAGACTCGAACCGACCATGACCGCGTCGGAGGTCGTGATGACCGCGCGCTACGCCGCGCTCGCGCCCTGGTGGCATCGATATTCCGACGCCGATCGCACCCGCGCGCTCGAGCTGCTCCGGGAATGGCGGTGCGAAACGCTCGCGACGCACGCGTTCACCACGCTCTCCGCCGGAGAGCGCCAGCGCGTGCTACTCGCCCGCATGCTGATGAACGAACCGGGCATCGCGCTGCTCGACGAGCCGACCGCCGGCCTCGACATCGGCGGTCGCGAAGAGCTCGTCGCCGACCTCACTACCTGGGCCCGCGATCCCGCCCGGCCCGCGATGGTGCTCGTGACGCACCACCTCGAGGAGATCCCACCCGCATTCACGCACGCCCTCGTGCTGAAGGGCGGCCGCACGCTCGCGTCCGGACCCCTGCGCGACACGGTGACGACCGAGATCCTGAGCGTTGCCTACGAACTCGACCTGGTCGTCGACGAGCGCGACGACCGCTATACCGCGCGCCTGCGATAGCCGAGGTCGTACGCGAAGCTCGCCCGCTCGCGAAACACTCCCGATGGTTCGACCGCAGCGAGGCGTTGTCGCATGTCGGCTTCGAACGCGCCCGCCCGGTCGGCGAGAACGACGCGCGACAACACCGAGGTCGAGTACATGAGCCCGATCAACGCGTCCACGGTCCAGTCGTGGACCTCGGTGAACTCGTAGCGTCGAA
>DASYJT010000190.1:0-7142 GCA_035996165.1 Acidimicrobiia bacterium
GAATCCGACGACCCGGCCGGTCGCGGTCGCGAACCAGTACCCGTTCGCCCGCCGGACATGCTGCGGACCGCCCGAGTCCGGATGTATGGGCACCGTCGTGCTGGTGGTCGTGGTCGCCGGCGCGAACGAAGTCGACGTGACGGCGGTGGTCGACGAGCCGCCGTCCGGAATCGAGGTCGACGTGCTGTCGTCCGTCGGCGTGGTCGTTGTCGTCGTCGCGTCGAGCGCGGTTGTCGTCGTCGCGGAGGGATCAAGTGTGGTGGTGGTGGTGCCCGAGAGGTCGACCGAGGTGGTGGTGACCGACGGGTCGACCGACGTGGTGGTGGTCGCCGACGGATCGAGCGTCGTGGTCGACGCGCCGAACACCGTCGTCGTCGTCTCGGCGGCAGTCGACGTCGTCGTCGTGAACACCGAGCCCGACGTCGGGTCGGTGGTCGTCGTCGGATCGGTCGGCACCGTCGGGCCCGTGTCGGGCGGGGTGTCGGAGACCACGGTGAACGAGCCCGCGAAACCCTTCGCCGCCCATTCCGTCGCCGTGAGGTGGCCCACGTTCGCCGCTTGATCGGTCGGCCACGCGTCGCTCATCGTCCACACGCCGGGCTCGGCGTGCGCGGGGATGGTCGCGCTGATCGAGTAGTTGCCGTCGAGGCCGGTGCCCGCGACGCGCTGGGCGGCGCCGAACGGGGCGGTCAACCGCTGCCGGCCGGACGGCGACGTGAACACCGCCGAGCTGGCGGAGTCGACGATTCCGTCCGCGGCGCCCGAGAGGTCGTCGACGATCCGGGTGCGCAAACCGATCGGCGCCGACGCGGCGCGCACGTCGACGGACGTGGTCGACAACGAGAACGAACGGAACTGCGGCGCCGCGGTGTCGCCGATGCCGGCTTGGGTGAAGGTCACGCCGGGCGCGGTGAGCGACTGCTGGTTACCGACCTGGTCGACGAGCGCCACGCTCTCGACCGTCCAAACGCCCTGCTCCGACCAGCGCGGCAACATGACCGCCACGACGAAGGTCGCGTCCAACGCGTTCCCCGCCGTACGGTGATCGACACTGAGGGTCGCCCGGGCGTGATGCGCACCACTCGGGCCCCGCAATACCACTTGGCTGGCGGCCTTCGACACACCGTCGGAAACACCGCTCAGATCGTCTACGGCGTGCACGCTCACGCTGATCGTCGCCGGCTGCAACGAAGTGTCGACACTCGACGGTGCGATGCCGAGAGCAACCAGCTGCGGCGCGTGAGTGTCGCCCGCGCCGGTCTGGTCGATGCCCGACGGAAATCCGGACGCGGTCAGGTTCGCGGTGGTGAGCGACCGCGAGTTGGCCGAGATGTCGACCAGCACCGCGGACGCCGTCCACCTTCCCGGCGCCGCGTGCCACGGGATCGACAACGTCGAACGGTAGACGCCGTCGGCCGCGGTGCCCGAGATGCGCTGCGCCTGCGAGAGGTACGCGGTCGCCTGCTGCTGACCGCCGGGTCCGGTCAGGATCACGCGACTGAGCGGCGCGGTCCCCCCGATCGACGGGCTGCGTTCGTCGGTGAGCCGAGCCGTGATGGTGACGACTGCCGCACCCGCCGAGGTGTCGACTGTGGTGGGGCTGATCGCGAGCGACGCGAGAACGGGCGCGTTCGTGTCGACGGCCGCTCCACTGTGCGCGACCGCCCCGAACGAAACGAGCGCGAGCAGCAGGAGTGCCGTGGAAGTCGCCGCCACCACCGATCGCCGGCTCCGCGCCACCATCACTGGTCTCGATCGGCCCCAAAACACCCCGGATGAGCCGCCCACCCCCCTTTCCACCCCCAACACTTGTCAGGATTTTCGTTACACACCAACGTTTTTCCTGCCAACTGTTGGCAGGGAATTCGGGGCGGGGTAACGAAAATCCTGCCAACTGTTGGGGGCTAGGAGACGAGGGCGGGGTCTATGTCGAGGGGTTCGAGGGGCTCGAAGTCGTCGGCGCCGCGAGCGGTGGGGGCGGCGACGCGCGGGATCAGGAACGACAGCAACGCACCGACCGCGACCACGACGGCGGCAAACAGCAGCGCGACGCGCGTCCCGCCCGCGACACTCGTGCGCAGCGCGTGCTGCAGGATCGTCGTGTCGTGCGGATTCGTCGACGCCGGCGGTCTGTAGAACGCACCCTGGGCATGAACGCCCGCGAGCGCTTGGATCTTGACCGCGGCGGGAAGCGCGGCCGCGCGGATCCGGGTGACCGAATGACTGAGGATCTGCGCGCTCAACAGAGAGCCGATCATCGCGACACCCAACGCCGCGCCCACCTGGCGCACGGTCGTGTTCGCACCGCTGGCGACGCCGGAGCTCTCCGCCGGAACCTCCGACATCACGACGTTTGTCAGCTGCGCACCGGCGAAACCGATGCCGATGCCGTAGAACGCGAGTCCGGGCAGGAGCCGCCACACGGTGATGTCGAGCGAAACCGCGTGGAAGATGAGGAGCAGGCCGACGACGTACGAGAAGAGGCCGAGCCGGACGACCACGGTCGTACCGAACGCGCGGATCAACCGTCCGCCAATTTGCGCCCCCACGATGATGAACACACCGGTCGGGAACTGCCACCAGCCGTTCTGTTGCGGGGTGAGGAGCCGCGCACCCTGCAAGAACACCGGGAGCACGAAGCTGAGCCCGAACTGACCCATCGCGAGCACAAGCCCGACGAGGAGTCCGTAGCGGTATGTCTTGATGCGCAGGTGCGCGAACGGGAAGAGCGGGTGCGCGTCGCGCCGTTCCTTGGCGCGTTCGACGAAGTAGAACCCGATCAGGACGACGATCGAGACCGCGAGCACGATGGGCATGATCGAGATCGGCCTCGAGGTCGGCCACACGCCGTGCCCGGCGACAGAGAATTCCTTGAGCGGCTTCCACCAGCCGTAGGTGCTGCCTTCGCTCAGTGCGAACACCAACCCGAACATGCCCGCCGCGATCAACGCGGCGCCGACCGCGTCGAGCGGGATGCGACGCGCCGCGCGATCGCCCCGGGCCATGAACAACAGTGCGCCGACGATGGCGAGCGGAGCGATGATGACGTTGATCCGGAACGACCAGCGCCACGAATAGTTCGACGTCAGGAAACCGCCGACGACCGGGCCGAAGGCGGCGGCGACACCGGCCGTCGCACCCCAAGCCGCGAAGGCAGTCGCGCGCTCACGACCCTTGAACGTGGTCGAAAGGATCGCGAGCGTCGACGGCAGCATCAGCGAGGCGCCGATCCCCTCGATGATCGCCTCCCCGACGATGAGCTGGGCGACCGACGTCGAGACGGACGCGACCAGCGAGCCGACGCCGAACAGCGCGGCGCCGATGATGAAGATGCGGCGATGTCCGTAGATGTCGCCGAGCCGCCCCCCGATGATCAACAGAGTGGCGAAGGTGAGCGCGTACCCCGTGATCACCCACAGCAGCGCGGGCAGTGTGGTGTGGAAGTCGGCCCGGATCGTCGGGATCGCGACGTTGAGGACCGTGTTGTCGAGCACGACGATGAACGCCGCTAGGAGCACGACGAGCAGCGCCACCCACCGGCGCGGATCGAGAGGTGCGGCTTCGGCCGCAAGTCTCTCGTCGACGATCACTTCGCGCGCCGCTGCCTCATGCGGCGGAGTTGCGCGAAGTCGAGTGGACGCCCGGGGAGCGCGGTCGCGTCGTCGGCGCGCAGACCGTCGAGGATGATCCGCACGAATCGCTCCCGCAGGACCGGCTGGAGATCGCCCGCCACCGCGGTGGCGTGGGCGACGCCCGAGAACAACATCGACACGTCACCCGGTCCGATGTCGGCACGAATGGCACCCGCGGCCTGTGCACGCGCGACCAGCTCGGAGACCGCCCGTAGCAACTGGTCGCGCGGACCGGGGGCGGATTCCTGGCGGTCGTTCGCCATCTGGTCGGCGAGGGCGCGGTGCCGCGCCTGAAAAGCCGGCAGGCCGGTGACGAACCGCTCGAACGCGTGCGCGGGGTCGGGATCGGCGAGCGCCTCCTCCGCGTCGTGCAGGAGCGTCTCGTACATCGCGCCCACGACCGCCTCGATCAGGGCCTGCTTGGTCGGGAAATTCCGGCACACGGTGCCGACGCCGACCCCGGCCCGGCGCGCCACCTCTTCGACCGGCGCCTTCAGGCCCGACTCGGCGAAGACCGCTTCCGCGGCGGCCAGGACGCGCTCGCGATTGCGGCGGGCATCGGCTCGCCTCGGGACGGCCGTTTCAACCGGAAGCATGGTTCCGATTATAGTGGATATCCGGAACCCCGATTCCACTTCCCCCCGCAGCCGGAGCCCGGAGCAACCCAATGGAAGCCGAGACCAAGAGCCCGGCCGATCTCGCATTCGATCGGCGATGGTGGACGCTCGCGGTCCTGTGCCTGAGCCTGTTGATCGTCTTCGTCGGCAACTCGAGCCTGAACGTCGCGATCCCCACACTCTCGCGAGAGCTTCACGCGACCGAATCGCAGCTGCAATGGGTCGTCGCGGTCTACTCCCTGGTGTTCGCGGGCCTGCTTTTCTCCACCGGCGCGCTCGGCGATCGCTTCGGGCGCAAGGGAGCGTTGCAATTCGGGCTCGTGCTCTTTCTCGTCGGCGCCGCGCTCGCGTCGGAAGCCACGGGCATGGGCCAGATCATCGCGTGCCGCGCCATCATGGGCGTCGCCGGCGCGCTGATCATGCCGTCGACGCTGTCGATCATCATCAACATCTTTCCCGGTCACGAACGCCCGAAGGCGATCGCGATCTGGGCCAGCGTCACCGGCGCGGCCGGCGCGTTCGGGCCCGTCGCCAGCGGCTACCTCCTCGGCCACTTCTGGTTCGGGTCGGTGTTCTTGGTCAACGTGCCGGTCATCGTCATCGCCCTCGTCGCGGGCAAGTTCCTGGTCCCCAAGTCGCGCGATCCCGAAGAGTCGCAGTTCGACCCGATGGGAGCGGTGCTCTCGACCGTCGGCGTCGTCGCCCTCGTGTACGGCCTCATCGAAGCGCCGGACAAAGGCTGGATGAGCATCGGCACCCTCGCCGCCTTCGCCATCGCGGTCGTCGTGCTCTCGCTGTTCGTCGCGTGGGAGTTGCACACGCCGGAACCGATGCTCGACATGCACTACTTCCGCCGTCCCGCGTTCAGCACGGGTACCGGCGGCATGATCCTGGTGTTCGTCGCGATGTACGGCGTCATGTTCCTCATCACGCAGTACTTCCAACTCGTCCTCGGCTACAGCGCGCTGTCGGCGTCGCTTCGCCTGATGCCGATCGCGCTGATCATGCTCGTTGTCGCGCCCCTCACCCCTCGACTCAGCGCGCGCTTCGGCGCACACCGCACGGTCGCGTTCGGCATGCTTTGCATCGCGACCGGGCTGCTCTTGTTCACGGGCCTGTCGGTGCACACGGCGTACGCATACGTCGTACTGTGCGTCGTGCCGCTCACCACGGGCATCGCACTCTCGATGTCTCCGATGACCGCGTCGATCATGTCGGCCGTGCCGCCACGACGCGCGGGGGCCGGATCGGCGATGAACGACGCCACGCGCGAGCTGGGCGCCGCGCTCGGGATCGCCGTCCTCGGCAGCATTGCCGCGTCGCGCTACGCAGGCTCCGTCGCACCGGCACTGCGCGGCCTGAGCCGCGCCGACCAGGCGAGCGCGCGCACGTCGATCGCCGGCGCGCTCCAGGTCGCGTCGTCGCTGCCGAAGGCCGCGGGCTCGGCGCTCATCGCGAGCGCGTCCCAGGCGTTCGTCAACGGCATCCATCTCGCGGTCGTCGTGGGCGCGACCCTCGCCGTGATCAGCGCCGTGATCGTCTTCCGCAAGCTCCCCCACTCCCTCACGCAGTCGGGCGCCCTCCACGGCGCGACCGAGGCGCTCGAAGAGGTCGCCGCGATGGGCCTGGGCGGGGTCCCGCCGATCTTCGCCGACGAGCAGCGCGACGAGGAACGAGACCTCGCGATCGACCGGGAACGGCACCGCCAGCTCGACCTCGACCGCGAACGCTCCGCCTGAGGAGACCCCGGCCGGGGAGAATTCGCGCCGGTTTTCGCTCGCGGGCGCTCGGGGCCTCTATGTTTCCGGCATGGCAGTTCCTCGTAAGCCGGCGCGTACCGCCGGAGCGCCGCCCAAACGTCCCACCGAGCTCGAAGCCGCGGCCGCCCGCCAGCGCGCCCGCGAGCGGGCCGGCGAAGACGAGCACCCCCGCAAGAGCGGGCCCGCCCGCGGCGGTAAGGGCTAGCGCCGAGGCTCTCCGTGCCCGATCGGGCACGGCTGGTTTCAAGCTTCTGACTGACCGGGCCGGACGATGTAGTCGTCGGCCGCGTCGTCCCATTCCATCTCGATCAGCTCGCGCGACCGGGCGGCCTTGACGAACTGCAAGAAGCCGCCGTAGCCGAAGGCCTTCTCGCTGAAGCTGGGATCGACTTTGCGCAGCTGGGTCTTCAGGCCCGACAGATGGGGCGGCCCCGACTTGGCCGTGAGCTGGTCGACGACCTTGCGGAGCAGCGCGAACGCCGCCTGCTCGTCGCCGACCTCGGCCGGCAGGCTCACTTCGGGATCGCCCTGACCCGGGCCGGGCGTCAACGCCACGAGTCCGCGCTCCGCCAGGTGACGGAGCAGCTCGGAGAAGCCACGGAACCCGTACGTGGTCTCACTGAAGGTGGGGTCCTTGCGCAGGATCGCCCGCTTCAACATCGACGCGAGTACCGGCCCACCGGCACTGCGCGACAAGCCCGACAACGTCTGGGTGACGAGCACACCGAGATCGGCTTCCTCGCCGCGCGCGGCCGGCTGCTGTTCCTCGTCGGCGACCGCCTCCTTCTCCACCGCGGGCGCCCGCTTCGTGCGCGACGAACGGCTCGGCGCGCGGCGCGCCTCGACGGGCTCCACGCCCTCGAGGCGCTCGTAGAACAAGAACTCGTCGCACGCCGGCGGAAGCAGTGCCGAGGTCGATGCTTCCACCCCGATCCCGATCACTCGACGGTTGAGCTCTCGCAGCTTGTGCACCAACGGCGTGAAGTCGCTGTCGCCGGTGCCGAGCACGAAAGTGGTGATGTAGTCGCGCTCGAAGCACAGTTCGATCGCGTCGACCGCCATCTTGATGTCGGCCGCGTTCTTACGCACCGAACCCATGCGCTGCGGGATCTCGATCAGCTCGACGTGATGAC
>DASYJT010000191.1:0-2621 GCA_035996165.1 Acidimicrobiia bacterium
CTGGGCTTCGGCGAGCGGGATCACACCACTACGCGTAGCACACGGAAACGCGCGTCACACCGGCCAGCGCGCGGCAACGTACTCGCGCAGCCATTCACCGAACTCCGGCCCGAGGTCGGCGCGGTCGAGCGCGAGCTCGACATTCGCGCGCAGGAAATCGATCTTCTGACCGACGTCGTAACGGCCTCGACGACAGTGGTACCCGAACACACTCTGGCGCTCGAGCAACATCGCGATCGCGTCGGTCAGTTGCAGCTCGCCCCCGCGACCGGGTTCGATGAGATCGAGCATCGTGAAGATCTCCGGCGTGAACACATACCGGCCGGAGATCGCGAAGTTCGAAGGCGCCTCGTCGCGCGGCGGCTTCTCGATGACCCGGAGGATCTCGACGACATCCTCGTCCAACACCGCCTCCGACGACCCCGGCTTCGGCTCGATGCACCCGTAGGACGAGATCTCTTCGGGGCTGACTTCTGTGAACGCGATGCACGACCGGCCCTGGCGCTCGTGCACGTCGAGCATCGAGCTCAGCAACGCGCCGTCGTCGACCATCAGATCGTCGGCGAGCAGGACCGCGAAGGGCTCGTTGCCGACATGGTGACGAGCGACCGACACCGCGTGCCCGAGCCCCAACGGGTCGCGCTGGCGCACGTAGTGGATGTCGGCGAGGTCGGAGGCGAACTGCACTTCCTTCAACAGATCGTGCTTACCGGCGTTGTCGAGGAAGTGCTCGAGCTCGAAGTTACGGTCGAAGTGGTCTTCGATCGCGCGCTTGTTGCGGCCGGTGATGATCAAGATGTCTTCGAGCCCGGCCTTCACGGCCTCTTCGACGACGTACTGGATCGCGGGCTTGTCGACGACGGGCAGCATCTCCTTGGGCGAGCTCTTCGTGGCCGGCAGGAACCGGGTGCCGAGACCGGCTGCCGGTATCACCGCCTTGCGTACCCGTGACATTCGGCCTCCTCAGGCGGTTCGCCGCGCGCCGAGATCGATCTCTTCTCGGCGGAGCAGCCGGCGGATGTTCGCCGCGTGGCGCAACACGACCAGCGCGGCGAGGGCCGCAACGACCCCGACCTCCCATCGGTCGAAGCCGAACACGAGTACAGCGATCGGGAACAGAACCGTGATGAGTAGCGAGGCCAGCGACGCCTTGTGCAGCACGCGCGCCACGACGTACCAGATGACCGCGAGCCCGACGACGATCAACGGGTAGAGCACCACCAGCGCCCCGCCCGCCGCGGCAACGCCCTTGCCACCCTTGCGGTAGAGCGGGAGCGTGTGGCCGACGACCGCGGCGACCCCCAGAACACAGGCCCCCGCTCGTCCCCCGATGACCAGGCCCCCGGCTGCTGCGGCCGCGCCCTTCGCGAAGTCGAGCGCCAGGACGAGTGCGCCCGCCTTCCAGCCCAGGAGGCGGCCGACGTTCGATGCCCCGGGGTTGCCCGAGCCCTCCGTCAGGATGTCGCGGCCGTGCGCCCGGGCGACGAGTTGGGCGCTCGGGAACGTCCCGAGCAACCAGGCCACGGGAACGAGGAGAGCAATCGCAATCATCTCCGACCATTCTGGCGCACTGGTACTCCGTACCCCGTTCTCGAGCGGGGTAGCATTGGCACTCGTAGGCGTCGAGTGCCAATCGCCGACGACCGGTCTGACGAGGTTTCCCATGCCGACATACGTGTACCGCTGCGCCAAGTGCAGTGAGCAAATCGAGGCGTTCCAGACGTTCGCGGACGCACCGCTCACCAAGCACGAGAAGTGTGGCGGGAAGCTGACGAAGGTCCTCTCCGCGGCCGGGATCGTCCTCAAGGGCTCGGGCTTCTACAAGACCGACAACCGGTCTTCGTCGAAGGGGGCGTCCAAGGAGAAGTCGAAGGAGTCGACCTCCTCTTCCTCCTCCTCGTCGTCGTCCGACTCGTCGAGCTCGTCGGGCTCGTCGGGCTCCGGTTCGTCCTCCGACTCCGGGTCGTCGAAGTCGAGCGACTCCAAGTCGGGCTCCTCGAGCGGGTCCGAAGCCAAGAGCGCGTAGCCGTTCGCACGGACGCCGGCATGCACGCGGAAATCGGGGTCTTCGGGGGTTCGGGCTTCTACACCTTCGGTGAGGACGCGTCGGAGGTCGAGCTCGACACGCCGTACGGCGCGCCCAGCGCACCCGTGACGATCACCGACATCGGCGGCCGGCAGGTCGCGTTCATCCCCCGCCACGGACGCGACCACGAGTACACGCCGGCGCACGTTCCGGCGCGCGCCAACCTCTGGGCGATGCGGATGCTCGGCGTGCGCCAGATAGTCGGTCCGTGCGCCGCCGGTTCGTTGTCGCCCGACATCCACCCCGGCGACTTCGTCGTGCTCGACCAGCTCGTCGACCGCACGTGGGGTCGCGCCGACACGTTCTACGACGCGGGCGTCACGCATCACGTGTCGTACGCCGACCCCTACTGCGAGGTGCTGGCGCGCCACGCGGTGGAATCCGGCGAGCGGGTCGGTGTGAAGATGCACGAGGCCGGAACCGTCGTCGTAATTCCCGGACCGCGCTTCTCGACGCGGGCGGAGTCGCGGTGGTTCCGTTCCGAGGGTTGGCATGTCGTGAACATGACGCAATACCCCGAGGCGTATCTCGCACG
>DASYJT010000192.1:0-21298 GCA_035996165.1 Acidimicrobiia bacterium
GGTCGGGTGTTCAGCTACGACGTCACGGGCGGGCGCTACGAGGAGCTCGACTTCCAGGCCCAGGGCTCCGGAAGCGTGCACGCCCGCAACTGGATCAAGGCCGGCTGGCGCGAAGGCCTCGACTCGGACGCCACCATCACCTTGGCGATCGCGTCGCTGTTCGCGGCCGCCGACGAGGACATCGCGACGGGCGGCCCGGATCTCGTGCGCCGCATCTTCCCGACCGTCGCCGTGATCGACGCCCAGGGCTACCGCGCCCTCACCGACGACGACGTCGAAGCCCGCAGCCAGGCCCTGCTCGGCGGTGTCGAACGAGGCGGCCAGGAATCATGAGCCAGGCAGATCCGCAGGCCCGGCCTGTGTCTCAACGAGGGCCGGAGGTCGTAGCCGAATGAGCATGCCGTTCTACGTCTCGCCGGAACAGGTGATGAAGGACCGCGCCGACTACGCGCGCAAGGGCATCGCCCGCGGGCGCAGCCTGGTTGCGCTGGAGTGCCCGGCCGGCGTGCTGATCGTCGCCGACAACCCGTCACGCACGCTCTCCAAGATCAGCGAGATCTACGACCGCATCGCGTTCGCCGCGGTCGGCAAGTACAACGAGTTCCAGATGTTGCGAGTGGCCGGAGTGCGCCACGCCGACATGAAGGGCTTCTCGTACTCGCGCGAAGACGTCAGCGCCAAGGAGCTCGCCAACGCGTACGCACAGACCCTCGGCCAGGTGTTCACGCACGAGATGAAGCCGTACGAAGTCGAGCTGCTCGTCGCCGAGGTCGGCTCACCCGACGACGACCACGCCGAGATGTACCACGTGCTCTACGACGGCGTCGTCATGGACGAGCAGGACTACTCGGTACTCGGTGGCCAGGCCGAACAGATCAGCGAGGCGCTCAAGCAGCAGTACTCGCAGGGTATGAGTCTCGGCGACGCGCTCAAGCTCGGCGCGAAGGTTCTTGGTTCCGACGACGGACCACTGACCGCCGACCAGCTCGAAGTCGCGCTACTCGACCGTTCGCGACCGCGGCGCGCGTTCCGCCGCATCAAGAACGACGAGCTCGACACACTCCTCGGTAGTTAGTACCAGCGGATCAAGAGCGCGATCGGGCCCGCGATCAGCACGAAGAGGATCAGCGCGGCGACGGAGACGATCGGGGCGGGACGCGCGCGGTGGGGCGGGCGGTCGTCGTCGAGGATCTCGTCGGCCTCGTCGACCTCGGCGACGAGCAGCACGAGGCTCGCCTGGTCGAACTGATCGTCGGGGACGTAGACGTCTACCCGGGCCATCTCACCGACAGTGAGTCCGTACGGGCTGTCGAGCGCGCCGCGGAGCTGCACGTCGAAACCTTCGTCCTCGAGCCGAGCCGCCATCACCCGCGCTCGAAACGATCCGTACACCGATGTCAGCCGAGTCATGGCCACGACATGGCTCCCTCGTCCGTAGGCGACCACTCTACGACCGCGGCACATGGGCGCGACCAGGTACCCGTACACTCACATCCGGTGGAACGGCGCATTTTCGGACTCGAGAACGAATACGGCGTCACCTGCACCCTGCGCGGCCAACGCCGCCTCAGCCCCGACGAGGTCGCCCGCTACCTGTTCCGGCGGGTCGTGTCGTGGGGCCGGTCGAGCAACGTGTTCCTCGAGAACGGCGCACGCCTCTACCTCGACGTCGGCAGCCACCCCGAGTACGCGACCCCCGAGTGCGACTCGATCCGAGACCTCGTCATCCACGACAAGGCCGGGGAGCGCATCCTCGAAGGGCTCGTGCAGAGCGCGGAGCAGCGCCTGCGTGAGGAAGGCATCCGCGGCGAGGTCTTCCTCTTCAAGAACAACACCGACAGCGCGGGCAACTCGTACGGCTGTCACGAGAACTACCTCGTCGAACGCGAGGGCGACTTCTCGAAGTTCACCGACGTCCTGATCCCGTTTCTCGTCACCCGCCAGATCTATGCCGGAGCGGGCAAGGTGCTGCAGACCGCGCGCGGGGCGATGTATTGCATCGCGCAACGCGCCGAACACATCTGGGAGGGCGTGTCGTCGGCAACCACCCGCTCGCGGCCCATCATCAACACCCGCGACGAGCCGCACGCCGACGCGGAGAGGTTCCGCCGACTCCACGTGATCGTCGGCGACTCGAACATGAGCGAGTACGCGACCTTCCTCAAAGTCGGCGCGAGCTCCATCATCTTGCGGATGCTCGAAGAGGACGCGGCGCCGTGGCGCGACCTCACGCTGGAAAACCCGATCCGAGCCATTCGCGAGATCAGCCACGACATCACATGCCGGCGCCGGGTCCGGCTCGCAAACGGCCGCGAGCTCTCGGCGGTCGAGATCCAGTCGGAGTACCTCAACCGCGCGCTGCGTTTCGCCAAGCGCCGCGGCCTCCCGCCGCTCGAGCAACGCGCCCTCGAGATGTGGGAACACGTCATGACGCACCTCGAGGACGATCCCCTCAAGTTGCGCACCGAGGTCGACTGGGTGATCAAGCACCACCTCATCGAGGCGTACCGCAAGCGCGGCGATCTGCCCCTCACGCATCCGCGTGTCTCCCTGCTCGACCTCGCGTACCACGACGTCACCCGATCCCGTTCGCTGTACTACCTGCTCGAGCGGCGCGGTCAGGTCGACCGCATCGTCGAAGACGACGAGATCACCGACGCGATGAACAACCCGCCGCAGACCACCCGGGCCCGGCTCCGGGGCGCGTTCATCAAGCGGGCCAAGGAGCGCAAGCGCGATTACACCGTCGACTGGGTGCACTTGAAGCTCAACGACCAGGCCCAGCGCACCGTGCTCTGCAAGGACCCGTTCAAGTCGCGCGACGAACGGGTCGAGCGGCTGATCGCTTCGCTCTAGCGGGCTCGACCGAGCTCCATGCCGTCGTTCCGGACCGGGGTCGTCACCGAGATACTCGAGACGCGCCCCGGCCTGCAACGGGTGCTCGTCGACCTCGGCGGTCGAACCGAGCGCGCGTACGCGCTGACCCAACTCCTGCCAAGCGTCGCGGTCGGCGATCGCGTGGTGTTGAACACCACTGCTGTCGAGCTCGGGCTCGGCACCGGCGGCTGGCACGTCGTGCACTGGAACTTGGAGCATGACGCGTGGAGCGAGCCGGTCGCGGGGCGCGGCATGAAGCTGCGCTACACGAGCCTGCAGATCGACGTCGGGCACGCGGAGCCGCCCGAGGTCACGAACATCGAGCGCGTGCCCGTGGTCGTGGCCGGCTTGCACAGCCAGATCGCGGCGGTCGCCGTCGCGTTCAAGCAACTCCGACCCGACAAACGGCTCGTGTACGTGATGACCGATGGCGGCGCGCTGCCGATCGCGATCTCGGATCTCGTCGGGCAGCTGCGAGACCGCAACCTCATCGACGCCACCGTGACCGGCGGCCACGCCTTCGGCGGCGACTTCGAGGCGGTCACGGTGCACGGAGCGCTCGCCATCGCTCGCCGGGAGGCCGGCGCCGATGCGATCGTCGTCGCGATGGGGCCCGGTAGTGCCGGCTCGGGAACGCGTCTCGGCTTCAGCGCAATCGAGGTCGGCTCGGTGCTCGACGCGGTGACCGCGCTCGACGGTCAACCGATCGCCGCGCTGCGCGCGTCCTTTGCGGACGATCGCCCGCGCCACCAAGGCGTCTCGCACCACAGCATCACCGCGCTGTCGCTCGCGACCACCAGCCGCGTACGGGTTCCGCTTCCGTGCGTCGGCGGCGCCGAGGAGCAACGTCTCCGCGCCGACCTCGCCGCCGCAGGGATCGACACGAACCACGAGCTCGTCGACGTCGCCCCGGTCGGGGTGATCGAGCTCTTCGCGACGCGCAATCTGCAGATCGAGTCGATGGGTCGGTCCGCGGCGGACGATCCCGTTCTGTTCGAAACCGCGGCCGCCGCGGGGGTACTCGCAGCGCGGGCCGTCCCCTAGGCTGAACCGATGCCCGACGCGCCGTCGCGGGTCGAACGCGTCCTGAACCTCCTCGCCTTGCTGCTCGACACCCGCCGAGTCCTCACCCGCGAAGAGATCGTCCACGACGTCGCCGGCTATCCACCGCAGATCACCGCCTACCGGCGCGCGTTCGAGCGCGACAAGGAGACGCTGCGCGGCATGGGCGTTCCCCTGACGACCGAGCCCATCGGCGACGGCGCCGAGCTCGGCTACCGCGTACGACCCGAGGACTACTACCTGCCCGACCTCGGTCTCGACGCCGAGGAGGCGGCGGCCCTGCGCGTCGCCGTGAGCGCGGTCTCGCTCGGGAGCCACGCGGGGGAGGGCGCACTGCTGAAGCTCGGCGGTATGGCCGACGAAGCTGTCGCGCCCATCGCCTCGTTGCCGATCGCGCCCGCGTTGGCCACCCTCTTCGAAGCGTTCCGAGCGCGAGCGGTCGTGAAGTTCACGCACCGCGAGATCGTCCGGACGGTCGAGCCGTGGGGCCTTTCCTCCAAACGCGGCCACTGGTACGTCGTCGGTTTCGACTCCGACCGCGGCGCGGTACGGGCGTTCCGCGCCGATCGCATCGACGGTGACGTCGAGATCGGCGAGCACGACGCGTTCGAGGCGCCGCCCGACTTCCGCCCCGACGACCATGTGGAGTCGCGCGCGTGGCTGCTCGGCGACGACCCCGCGGTGACGGTGCGCGTGCGCGTCGACGCCGACCACTGTGACGCGATGGTCGCCGAGCTCGGCTCCGACGCGGTCGTGGTCGAGGACGCGACCGACGCCGGGAACGGCGCCGTCGTAGAGACGTCGGTCACGAACCGGTCGGCGTTCCGCAGCTTCGTGATCGGGTTCCTCGAACACGCGGAGGTACTCGAGCCGGCCGACATGAGGGCCGACATCGTCGGGTGGCTGGAACGAGCGGCCGCGGGATCTGCGGTAGGCGGCTCGTGAGCCCGCGCGCGCTCGCCGGCCCGGAGATCCAGCGCATCCTCGCGTTGGTCCCGTGGATCGTCGCGCACCCCGACTCGCCCAAGACCGAGATCGCCGCTCGGTTCGGCATCACCGTGGATCAACTCGACGACGACCTCTCGCTCGTCTTGATGATCGGCGTGCCTCCGTATTCGCCGGGCGATTACCTCGACGTCGAGGAGGACGACGACGGCCACGTGTCGATCCGCCTCGCCGACTACTTCCAGCGCGCGTTGCGGCTCACGCCGGCCGAAGGCCTCGCGTTGCTCGCGGCCGGACGCGCGCTGCTCGCGGTCCCCGGTTCCGATCCGAGCGGTCCGCTCGCCACCGCGCTCGACAAGTTGGAGGACGCGCTCGAGTTGCCGGGGCTCGTCGTCGACGTGGGCGAGCCCGGCCAGCTCGCGGCGATCCGCGACGCGGTCGCGACTCACACACGCGTCGAGATCGAATACTGGTCGGCCGGACGCGACGAGCTCACCACCCGCCGCATCGACCCCGAGGTCGTGTTCTTCGCGACGGGGGAGTGGTATGTCGGCGCGTACTGCCACCGCGCCCACGACGAGCGGATGTTCCGCGTCGACCGCATCCGTTCCGTCGAACCAACCGGGGAGAGTTTCGAACCCGGTGCGACCGGGTTCGAGACGGGCGACGTCTACACGCCCCGCGCCGACGACACGCGCGTCACCCTCGAGCTCGCGGCCGGCGCGGCTTGGGTCGCGGAGGCGTATCCCACCGAGTCGGTCACCGAGCGCGCGGACGGATCTCTCGAAATCGTGCTCGCCGTCAGTGAGCGGGCGTGGCTCGAGCGCCTACTCCTCCGGCTCGGGCCGGACGCCCGCGCGGTAGCGCCGGCCGAGGTCGAGCGCCTCGCGGCCGACGCGGCCCGGAGAATTCTGCGGCGGTACCGCGAGACTGAAGGTTCAGATCCATCGGTGACTCGCCGACCTGACACCCGAGCGCGCGGGCGCGCATGAGAGGATGCAACCGGTGAACCCGTCCATGAGCGCCGACCTCCCGTCTGCCGCGCCGCCGGTCGGGACGGCCGAGCAGGGCGGCGACGAGACCCCGTCGGGCCCGCCGCCGCACAAGCGCAAGGCGAAACCCGCCTGGGCGGTCGCGCTCGAGTGGACGATCCTGATCGTCTCCGCGCTCACCATCGCGCTCCTGATCAAGACGTTCTTGTTCCAGGCCTTCTACATCCCCTCCGACTCGATGGTGCCGACGCTCAAGACGAACGACCGCGTCATCGTCAACAAGCTCTCGTACGACCTGCACGCCGTGCACCGGGGCGACATCATCGTCTTCAAGTCGCCGCCCAATGTCGACCCGTCGGTCAAGGACCTCGTCAAACGCGTCATCGGGCTACCGGGCGAGACCATCGAAGGTCGCGCGGACGGGCACATCTACATCAACGGGAAGGTCCTGGTCGAGAAGTACCTCCCGACTGGCACCCAACCCGGTCCGAGCTTCCTTGCGATCAAGGTGCCGCCCGATTCGTACTGGGTGATGGGCGACAACCGATCGAACTCGCGCGACTCGCGCTTCTTTCCCGAGCACTTCATCCGCAAGAAGGACATCATCGGACGGGTGTTCCTGCGGATCTGGCCGCCCAACCGCCTTGGAATCCTCTAGCGGGCCGGGCGGCGCGCCCGACGACGAGATCGGAGCGCCGGCCGGACCGGAACTCGCGCGGCGCAAGCGGAGCACGACCAAGACCGCGATCGAGTGGGGAGTGCTCGTCGTCGGCGCGCTCGTGATCGCGCTGCTCGTCAAGGCGTTCCTGTTCCAGGCGTTCTACATCCCCTCCGACTCCATGGTGCCGACGCTCAAGAAGGACGACCGCGTCATCGTCAACAAGGTGTCGTACAAGGTGCACTCGGTGCATCGCGGCGACATCATCGTGTTCACGACACCGAAGGGCCCCGACGGCAAGCCCATCGACCCGACGATCAAGGACCTCGTGAAACGCGTCATCGGGCTACCCGGCGAGATCGTCAGCGAGAAGAACGATCACGTCTACATCGACGGCAAGGCGCTCTCCGAGACGTATCTCCCCAAGGGGACGGTCAGCAATTGCGCGTCGTTCGCCTCGAGCTGCTTTCGGACGGCGCCGCTCGGCACCGACGAGTACTGGGTGATGGGCGACAATCGGGTCGGCTCGCGCGACTCACGCGGGTTCGGCCCCATCAAGAAGAGCTCGATCGTCGGACGCGTCTTCATCCGGGTCTGGCCGCCGAACCGCCTCGGCCTGCTCTGATCAGTCGGCGACCCATTCGCTCACCGTGGCAACCATCCGATCGGGTCGATCGCAATAGACCGCGTCGATCCCCATCGCGAGCACGGCGCGCAGGTGGCGCACCTCTTGGGTGTCCCAGGCGAACGCCTTGACCTCGAAGCGATGGAACAGCGAGACCAGGCCCGCCGTCCACTCCGTGTGATGGAAGTTCATGGCGTCGATACCCGCCGACGCGAGGTCGTACGCGTGCCGTTCGAGGGGAACGCCGATCGACGACCGGCGATGAGAGTGCACGAGCTTCACGCCCCCGTCGCCCGCCGGTGATTCGTCGCGCAACGTCCGCAAGAGTCCGACGTCGGGTGAACACACCCATAATTTTTCCGAAGCGCCGTGCGCGGCCGCGACCTTCACGAGTCCGGTCGCCGCTTCCGGCGTCTTGACGTCGACCGAGCACTCGTAGCCGATGCCGAGCTCCCGGTACACGTCGTCGATGCGGGGGACGCCGTAGGTCGCGAGCTCATCGGCGGTCGTGGCCGCAATTCGCTTCCGCCGCAGGCCACGGGACACGA
This sequence comes from Acidimicrobiia bacterium, assembly GCA_035996165.1. Taxonomy (GTDB): domain Bacteria; phylum Actinomycetota; class Acidimicrobiia; order IMCC26256; family PALSA-610; genus PALSA-610. The sequence continues at coordinate 7,708 of DASYJT010000192.1, forward strand.
CCGGGTCGTGGGCGCACACCACCTCGGCGTCCGAAGAGAGCCACACGTCGGTCTCGATGCCGGATGCACCCTGCTCGAGCGCGATGCGAAACGCCGGAATTGTGTTCTCCGGCTCGACAAGCCGCGCGCCACGGTGGGCGAAGGTGATGACGGCCACGACCACTCATCGTGCCACGTCGATCGCCCGGAACCGCAGAGATGTGACCAGCGCCTCCGCTCGTGAACCTCAAGCAGCCCCTGGGGGCTGCCGAAGGGTGTATCAGCCCGCCACTACGGCGGTCGTTGCGGGACTTTCGAGCGGACCAGGGATGGGTGACGCGGTGACAACGATCCGGGCCAACTGCCCCAGCTGTGGAGACGTACAGCTCACCGCAGACGACCTGACGGTTCGGGTGTGTGCGGACGACGAGCGCGGCTCGTACTGCTTTCGCTGCCCCGACTGCCGTCAGGCGGTAGCGAAGGAGGCCAGCCGGCGCATCGTCGACCTGCTCGTCTCGAGCGGCGTACGCATGCAGGTGTGGCGTCTGCCGGCGGAGCTGAGCGAGTCGCGCATCGGGCCGCCCCTCACGCCGGACGATCTCCTCGATTTCCACCTTTTGTTGACCGGCACCACGTGGTTCGAGGAACTGGCCGCGCAGGTTCGCCGCTCGCTCAACCGGTAGGGTCGCAGCGTGCTCTGGATCCTTCCGCTCGCGCTCGGCGCGGCCGGCCTCGCCGCCCTCGCCGTGCTCGCCGCCCGTGTCCGGCGAGAGCTTTCGCCGACAGTGGCCATGATCGACCGGTTCGGCCGCGAACACCGGGTCGACCTCACCACTGCATTGGATCGGCTGCGCGCCGACACGACCGAGACGCGTCGCCGCCTTTCCCGCGACTGATCACAGATCGGTCCGGACGCACGGCTGTAGGATCCCCGCTCGTCGGCACCTTTTCGCCATGAGCCTCGGACCCGAAAAGATCATCCTCATCCTCGTGGTCGCGCTGATCGTGTTCGGCCCGCAGCGCCTTCCGGAGATCGCCCGCCAGGTCGGCGCCATGATGCGCGAGCTGCGCCGTATGCAGGACACGGTGCGCGACGAGCTCGAGCACGTGCTGCATCCCGACTTCGATCCGGCGAACGCGGGCCAGACCACGGAGAGTGCCGCGATCGGTGAGACCGACCATGCCGCGCTCCCGCCGGGCGCGCTTTCCGAGCCCGGGTCGGGTGATACGAACTCGGGTGATTACGCCGACGAGGACGTGACCGACGACGGCTTCTCCGGACCTCGATCGTTCAGCTGATCGATGAGCGCAGCCGACGCCGACGAAGGGCGAATGACCCTCGTCGAACACCTCACCGAGTTGCGCCGTCGGGTGATCATCAGCGCGGTCGTGCTCGTGGTGTGCACCGTTTTGGTGTTCGTGCTCTACAACCGCCTGCTCCATTTCCTGTCGGGTCCCTACGAGAAGGTCACGCGCGGCACCAAGAACCAGGCCTGCGGCGCCACGGCCACCGAGGGCTGCAAGCTCATCGCAACGGGTCCGCTCGAACCGCTTCTCGTACGGGTGAAGGTCTCCACGTACGGCGGGATCGCGCTGTCGGTTCCGTTCGTCTTCTGGCAGATCTGGCGGTTCGTCACGCCGGGCCTGCGCAAGAACGAGCGCAAGTACGGCGTCGTGTTCCTGATCGCGATCGCGGTGTTGTTCGCGCTCGGCGCCTTCGTGGCCTGGTTCACCGTGCAGAAGGCGCTCGAGTTCCTGCTCGGTGCGGGAGGGTCCGGGATCCAGCCCTTCATCTCGGCCGACAAGTACCTCACCCTCGTCGCCCTGATGATCGCGGCGTTCGGCGTGGCATTCGAGTTCCCGGTGCTGCTCGTGTTCTTGTTGTTGGTGCGGGTGGTCAACACCCGCCAGCTCCGCAGCATCCGGCGCTACATGATCGTCGGGATCGTCATCTTCTCGGCGGTCATCACCCCGAGCTCCGACCCGTTCTCCCTATTCTTCATGGCCATCCCCATGTACCTCTTCTACGAGATCGCGATCGTGATCGGGCGATTGATGAAACGATGAGGCAACCATGAGCCCCGCCAAGGGCCGCAAGCAGTTCGTTCAGGCGCGCCCGCGGGCGGAGGTCTTCGCCGCGGTCGCGGTCGGCACGGGCATCGTGGTCGCCACCGCCTTGCTGATCTGGCTGATACGGCCGGGCAGTCCGGGCGTGCCGGGTGAAGGCGGGCTGCTGAGTCGCCAACCGCGCGTGACGATCCTCCTCGTCCTCAGCGCGATCGCCCTTGCGAGCTTCGTCTCGTTCATCCTCCGGCGGCGCCACCCGCCGCGCATCGGCACCCGCGGTGCGCTCGCCGTCGGGACGGCGGGCGTCGTAGTTCTCGCGGTCGCGGCGGGGATCTTCTGGCCGGACGGAGTGGTGCGGCACTGGCCCAAGCGGCCGAAACTGATCACTCCGGCTTCGAGCGTCCCCGTCTCGGTACCCTCGACGACCAAGGTCCCCACTCCGACGACGAAGCCCGGAACGAGCACGACCGTGAGGACGAACACAACCGTCGCCGCTCCGACCACGTCAAAGGGCGGGTGACGCCCGCCGACATCCGGGCGGCGTTCACCGCAGAACGGCCGTTTCCCCTGGACGACTTCCAGGCCCGGGCGCTCGATGCGCTCGACGCCGGCCGGTCGGTGCTCGTCGCCGCGCCCACGGGGTCGGGCAAGACTCTGGTGGCGGAGTACGCGATCGCGCGGGCGCTCGCCGCGGGTGAGAAGGCGTTCTACACGACTCCGCTCAAGGCGCTGTCGAACCAGAAGTACGGCGATTTCGTGCGCGCGTACGGCGCCGAGCGGGTCGGCTTGTTGACCGGCGACAACGCGATCAACGGCGACGCCCCGGTCGTGGTCATGACGACCGAGGTCTTGCGCAACATGATCTACGCGGGGTCGCACACCCTGCACGGGCTCCGCTACGTGGTGCTCGACGAGGTGCACTACCTGCAGGACCGGTCGCGCGGCGCGGTCTGGGAAGAGGTGATCATCCACCTCCCGGCCGATATCGACATCGTCGCGCTCTCCGCGACGGTCTCGAACGCCGAGGAGGTCGCGGCGTGGATGCAGACGGTGCGGGGCGCGACCGAGACCGTGATCGAAGAGCGCCGGCCCGTCGACCTCGAGCACCTGTACCTCGTCGGCGACCGCAGTGCGCCGAGCCTCCATCTGTTACCGACGTTCGTCGACCACGACGGCGAGTCGCGCCCGAATCCGGTGGCGACCCGGCTCGACGGGCGCAACGTCCCCGATCGCGGTCAGCGCCGGCGCCGGTTGTACAAACCGTGGCGCACCGAGGTCGTGGAACGCCTCGCCGAAGAGCGCATGCTCCCCGCGATCTGTTTCGTCTTCTCCCGAACGGGATGCGACCAGGCCGTCGAACAATGTCTCGCGTCGGGCATCCGGCTGACCACCGCCGACGAACGCCGAGCGTTGCGCGCGATCGCGGAGCGCCACGTCGACGCGCTCTCGGACGCCGACCTCGACGTGCTGGGCTTCGACACGTGGCTCTCGGGCATGGAGGCGGGCGTTGCCGCGCACCACGCGGGTCTGGTGCCTCCGATGAAGGAAGCCGTCGAGGAGGCGTTCTCGACCGGCCTGTTGAAGGTCGTGTTCGCGACCGAGACACTCGCGCTCGGGATCAACATGCCCGCCCGTTCGGTGGTCATCGAGAAGCTCTCGAAGTTCACCGGCGAGCACCACGAGTTCCTGACGCCCGGCGAGTACACGCAGCTCGCGGGCCGCGCCGGCCGCCGCGGCATCGACGACGTCGGCTACGTGGTGGTGCTCTGGGACCCGTTCGTGCCGTTCGACCAGGTCGCGGGCCTCGCGTCGCGTCGCACGTACGCGCTGACCTCGTCGTTCCATCCGACGTACAACATGGCGGCGAACCTCGTGTTGCGGTACCCGCCGCAACAGGCCCGCCATCTCCTGAACCTGTCGTTCGCCCAGTTCCACGCCGACCGCGACGTCGTCGCCGTCGAACGGAATCTCGAATTGCGCCGGGAGCAACTGGCGAAGGCCGAGACCGGCGCCGTGCATCCGGCCGGCGACGTCCACGAGTACCGCAAGCTCCTCGCCGAGCTCGACGCCGCGCGCAAAGCCGCGCACGGAAGGTCGGATCACCGCTTCGACGCGCTCCGACCCGGCGACGTGCTCGTCGTCCCCAAGCGCGGCGGCAAAGTCGTCGTGTTGAAACAGGAGCGGGGGAGCGGTCCGAACCAGCGCATCCTGGCGTTGACCCAGGGGCGCTCGCTGGTGCGCATATCGCCCCAGGACATCCGCGGGCAGGTCAACAAGATCGCCACGATCGACCTTCCTCGTCCGTACTCGCCGCGCAGCCAGTCGTTCCAAAAGGCGGTCGCGGAGTCGCTGCGCCGGCTGAAGGTCCGCGCCGTGGAAGAACCGGCCGACTCCGACCGCGACGTCGAAGAGCTCCAGGCCGCGGTCGCCGTCCATCCGTTACACGACACTCCCGGGGCCGACGTCGCGTTGCGCGCGGCCTGGCAGGCCGACCGGATCGCCCGCGACATCGCCCGGTTGGAACGCCAGGTGTCGTCTCGCAACGAGAGCCTGGCGCGCCAGTTCGACCGCGTCCTCGCGGTCCTGACCACGTGGGGCTACGTCGACGACTGGACCCTCACCGACGCGGGACGGCTGCTGACCCGCCTCAACAGTGAGGGTGAGCTCGTGGTCGCCGATGCGCTGCGCGAGGGCCGCCTCGACGGGATCGACGCGGCCACCATGGCGGCCGTCGTGTCGTGCTTCACGTTCCAACGGCGCGGACCCGACAACAACGAGGCGATGCCGCCGCGCCGCTGGCCGAACCAGGAAGTGGCGCGGCGCAGCCGGGCGCTCGACGGCGTGTGGCGCGACCTCCATCTCGCCGAGCGCGAGGCGCGCCTGCCCGAGACCCGGCGGCCCGACCCCGGCTTCACGGCCGCCATCTACGCGTGGGTGAAAGGCGAGGACCTGGCCGACGTCCTCGAAGACGAAGAGATGACCGGCGGCGACTTCGTCCGCAACGTCAAACAGACGATCGACCTGTTGCGCCAGATCGGCGACGTGGTGCCCGACGAAGCGACGGCCGCGACGGCGCGCGCCGCCGCCGATGCGTGCCTGCGGGGTGTCATCGCGGCGTCGAGCATCGTCAAGGCTCCCGCCGCGTGATCGGGCCGTGATCAAGCCCGGCGAGGAGTGGGGCGTGCCCACGTCGGCCGCGGCCGACCTCGAGGTGGTGGGCGGCGACGCCGAGCTCGCGGCCGCCGCGGCCGCCCGTCCGGGCGCGCTCGTGTCGTTCCGGCCCGACACGACGTCCGACTTCGCCGGGGCGGTCGGGCTCGGGATCGGGCTCGGGCCCGATCGGGGGCCCGCCGGGGGAGTCGAGCTGGCGCTCGATCTCCTCCGACTCGACGACAACCGCACGGCGGTCAACATGGTCGTGATCGGGACGCCGCCCGATGCGTCGCGACGATTCGTCCGACGATTCGGCGCGAACGTCCGCATCGACGAGCGGCCGGTGTTCCACGGACCGTGCACCGCGATCGTCATCGCGAGCGGCCAGTTCCGCCACGGGCTCGACCTCGTCCCGCGCGGGCATCCGGGCGACGGCCGCGCCGAGGTGCAGATCTACGCGGTGCCCGCGCGCGAGCGACGCGCGCTCCGGGCTCGGCTGGCCACCGGAACCCACGTCCCGCACCCGGCCATCACCCAACGCTCGGGTCGGCACATCTCGGTGAGCACCGACCGGAAGGTGGCCCTGGAGGTCGACGGCCGGGCCGGGCCGCCCGCCGATCGCCTCCAGGTCGAGGTCGTTCCGAACGCTTTTCGCCTCCTGCTCTGACCCGTTCCGACCCGCACAAACGCGGAGATCGGGGTGCGCGATCGGCGGGCGAACCGTCGCTACCATCGCCAGTCCCATGCTCTACGCCCCGGAGACGTTCACCGACAGCGAAGCGGAACGCCTTCGGCCGTACTTCACGAATCTCGACGAGCCGGTCTTCGCGCTCACCAACCTCCCCGAGGTCGTGAAGGGCGCCTTGTTCGCGCGTTACTCGCGTTCCGACAAGAGCCTGCGCAGATTGTTCCTCGACGAATTCGTCGGCGACCTCGACCTCACCGGCGACCTGACCGTCGACGCGACGGTCGGGCTCAAGCGCGCGGAAGATCTCTACGAGCGTGTGTTCTTCGAGTACGGCGACGATTCGGTCGCCCAACTCGGGGGTGTGCACCTCGCGTGTGAACAGGCGTCGAACCTGCTCACGAAGATCCTCGAGTGGGGCCGGTTGATGGCTTACCTCGAGCAGTCGACCCGGTACATCCCGTACGACTCGCGGCTGCAGGGTCGCTACCGCTACCTGCGGCCGTCGCAGGTGTGTGCTTCACCACTCGGAACGCGCTACGTCTCCGACCTCGACGCCCTGTTCGACACCTACAGCGGCGCGCTCGACACGATGCTCGACTGGGCGCGCGCGGAGTACCCGAAAGAGCCGGGCGACTCCGACTTCGTCTACAAGCAAACGATCAAGGCCAAGGCGTGCGACACGCTGCGCGGCCTGCTGCCCGCTGCCACGCTCTCCAACGTCGGCATCTACGGCACCGGGCAGGCGTTCGAGGCGCTCCTCCTGCGCATGCTCGCGAATCCGCTGCCCGAGGCGCAGACGTACGCCCGGCTGATGCTCGACGAGCTCCGGAAGGTCATCCCGTCGTTCCTCGTCCGCGTCGACCGTCCCGAGCGCGGGGGAGCATGGTCGAACTACCTCGCCTCGACCCGCGACGACACGCACGCCCTCGTCCAGCGCCTGTTCGCCGACGAGCGGCCCGAGCCCACCAACGAGGTCAACCTCCTCGACTGGGACCCCCACGGCGAGGACAAGGTCCTGGCGGCAATTTGCTACTCGCACACCCGCTTACCGGAGGCCCAACTGCTCGAGCGGGTTCGCCTGCTGCCTGCCGACGATCGTGTCGCGCTGATGCGCGCCTACGTGGGCGAGCGCGCGAACCGCAGGCACAAGCCCGGCCGCGCGTTCGAGCGCACGGGCTACCGCTTCGACGTCCTCGGCGATTACGGCGCGTTCCGCGACCTGCAACGTCACCGCATGCTGACGATCGAGTGGCAACAGCTCACACCGCACCACGGTTACGAGCTGCCGCCGCCCGTGCGTGACGCCGGACTCGCGCTGCGCTACGACGAGGCGATGGAACGGTCAGCCGGTCTGTATGCCGCGCTGGTCGAGCCGTTCCCCGAACAGGCCGCGTACGCGGTGTCGCTCGGTTACCGCATGCGATATGTCATGCATATGAACGCGCGCGAGGCAATGCACCTTTGCGAGTTGCGAAGCTCGCCGCAAGGTCACCCCACATATCGCCGCGTCGCGCAGGAGATGCATCGCCAGATTGCCGAACGCGCCGGTCATCGCGCGATCGCGGAAGCGATGCGTTTCGTCGACCACGGAACGTACGATCTCGAGCGTTTGGACGCGGAGCGCGCGGCTGAGACGCGACGCGCGCTACCAACCTGAAACAACAGCGAATTTTTGTTGAATCCTTGACCAGCAACGACGCGCGTCTTTGCTGGTCACCGCGTTTCGCCTCCGCTTGACATCGTTGCCCGGTTGAGGCTGACTACTCCCCGCCCTCGGTCTCGGTGTCGACGACCCAGGCCGCGCGAAGGTGAGACATCGCCGGGTGTGCTGCTGAGGGGGCGAGGCGTTACGAAGGGGTTGGGCGGTCGTCCGGGAGTCTTCGTTAGAGAACGCTGCGATAACCCGTCTGCTCTGTGCAGGCCGGGCCAACCAGCGGCCCCAACGGGACTCCCGACCGGTCCGCCCGCCCCTTTGCCGTCGTCTGCGGACGGCCGGGAGCGCGGCGCCGAGGTGTTCGCCGAACCCCTTGCTCGCGGCGTTATACTCCGCGCCCCCAAACGGCTTTCGTGAGTGGGAAGGTTTGTCGGGACCCGGCGGTTACACGCCTGCTCACCGACACTCCGCCGCCCGCGAACACGCCCCCGCAAGCCCGCCCCCCGCAGAAGGCATCCTGAATGAGCGACGACGACTTCGAGGACGAGCCCACGCTCGATGACGACGACCTCGACGAGGACGTTCTCGAAGAAGACCTGGCCGACGACGAGATCCTCGACGACGACCTCGTCGAAGACATCGACGAGGAGATCGTGGTGGTCGCGGTACCCGGCGTCCTGGTGGCGCCCGCCGAGCCCGCACCCGAAGAGGAAGAGGACGACGTCGTCGATCTCGACGAGGAACTCCACCCCGACGACGTCGAAGAAGCCCTCGACGTGGTGTTGCGCGAGCGCACGGTCGCGCAAGGCCTCGAAGAGGACGAGGAAGAAGACGACGAGCCCGACGAGCGCGGCGAGACCGGTACGAAGATCGTGCCGCGTCGCGAGAACGAGTTCTTGTGCAAGAGCTGCTTCCTGGTGCTCCCTCGCCACCAGCTCGCGGACGAAAAGCGCATGATCTGCCGCGACTGCGCGTGAGGCGCCCGCGGCCGGCAACGGCCGCCCGCGTCCTGGCCGCCGCCGCGTCAGGCGTCCTGCTCGCACTCAGTCGCCCGCCGGTCGACCTCGGGCCGCTCGCCTGCGTCGCGCTCGTGCCGCTGTTCCTCGCGTGGCGCGGACGCACGGTGCGCGCCGCCGCGGGCCTCGCGTTTCTCGCGGGGTTCGTCTACTACGCAACGCTGTGTCCGTGGATCTGGTACTTCGGCACCGTCGCGATCGTCCCGTTCAGCGCGGCGGTCGCCGCCTACTGGGCCGCGGCGGGCGCACTGGTCGCGTGGCTGCGTGCGCGGCGCGTCTCGAGCCCGTGGCTGACCGCGGCGGTGTGGGTCTGCGCGGAGGCGCTCGTCGCCCGCTGGCCGTTCGGCGGCTTCTCGTGGGGTGAGGTCGGTTACGCGTTCCACGACATCGAGCCGGCCCGGGCCGTCGCGAGCGTCGGTGGCGTCACGTTCGTCTCGTTCCTCGTCGTGGCCCTCAACGCGTTGATTGCCGACCTGGTCTACGGGCGCCGTTCGGTTGCCGGGTACCTGCGCGTGCACGCAGGAATCGCGGCGATCGCGGTGGTGGCGGTCACGGCAACGGTCACGCGGGCCCAGCCGTCGGTGGTCGGGCCGTTACGCGTGGCGCTCGTCCAGGGCAACGACAAGAATCGCGACCTCACCGACGCCGAGATGCAGGCGTACTACCTGCCCAAGCACCATTTCGAGCTGGCCCGCCGGATCACCGACCCCGTCGACCTCATCGTGTTCCCGGAGTCGAGCATGAACGCGGCGACGCCGGCGGGCGATTTCGTCGACCCGCGTACCGACCCGTATGTCCGCCGCGCCCTCGCCGACATCGCCCGGGCGCACAACGCGTGGGTGCTGGCGAACGCGACGGTCGACGCCCCGCCCGACGGCCACAAGCTGTTGAACCTGGACGTGGTCTTCGATCCCGCCGGTGCGATGGAGACCACGTACCTCAAGCGGCATCTCGTACCGTTCGGCGAGTCGGTGCCGTTCCGATCGGCGCTCGAGCACGTGGTCGGCGGCGTGCTCTCCCAGGTCCCGCGCGACTTCGTGCACGGTCCGAAACCCGGACTCTTCACGGTTTCGGGCATCCGCATCGCCACGGTGATCTGCTTCGAGTCGGCGTTCGGCTACCAGATCCGACCGCTCGTACGCGACGGCGCGGGGGTCATCGTCGTATCGACCAACAATCGTTCGTACCGGCGGTCGGCGAACTCCGCCCAGCACGTCGCCATCGGGCAGATGCGTGCCGCCGAGACCGGCCGCCCCGTCGTGCAGGCCGCGATCTCGGGCATCACCGCGGTGATCGACGCCGACGGCGTGGTGCACGAGCGGACGCACCTCTTCGAGCCCACGGTCGTGCAGACGACTGTCGAGGCGACGGGCGGGGAGACGCCGTATGTGCGCTACGGGGAGTGGGCGACGCTCGCGAGCCTCGCCGCGGTCGCCATCGCCGGCGTGTGGGCTCTCGCCGCCGTTCGTCTCCGCCGGAAGACGTCCCTAGAATCGCCCCCGCTATGACCGAGCATTCCGATCGGATCGAACGCGCGCTCGAGCTCCTCCTCTACGCGCCCATCGGTGTCGGTCTCTTCTTGAAGGACACCGCGCCGAATTTCGTGGACATGTTCGTCTCCCGGGGTCGGGCCGAGATCGACAAACGCCACGACGAGGTTCAACAGCGGGTCACGACCGCCAAGAGCCTCGGTCAGGTCGCGATGGCGTTCGGACCGCCGATCGTGCGGGAGCGGGTCGAGCGGACGGTCGATGATGCCCGGCGCCGAGCCGAGGGACTCTTCGGTTCTCCCGCATCCGAGCCCGCGCCCCGCACCGAAACGCCGCGCCCTGAACCTCGGCTCACAGAAACGCCGCGCACCGAGCCGGCCGGACCGGTCATCGCATCGGAGCCCGCATCCACATCCGTCTCGGCATCGAGTTGGACGAGCTACTCGCCGCCCGGCGACGACGACGGAGCGAGCAGCGCGTCGTTGCCGATCCCGGGATACGACGCGCTCTCGGCGTCGCAGGTCGTCGAACGACTGATCGGGCTCACACCGGTCGAGCTCGACGCCGTGCACGCGTACGAAGCCTCGCACCGCGGGCGGCGCACGATCCTCGGCAAGATCGAACAGCTCGCCGGTTAGCCGACCCGTGGAGCCCGCTCGACCGGCCACCCCGGCGGACCTGCCGGTGCTCGTCGGTCTCGCGCGCGACTTGCGCGACGAGATGCGCGGCCAGCGGGGCGGTGCGCTGTGGGCGACGCGCGAAGCGCGCGCCGAGCCGCACGACGACACGCTCGCGGCGCTGCTCGGGCGGAGCGACGCGTCGATCGTCGTCGGCACGATCGACGGGAGCATCGTCGGATTCGGCACGGTCGAGATCGAGACCCTCCGTGACGGCAGTCGGCTCGGCGTGATCGGCGACCTCTTCGTCGAACCGGAGGCGCGTTCGGTGGGGGTGGGGGAGTCGATCGCCGACGAGATCATCGCGTTCTGCGCGACCGCGGACTGCGTCGGCATCGACGCGTACGCGCTGCCCGGCGCCCGGGCCGCGAAGAATTTCTTCGAGCGCTCCGGGTTTACCGCACGCGCTCTGGTGATGCATCACAAGTTGTAACCGTCGGCCCGTCGACATCGCCGAACGGCTGGGTAGTGTCGGCCCATGACCGCAACCGACGCCGATCTGACCGCTTCCGAGGTCGTCTGGGATCTCGGACCGTTGCTGCCCGATCCGGGCGATCAGGGCCTCGACGAGTTGCTCGACTCCGCCGACGCAAAGGCCGACGAGCTGGCCCGGACCCGAGGCAAGGTCGCCGACCTCGACGCGGTCGGACTCGCCGCGTACATGTCGGGTCTGGCCGAGCTGCTCGACCTCGTCGGGCGCGCGGGCAGCTTCGCCGGGCTCGACTTCGCGACCGACACGACCGATCCCGCACGCGGCGCGCGCATGCAGCGCGTCGAGGAACGGGCGACGGCGATCCAGACCAAGTTGTTGTTCTTCGACCTCGAGTGGGCCGCGTTGCCCGACGAGCGCGTCGAGATGTTGCTCACCGACCCGCGGCTCGCGTTCGCGAGTCACCATCTGCGCTCGGAACGGCGGTATCGACCGCACCTGCTCACCGAGCCGGAGGAAGTGATCCTCACCGAGAAGGCCATGAGCGGACGCAGCGCATGGGAGCGCTTGTTCGAAGAGCAGGTGTCGACCATCTCGGTCGAGCTCGACGGCGACACGACCACCCTCGAGGCCGCGCTCGCACGGTTGCACGCGCCCGAGCGGGAGATCCGGCGCACCGCCGCGGAGGCGATCACCGCCGGGCTCCAACCCGGACTCCGCACCCGGGCGTTCGTGCTGAACACGTTGCTGTCCGACAAGTCGGTCGACGACCGGCTCCGGCACTTCGACAGCTGGATCGCGAGCCGCAACCTCGCGAACGAAGCCGGCGACGCGTCGGTGCAGGCCCTCGTCGACGCGGTGCAGGGACGCAACTCCATCCCGCAACGGTGGTACGCGCTGAAGGCGCGGCTCCTCGGCATCGACCGCCTCGCCGACTACGACCGCATGGCGTCGGTCGCCGACGTGGAGGCGCACATCGGATGGAACGGCGCCAAGGAGCTCGTCCTCGACGCGTACGGCTCGTTCTCGGGTGAGCTCGCCGACACCGCGCAACGATTCTTCGACGGCGCCTGGATCGACGCGCCCGCCCGCCCGGGGAAGCGGCCCGGCGCGTTCTGCGCCTACACCGTGCCGTCACACCATCCGTACGTGCTGTTGAACTGGACGTCGCGTCGGCGTGACGTGCTCACGCTCGCGCACGAGCTCGGCCACGGCCTCCACGCGTACCTGGCGCGCGGGCAGGGGGTGTTCCACCAGAGCACACCGCTCACCCTTGCCGAGACGGCGTCGGTGTTCGGCGAGACCGTCACGTTCGGTCGCCTCCTCGAAGAGGTGACCGACCCGAACGAACGACTCGCGCTGCTGGCGTCGAATCTCGAGGACCAGATCGCCACGGTGTTCCGCCAGATCGCGATGAACCGGTTCGAGCACGCGATCCACACGGAGCGGCGCGAGGCGGGCGAGCTGTCGGTCGAGCGCATCGGCGAGCTGTGGGAGGCATCGCAGGCGCACATGCTCGGCGACTCGGTCGAGATCACGCCCGGGTATCGCACCTGGTGGTCGTATATTCCGCACTTCATCGGCACGCCGGGTTACGTGTACGCGTACGCGTACGGCCAACTCCTCGCACTTTCGGTCTACGCGCAGTACGAGTCGCGCGGTCCCGACTTCGTGCCCCAGTATCTCGACCTGTTGCGCGCCGGCGGTTCGATGGCGCCCGAGGAGCTGGGCAAGCTCGTCGACGTCGACCTCGCCGATCCCGGCTTCTGGGACCGGGGCCTCGACATCATCGAGCGCCGCCTCGAAGAGACGATCGCGGCGGCCGAGGCCGCGGGACGGTTGTCGTGACGTATCGGGTCATCCAATGGAGCACCGGCAACGTCGGCACGGCCGCGCTGCGCTGCATCATCCGTCATCCCGATCTCGAGCTGGTCGGAGTGTGGGTGCACTCCGCCGCCAAGGCGGGCAAGGACGCGGGGGAGTTGTGCGGACTCCCGCCCACGGGCGTGCTCGCGACCAACGACGCCGACGCGTTGCTCGCGCTCGAAGCCGACTGCGTCTCGTACACCGCGACTGCCGACCTGCGCCCGATGGACGCGATCAACGACATGGCGCGCGTGTTGCGGTCGGGAAAGAACGTCGTGTCGAGCTCTGTCGTGGCCGCGATCTATCCGGCCCATCTCGACCCCTCGATGCGCAAGCCGCTCGACGACGCGTGCGCGGCGGCCGGTGTGTCGTGTTTCACGTCGGGCATCGATCCCGGATGGGCGAACGACGCGCTGCTCGCCCTCGACGCGGATTGCGTGTCGTACACCGCGACGGCCGACCTGCGCCCGATGGACGCGATCAACGACATGGCGCGCATCCTGCGGTCGGGCAAGAACATCGTGTCGAGCTCGGTCGTCGCCGCGATCTATCCCGCCCATCTCGACCCGTC
>DASYJT010000193.1:0-7450 GCA_035996165.1 Acidimicrobiia bacterium
CTACGCACAGTTCGCGCGGTGGGGGATCTGCCTGGCGCGCACCGACGCGGAGGCGCCCAAGCACAAGGGGATCTCGTACCTCGTCGTCGACATGACGGCGCCGGGTATCGAGGTGAGGCCGCTCGTACAGATCACCGGTGACGCCGAGTTCAACGAGGTGTTCTTCGACGAGGTCTTCGTCCCCGACGACCATCTCGTCGGCGCGCTGCACAACGGCTGGGCGGTGGCGAACACCACGCTCGCGCACGAGCGCGGCACCTCGTTCCCGTTCAAGGAACAGGTCGTGCACGAGGTGTACCTCGACGAGCTGTGGCAGCTGGCATCCACGCGCGGGCTGCTCGACGACTTCGAGATCGCCGACGCGCTCGCGCAGTCGTTCGTCGAGCTCCGCGTGTTGCGCCTGCACAACTGGCGCACACTGTCGCGCCTGTCGAAGGGTGTCGAGCCCGGGCCGGAGTCGAGCATCACGAAGCTCGCCTGGACCGACATGACGCAGGCACTTTCGGTGCGCGCGCTCGACATCGTCGGTGCGGCCGCGCCGCTTTGGTGGGGAGCCACCGACAATCCCGGGGGCGGCTTCTGGCAACGTCAGTGGCTGTGGTCGAAGGCGGCATCGATCGCGGGCGGCACGAGCGAGGTGCAACGCACGATCATCGGCGAACGCCTGCTCGGCCTGCCGCGGTAGCGCGGTTTCAACCGACCGAGACGACGTCACCCGACGGATGTCGTCGTCTCGGGTCCGGTCGTCGTCGTCGGCGGCACGGTTGTCGTCGTCGATTCCGTCGTCGTGGTCGTGGCGGCGGGCGTCTCGACGTCGAACGTGTAGCGCTCGCTCGGGCACACCTGCCCGTTGAGGTCGGGGCGCGGGTTCTCGTACCAATGCACGCCGAACTGGGCCGGCGTATAGGTCTTGCGGAATCCCCCGGCGCCGCGGCTGCCGTCGTCGAGCGTGTACGGAGTGAGGATCGCTCCGGGTCCGAACGGCAGGGAGACGACGACCGTGACGTTGCCCGTCGTCGGATCGAGCTCGTAGATCAACCCGCTCGTCACGTCGACCTGGGTCGGGGCGGGACAGTTCCCGGACGTCGTCGGCGATACCGACACGGTCGCCGGTGACGTTCGCGGTCTGGTCACGGGCGGGCCGATGGGGGCCGTCGTCGTGCTCGTCGGCACAGTCGTCGACGTCGTCGTCGGGATCTCCGTGTCGGGCGGGCCGGTCACTTGGAACTGGGCGCGGTTGGGTTCGCCGCCGGCGACGGTCGCGACCACCAGCGTGACCGCGAGCACCGCCGCCGCGACACTCGACGCGGCGACCGCGTTGCGCCGCCGGCGGATCTGGATGCTGCGCGCGAACGTTCGGCCGACGAGCGCGTCGGACGGGGCGGGACCGCCCGCGAGGCGACCGAGCTCGGCGCGCAGACCCGGCTCCAGCTCATCCATGAGCTTGTCCTTCCGAAAGCAGGCGGCGCAGGTCGTCGAGCCCGCGCGAGGCGGTCGACTTCACCGTTCCGAGCGGAATCTTCAGCAACTCCGCGACCGCGACTTCGGAGAGGTCTTCGTAGTAACGCAGCACCAGCACCGCGCGCTGGCGCGGCGCCAGCTGGTCGAGCGCGTGGGCGAGGGTCTCGCGGCCGACGATCTGGTCGCCGGCATCCGACGAGCTCGACGCCGTCGCGAACCGGTGACCGAACTTGCGCTCCGTAGCCGAACGACGACCCCGGCCGACGACCTGATTGACGACGATCCGGCGCAGGTAGGCGTCGGCATTGTCGACCCGGACCCGGCGGCGGGCGGCCAGGAGGCGCGCGACTGACTCCGCGGCGATGTCCTCGGCAACCGACGGATTGCCTACGAGCATGCGAGCGAGCCGCAACGCCGCGGTGAGGTGGGCGCGGATCGCCTCGTCGGGCGTCGGCTCTGCCATGCGGATCTCGGACGTCTCGGCCGTAGGGGCCGCCGGGTTCGACCGGACCTCGTCCATCGGGTATTCGTGCACCGCGATCACTGACCCCTGGACGCGACCCGACCCCGAAAAGGTTCCACTTCGACCCCGGCCGGGTGCGCCCGGACCGATTGTGCATCATGGAGCAGGTAGGCGGACTCCCGGACCCGCTGACGTAGCCTGCGGGCCGTGAAGGTCGTCGGTTTCGACCACGTCGTCGTGAACACCGCGAACGCGGAGGCGCTGCTCGCGTTCTACTGCGGCGCGCTGGGCCTCGAGCCCGTCCGGGTCGACGAATGGCGCCGCGGCGAGGTCTTGTTCCCGTCGGTACGGGTAACCCCCGAGACCCTCATTGATCTCTTCCCGGCCGAGCGCAGCGGCGAGAACATGAACCATTTCTGCCTCGTGATCGAGGCGACCGACCTCGACGAGCTCGCTGCGAAGTTCCCGGATGCGCGCCGGGCCGACGGGCTCTTCGGCGCGCAGGGCGACGCGTCGAGCCTGTACGTGCACGATCCCGACGGCAACACGGTCGAGCTCAGGTTCTACGAGGAGTGACTATGGCTGCAACACAAGTGCTCTTAGCGGAGCGCGCCGCTTTGTGCGACACCTTCGACAAGTACGGCCCGGAGGCGCCGACACTGTGTGCGGGTTGGACCACGCTCGACCTGGCGGCGCATCTCGTGGCCCGCGAAGCGCGTTCCGACGCCGCGATCGGACTCGTCGTGCCGCTGTTCGCGCCGCATCTCCAGAAGGTCATGGATCGCTACAAGGAGCGCGGTTACGAACCGCTCGTCGCGATGCTGCGCACGGGTCCGCCGTGGATGCATCGCACGGGCCCGCTCGCGATAGCCAACGTCAACGAGAATTTCATCCACCACGAAGACGTGAGGCGCGCGTCGGGTGAAGGACCCCGTGCCATCAGCGACGAGATGGACGCCACTCTGTGGCGCGTGCTCGGGTTCGGTGCGCGCCTGGCGAAGAAGGCCGTCAAGGGTGCGGCGCTGACACTTCGGACGCCCGACGGGCGCGAGCGCGTCGTGTCGACCGACGGTCGTCCGGTCACGATGACGGGCGCGCCCGGCGAGCTCGCGCTGTACATGGCGGGTCGCAAAGAGGCCGCCGTCGTGGCGCTCGAAGGTGAGCCCGCGGCGGTCGCGATCGTCCATGCGGCAAAGTTCGGCATCTAAGAGGGGATCGTCATGAAGGAGCTCGTGTACCACCGGTTGTTGCTCCCCGCGGTCGAGCGCAACGCCGATCGGGTCGGGTTCCTCGACGGCGAATACCACGGGACCTTCGGCGGACATCTCGATCGGGTGACGCGCCTCGCTTCGGGTCTGGGCTCCCTCGGCGTCGAGCGCAGCGACCGCTTCGCGGTCATGGCGCTCAACGGTCACGAGTTCCTCGAGTGCTACCACGCCGCGTTCCTCGGCGCGGGTGTCATCAACCCGTTGAACCTGCGCCTCGCGCCCAAGGAGCTCGAGTACATCCTCGGCGACTCCGAAACGAAGGTGTGCTTCACCGACCGGTTCTTCGCGCCCGTCGTCGAGAAGGTGCGCGCCGCGGTCGGCATCGAGCACGTGGTGCTGATCGGCGACGGTGACGCGCCGCACGACGTCTCGTACGAAGCGCTGCTGGCCAGTGGATCGCCGCAGGTTCCCGACGAACCGGAGGAGGACGACCCCGCGATCCTGATGTACACGGGGGGAACGACCGGGCTGCCGAAGGGTGTGCTGCTCGACCATCGGGCCGAGATGCTCAACCTCTACCACGTGATGCAGATGTGGCAGTTCGGCCGAGACGACGTGTTCCTGCATCAGACGCCGATGTTCCACGCCGCGTCGATGGGCGGGATGCTCGGTGTGCCTGCGCAGGGCGGCGTGTCGGTGTTCTTGCCGTTGTTCGACCCGGCACGCGCGCTCGAGCTGTGCGAGCAGCACTCGGTAACCCAGACCGTCATGGTGCCGACGATGATCGGCATGCTGCTCGGCCATCCCGAGTTCCGCGCCGAACGGCTCGCGGCACTCCAGCGACTCACCTACGGCGCGTCGCCGATGCCGGCCGCGTTGCTCGAGCACCTCCTGTCGATGTTCCCCACGCTCGATGTGTTCCAGGGCTACGGCATGACGGAATCGTCGGCGGTGCTCACCGCGCTCGGTCCCGACGAGCACCGCGCCGGTGGGCCGCGGCTGCGCTCGGCGGGCCGACCGCTGCCGGGGGTGGTGTTGTCGATCCAAGGTGCGAGCGGCGAGCTCCTACCGCAGGGCGAGACGGGCGAAGTGTGTGCCCGCGCCGGCAACTTCATGACGGAGTACTGGAAGAAGCCCGACGCGACGGCCGACGCGTTCCGCGGCGGCTGGTATCACTCGGGCGACGCCGGCTACGTCGATCCCGACGGCTACCTGTTCCTCGTCGACCGCGTGAAGGACATGATCGTGACCGGCGGCGAGAACGTGTACTCCGTCGAGGTCGAGAACGCGATCGCGTCGCATCCGGCGGTCGAACAGGTTGCTGTGATCGGCATCCCGTCGGACACGTGGGGCGAGGCCGTGCACGCCATCGTCGTGGTTCGCCCCGGCGCGTCGGTGACCGAGGCGGAGATCATCGACCACGCCCGCGAATGGATCGCCGGTTTCAAGCTCCCGAAGTCGGTGGAGATCCGGACCGAGCCGCTGCCTTTGTCGGGGGCGATGAAGGTGCTCAAGCGTGAGCTGCGGGATCCCTACTGGGCCGGGCGCGACCGCGCGGTGAATTGACCGGCTCGGGCGCATTCCGACACCCACGTAGTCAGTTTTTCGGCCCCGGCTGCCGATACACCCCCGGGGACCACCAAGGACCACAGCGTGCGGCGCATACGAGCTCTGGGGGGCCAGACTGACGGCGACGGCACCAGGGCACCCTCGCGCGCCCCGACACCGCTCCCGCCCGCCCCGTCGGCGCAGGAGGAGGCGATCCTCATCGCCGAGCGGCTGGCGGCGCTTGTGGAGAGCCGGCGTTCGGCCTCGGCTCCCGCCCGGCCCGCCCCACGTCCGCCGGTTCCGGCCGCGATCCGTGGCGACCGTGTCGTCGGCGCCCGGCATACCGGTCGCCTCCTCGGGAACCTTCTCCTGACGCGGGGGTTCCTCGTGGATTCGGAGCTGCGGTACGCCCTCGCTCGTCAGGCCGCGACCGGCGGGCCGATCGGGCAGGTGCTCGTCGATCTCGGGTTCATCACCGACCGCGATCTCGTCGAGCTCCTCGCCGAGCAGTTGCGGATGCACGTGATCGACCTCGAGCGGGTCAACTGTCAGCGCGCGGTGCTCACGCGCCTGACGAAGAGCGATGCCCGACGGTTGGCCGCGCTGCCGCTGCGGGTCGTCGACGCGCAGATCGAGGTGGCCATGGCGGATCCGACCGACGAAGACGCGGTCACCGAGTTGATGGACCGGCTCGGCGCGCCGCTGCGCCTGTTCCTCGCGACCCGCGCCGACATCGACGCGGCCGTCGATCGTCTCTACGGCTGAAGCGCGTCGCGACCGTCGAACGAATGCACCGCGCGGAGGTCGAGCGCGTGGTGCACGTCACCGGGGACGAGGTCGGCGTGGGGTGCCGTGTGATCGACACCGAGATGGGCGCGCCGCAGGTAGATCGCGCGCATGCCCGCCGCCCGCGGACCGTCGACGTCGCAGGCCCAGGTGTCGCCGACGAACAGGGCATGTTCCGCAGGGATGCCGAGTTGCTCCAGCGTGTGGGAGTAGATGCGGGGATGAGGTTTGCGGGCGCCGACCCATGCCGACGACACCACGACGTCGACGGAACCCGTGAGCCCGGCCGACTCGATGGCCTCGTGCAGGTCCCAGTCCCAGTTGGAGCAGATCGCGAGCGCGATTCCGCGCGCCCGGAGCTCGCCGAGTACCGACGCGACCTCGTCGTACGCTTCGATGCGGTTGTGCGCGCTGATCTCGCGCACTCTCCCGACGAACGAGTCGTGCGCCGAGCTCGGTACGCCGCACTCCGAGAGCATCGAGCCCACCCGCGCTCGTTGCCAGGCGACGTAGTGGTCGCGCGAGATCGAGTGCTCGTCGTGCTCGGTGCCGTCGATGCCGTCGTTCCACCAACGCTCGCGCACGTCGGCCGGTAGCTCGTACCCGAGCTCGCGAATGAGCTCTTCCCACGAGGGTCCGAAGTTCGTCGTCTCCGCGAGCGTGTTGTAGAAGTCGAACAGGACGGCTTCGATCATCGGTCAGGCATTGCGGAGCGCGGCAACCAGGTCGTCGATGTCGGCGTGGTCGGTGCTGTCGGAGTCCATGTGCTCGTATCGAACCCGATCGCCGCGACCGATCACGAAGGTCGCGCCGATCTGCTTCACGCGCATGCCCGGCTTGTGCACGTGGTGGCCGCGCCTCGAGGCCTGCCACGTGGCCTTCCAGGTGCGGGGGTGCAGCAGTTGGAACCAGTTGAGCGACTTGATCGACGCGGCGTGCGCGGCAACGGCTTCGTCGTCGACCAACACCAGGAACGGAATCTGCTCGTCGGTGGCGAACGCCTGCGCGTAACGCTGGTCGCCGGTACCCACCGCGACGATGTCGCCGCCCGCGCCTTTGATGTCGTCGTAGCGATCGCGGAGCTGCACGGCGTGCTCGCGGCAGTGCAGGCATCCGAAGTGCCGGAGGAACACGAGCACGACCGGCTTGTCGTTCCAGAGGTCGCCGAGCCGGTGCTTGGTGCCGGCGGCGTCGGAGAGGGAAGTCTCGGAAAGCGTGGCGAGATCCATACGGCGAGCCTACCGACGTGTCTCCGACGCGGGGCGCGTGCTCGTCAGCTTCGGGAGCCCGGCGAGGTCGCGGCACGCGCGGATGGCGAGGGCCACGATCGTGAGCGTGGGTCCGTAGCCGGTGGACGTGGGGAATACCGAGGAATCCGTGCAGACCATGTTCTCGACGTCGTGGAATCGCTGCCAGCGGTCGACGACGCTCGTCGCGGGATCGTCGCCCATCCGGCACGTGCCCATGATGTGCCGCGACATCGACGCGCTCCGCCGGCCCGCGCGCTCACCCTCGAGCGGCGGCGACGTCGCGGCGAAGGTCGACGCGGCGCCGGCGTCGCGCATGATCGCCTCCAGCCGGGGCGCGTAGTAACGCGACGCGACGACCTCGTGGGGGTGCACGTCGTACGTCGCGCGCCCGATCGGGAAACCGTGCACGTCGCGCAGCGCGGGGTCGAGGTCGATCCGGTTCGAGGCTTGCGGGAGGTCCTCACCCTGGACCGTGAACGCCCAGAGGCAGTCCCGCATCGCGGAGTCGAGCATCTCGCGCGTGTGCGCGGTACCCGGCGCGGTATAGATGCCCTCCATGACGGGACTCCCGC
This sequence comes from Acidimicrobiia bacterium, assembly GCA_035996165.1. Classification (GTDB taxonomy): domain Bacteria; phylum Actinomycetota; class Acidimicrobiia; order IMCC26256; family PALSA-610; genus PALSA-610. The sequence goes on from DASYJT010000193.1 coordinate 7,289, forward strand.
CCCCGCCGTGCTCGGTCAGGCCGCCGCGGAAGTAGGGAAGCCCGTGCTCGCGCGCGAAGGCGCGCACGTCGTCGTCGACGATCATGTGATCGTCGTGCAGGTGGGTGACCGCGCGGCCGCGATGCCCGTGCAGCCGGAACGGGAACTGCCCGATCACGAACG
>DASYJT010000194.1:0-1500 GCA_035996165.1 Acidimicrobiia bacterium
CCTCTGTCGAAGACCGGCAAGAACGAGTCGTCGCGCATCGAGTTCCGTGCGCCCGATCCCGCGTGCAACCCCTACCTCGCGTTCTCGTTGATCCTCGCCGCCGGACTGAAAGGCATCGACGAGGGTTACGAACTGCCGCCCGAGGCGACCGACAACATCTACGCCCTCACCGACGAGGAACGAGTCGCAGTCGGAATCGGCTCGCTGCCCGGCTCCTTGCGCGACGCGCTCGACGCGATGGAACATTCGGAACTGGTCGCCGAGGCGCTCGGTAGCCACGTGTTCGAGAACTTCATGGTGAACAAGCGGCGAGAGTGGGCCGACTACAAGGCCGACGTCACACCGTTCGAGATCGCGCGTTATCTCGGGACGCTGTAGGCGACGGCGGGGACTGGCGGCTACGGGTGGGAACGTTGAACGAGCTCTTGCTGGTCTTTCCGGACCCGGCACCGCCGTTGCTCGCGCAGACGCTCGACCTGTCGGGCGTGCGCTGGAAGTCGGTAGGGAACGCCGCGATTGCGATGCAATACGAGCCCGTCGACGGCTGGACGGGCGCGGTCGTGTGCGCCGACGACGACCCCGAGGGCGCGTTCACTCTTTGCCGCACGTTGCGCAAGGGCGACTCGCGCGTCGAGTCGATCCTCTTGCTGATCACCGGCGCGCAACTCCACGACCTCGAACACCGCGAAGACCTCTTCGACGACTTCTGCCTCACGCCCTTTCATCCGAAAGAGCTCGAGGCGCGCCTCCGGCACCTGATGTTCCGGGCCGGTCGCGCCGGTTCACCCGAAGTCGCGTCGTACGGCGACCTCGTCCTGAACTTCGAGACGTATCAGGCCGCGGTGAACGGGAAGCCGCTCGACCTCACGTACATGGAGTACGAGCTGCTGAAGTTCTTCGTGACGCACCCGGGCAAGGTGTTCACCCGCGAGCAGCTGCTGTCGCGCGTCTGGGGCTACGAGTACTACGGCGGTGCACGCACGGTCGACGTGCACGTCCGACGCCTACGGGCGAAGCTCGGCGAGGAGAACGCGAACCTCATCCAGACGGTGCGTTCCGTCGGCTATCGGTTCGGCCAATCGCGCTGGCCCGGTACCTCACCGACCCGGGACTGACCGGCCGACGCGGGACTAGCTGGGCTTGTCGGCGGCGCGGGCGTCGGCGTCGGCCGACATCAACCAGCCGGTGAGCGCCGACCACGCGCCACCCACGACGAACAGCCCGACGGGCCCGACGACGAAGATGACCAACAGGATGAGCACGACGCCGACCACGGGCGAAATCTAGCGCCCGAGGTACGCCCAGGCTTCGATCTCGACCTCGGCGCCGGCCGGGAGGGCGGCGACCTCCACCGTCGAGCGGGCCGGGCGGTGGTCGCCGAACGCGTCGGCATACACGGCATTGACCGTGGCGAAGTCGTTCATGTCGGTGACGAACACCGTGGTCTTGGCCACGTCGGACAGCGTCGCTCCGCAATCGCCCAGCACCGCCGAGATGTTC
>DASYJT010000195.1:0-6505 GCA_035996165.1 Acidimicrobiia bacterium
CAGCGGCTTGCGCGTGGGATCGTGCATCTGGCGCCGGAGCACGTGGAAATATTGCGCGGCCGTGGTGGGGTAGACGACCCGAATGTTGTCCTGCGCGCTCAACACGAGGAACCGTTCGAGCCGGGCCGAGGAATGCTCCGGACCCTGGCCTTCGAAGCCGTGCGGCAGCAACATCACCAAGCCGCTGCGCTGACCCCACTTGTCCTCGGCGGCGACGATGAACTGGTCGATGATCGTCTGCGCGCCGTTGCCGAAGTCGCCGAACTGCGCTTCCCAACAAACGAGCGTGTCGTGGTCGGACACCGAATAGCCGTACTCGAACCCGAGCGCGGCGAACTCGGAGAGCACCGAGTCGTAGATCATGAACGGCGCCGCGTCGTCGCCGAGGTGGGCGAGCGGTGTGTACTCCTGCTCGGTGCGGTGGTCGACCACGGTGGCGTGCCGCTGACTGAACGTTCCCCGGCGCGTGTCCTGGCCGGCGAGGCGCACGGGTGTGCCTTCGAGCAGGAGTGAGCCGAATGCCAACGCTTCCGCCAGCGCCCAGTCGACCTGATCGGAATCGAAAGTCGTACTCCGCGACGCGAGGATGCGGGCGAGCTTCGGGTGCGGCTCGAAGCCGTCGGGAAATGTCGTCAGCGCGTCGACGATGCGTTCGAGGCGGTCGCGCGGTACGCCGGTGTCGATGTGCGACGGGGTGGGCTCCGGCGGACTGGTCCCGACCACTGCGTTCGGCCGCTCGCTCGTCTTCGTCTCGTCGAACGCCTCTTCCATGCGCTTCCGGAAGTCTTCGAGCGCGTGCTCCGCTTCCTCGAGCGTCAGATCACCGCGGTTGACGAGCAGTTCCGTGTAGAGCTTGCGGATCGAACGCCGGTTGCCGATCACCTCGTACATGCGCGGCTGCGTGAACGCGGGTTCGTCGCTCTCGTTGTGGCCGTACCGCCGGTAGCAGACCATGTCGACGACGACGTCCTTCTTGAAGACGTTGCGGAACTCGAAGGCCAACCGGATCGTGCGCACCGCGGCTTCGGGGTCGTCGCCGTTGACGTGGAAGATCGGCGCCTGCACGGCCTTGGCGATGTCGGTGGCGTACACCGTGGAACGGGCGAATCCGGGAGTCGTGGTGAAGCCGACCTGGTTGTTGACGACGATGTGCATAGTGCCGCCGACGTCGTAACCGGGAAGCTCCGACAGGTTCAGCGTCTCCGCCACCACACCCTGGCCCGCGAACGCGGCGTCGCCGTGGATCAGCACGGCCAGCACCCGTTCGTGCTCGCCGTCGCCCAGGCGATCCTGCTTGGCCCGCCCCATACCCTCGGCGACGGGATCGACCGCCTCCAGGTGGCTGGGATTCGCGGCGAGCGTGATACCGATCGTCGCGCCCGACGCCGCGGTGAACTTGCCCGTCGCACCGACGTGGTACTTCACGTCGCCCGAACCCTGCGGCACGTTCGGATCGAGCTCGCCCTCGAATTCGCGGAAGATCTGCTCGTACGACTTCCCGACGACGTTGGCGAGCACGTTGAGTCGGCCCCGGTGGGCCATGCCCATCACGACCTCTTCGACGCCGACGTCGGCCGCGCCGTCGAGGAGGAAGTCGAGCATCGGGATCAAGGTCTCCGCGCCTTCGAGGCTGAAGCGCTTCTGCCCGAGGAACTTCGTGTGCAGGAAGCGCTCGAACGCCTCCGCACCGTTGAGCGCCGACAGGATCCGGCGCTTGTCGTCGAGCGACGGCTCGCCGTGGACACCCTCGACCTTGTTCTGGATCCAGGTCTTCTGGTCGGGCTCCTGGATGTGCATGTACTCGACGCCGATCGTGCGCGCGTACGCGTCGCGGAGCACGCCGAGGATGTCGCGCAGCTTCATGCTCTCTCGGCCGGCGAGCCCACCGGTGGGGAACTCGCGGTCGAGATCCCAGATCGTGAGCCCCCAGTGATTCGGGTCGAGCTCTTTGTGCGTGCGCGGCTCCTTGAGCCCGAGCGGATCGAGGTTCGCGATGAGGTGCCCGCGCACGCGATACATGTTGATGAGCTGTTGCACCGCGATGATCTTGTGCTGCGCGTCGATCGAGCCTTCGACGGGGCTGCGGTCGGGCGACCAGCGCGCCGGCTCGTAGGGCACGCCGAAGCTGGCGAAGATGTCGTCGTAGAAATCGTCGCCGCCGAGCAGCAGATCGTGCAGCTTGGCGAGGAACTCGCCGCTCTCGGCGCCCTGAATGATGCGATGGTCGTACGTGCTCGTGAGCGTGACGATCTTGCTGACACCGATCTCCGCGAGCGTCTGCGGATCGGCGCCCTCGTACTCGGGTGGGTAGGTGATCGCGCCGACACCGACGATGACGCCTTGGCCGGGCATGAGCCGCGGAACCGAATGCAACGTGCCGATCGTGCCCGGGTTCGTGAGCGACACGGTCGTGCCGGCGAAGTCGTCGACCGTCAGCTTGTTGGCGCGCGCTCGTTGGACGAGATCCTCGTACGCGGCGTGGAATCCGGCGAAGTCGAGTGTGTCGGCGTTCTTCACGTTTGGTACGAGGAGCGTGCGGCTGCCGTCGGCCTTCTGCTGGTCGATCGCGAGCCCGAGGTTGACGTGTTGATGCCGCACGACGCTCGGGGTTCCGTCGACGACCCCGAAGCTCGAGTTCATGTTCGGAACCCGACCGAGTGCCCGCACGACCGCGAAGCCGATGAGATGCGTGAAGCTGACCTTGCCGCCGCGGTCGCGCGCGAGCTGGTTGTTCAGGATCTGGCGGTTGATCTCGAGCAGCTTCGCCGGAAGCGTGCGCACCGACGTTGCGGTCGGCACCCCGAGGCTCGCCTCCATGTTCTCGACGATCCGGGCCGACGCGCCGCGCAACGGTTGCGGCGTCTCGCCGTCGAGAATCACCGGAGCGTGCGTGCCGTCCGACTTCGCGGGCGCGGCGGGCGGGGGTGTGGGTGCAGGGGCGGTGGCGGGCCCGGCCGCGGCCACCTCGGCGCGGGGTTGGTAGTCGGCGAAGAACTCGCGCCACCCCTCCGACACCGCGTTGGGGTTCTCGCGGAACAGGCGATACATCTCGTCGATCAGCCCGGCATTGGGGCCGAGCTCCGCGAGGCGAGGCCCGGATGGCGTCGCGTCGGTCGTCATTGTGAACGCACCTCGTTCCGGGGCGGCCGGCCACCCCTGGCTGACCAACGAGCGTATGACACTCGATCGGCCGATTCGTGCCCGTGTTAACGCTGTACGAGCTCGCCGAGACGGAACGCGAGGTCGAGCGACTGGCGTGCGTTGAGCCTCGGGTCGCAGCGGGTCTCGTACTTGTCCTCGAGCTGCTCGCCGCGCACGTCGTCGCCGCCCCCGAGGCATTCCGTCACGTCGTCGCCCGTCAGCTCGACGTGCACCGCGCCCGGCCAGACATCGGCCGCGCGGCACGCCAGAAAAAACTGTTCGACTTCGTGCATGACCGCATCGAAATGACGGGTCTTGTAGCCGCTCTCGTGCGCGTACGTGTTGCCGTGCATCGGATCGCACGCCCACACCACGGGATGCCCGGCCCGGGTAACCGCCCGGAGGAGGGGTGGCAACGCGTCGGCGACTTTTTCGGCGCCCATGCGGCTCACGAGCACGAGCCGGCCCGGTTCGCGAGCGGGATCGAGCCGGCGGCACAGGGCGACCGCTTCGTCGGGCGTGGTGGTGGGCCCGAGCTTCACGCCGATGGGGTTCTGGACGCCGGCGAGGAACTCCACGTGCGCGCCGTCGATCTGGCGGGTGCGCTCGCCCGCCCACAGCAGGTGCGCCGAGCAGTCGTACCAATCGCCGGTGAGGCTGTCGCGCCGGGTCAGCGCCTCTTCGAAGCCGAGGATCAGCGCCTCGTGCGACGTGTAGAAGTCGACCTCGTGCAACTGCGCCTCGTGCGCCAGATCGATACCGCACGCGGCCATGAAGTTCAGCGCCCGTTCGATGCCGTCGGCGACCTCTTCGTAGCGGCGCCCCTCACGGCGCGACGCGATGAATTCGAGGTTCCACTGGTGTACGCGGTTCAGGTCGGCGAACCCACCCTTGGTGAACGCGCGCAACAGGTTGAGCGTGGCCGCCGCCTGGTTGTAGCCGCGCAGCATGCGCTGCGGATCGGGACGCCGCGCGACCGCGTCGAACGCGAAGTCGTTCACGATGTCGCCGAAGTACGAGGGCAACTCCCGGCCGTCGCGCTTCTCGACCGGCGACGAGCGCGGCTTGGCGAACTGGCCTGCAATGCGTCCGACCTTCACCGTCGGGACGCCGGTGCTGTAGGTCAACACCACCGACATCTGGAGGATGACCTTGAGCTTGTCGCGGATGTTGTCGGCCGTGAACTCCGCGAACGACTCGGCGCAATCTCCCGCGTGCAACAAGAAGCCGTCGCCCTTGCTGACGGCAGCGAGTGATTCCCGTAGCGAGCGGGCCTCGCCCGCGAAGACGAGGGGAGGCATGCGGCTCAGCTCGTCGGTGACTGCCTTGAGCTCGTCGGCGTCGGGCCAATCGGGTTGGTGCGCGGCCGCGCGTCGCCGCCAACTCGCGGGTTCCCAGTCGAAGCTGCCCAAGGGCACGGGGGCGGTCATCGGATGGCCGCGGCTAGAGGTACGCGCCGGGGATGCGCTCGCCGGCGCCGCTGCCGACCTCGAGCGAGCGGCGATTGCGCATGTCTTCGAACTGCTTCTGCGCCTGGACCTGTTGCGTGAACAGCGTGGCCTGGATGCCGTGGAAGAGCCCTTCGAGCCAACCGACGAGTTGCGCCTGCGCGATGCGGAGCTCCGACTCGCTGGGTGTCTCGCCCGAGAACGGCAAGGTCACGCCGGCGAGCTCTTGTTGCAGGTCGGGAGAGAGGATCTCCTGGAGCTCGTGGACCGAACGCTCGTGGATCTCCTTCAACGACCGCCGGCCCGCGTCGTCGAGCGGCGCGCGGCGCGCTTCGTCGAGCAGTGCCCGCACCATCGCCGCGATCCGGATGAGCTTGGTCGGCCGCGTGACCTGCTCGGTGTCGGTCGAGTCGGCCGACCCTTCCGGGAGCATCATCGGCATCTCGACGACTTCGGGTGTGACCGGTCCGTCGCCCGAGGGGCTGTCGGGACCGGGTTGGATCTGCGTCACGGGGTCGAATGGTACCGGTCGGACCGGTACCGGTTCCGAGCGTTAAACGCCGGCGGTCTTGCGCCTCGGCGCCGGACCGTCGAGCGCCACGAGATTGGCAAGGCGGGCATCGTTGGAGAACACCTCGATGATCGGCTCCCGCATACCGAGCCGGCGCTGCAGGCGCTCAACTTCGAGCTCTTGGTCCCAGAGCACGAAGGTGACGACCATGCCTTCGTTCCCGGCGCGGGCGGTACGGCCGGAGCGGTGCACGTACGACTTGTGCTCCTCCGGCGGGTCGTAATGCACCACGACGTCGACATCGTCGACGTGAATGCCCCGGGCCGCGACGTCGGTCGCTACGAGTACCCCGTGCTCGTCGTTCTGGAAGTCCTTCAGCGCCTTCTCCCGCGCCGACTGGCGCAGGTCGCCGTGGATCGCGGCGGCGGCCACGCCCTCGCGCTTGAGCTGGGAGACCAGCTTGTCGGCGCCGCGCTTGGTACGGACGAACACCATCGTGCGCGACACGCCGGCGGAGATGGCGGCCAGCACCTTGATGCGGTCGAGCTCGTGCACCTTCAAGAACCGGTGCAGCATGTCGTCGACGTCCTGCTCCTCCGACACGACCTCGTGTAACACCGGGTCGTGCATGTAGCGGCGCACCAGCACGTCGACCTCGCGGTCGAGCGTGGCCGAGAACAAGAGGGTCTGGCGGTCGTTCGGGACCTTGCGCATGATCCATTCGACCTGCGGGAGGAATCCCATGTCGGCCATGCGGTCGGCCTCGTCGATGATCAGGATTCCGACCTGGTCGAGGTCGAGCTCGCCACGCTCGAGGAGGTCGATCAAGCGCCCGGGTGTGGCGACGGCCACCTCGATCCGGCGCGAAAGGTTGCGGATCTGGCGATCCATCGACGTGCCGCCGTAGAACGCCGCGACGCGGACGCCGATCTGCTTGCCGATCGGGCTCAGCACGTCGACGACCTGCTTGGCGAGCTCGCGAGTCGGGACGAGGACGAGTGAGGTCGGGTGGCCCGGCTTCGAGGCTTGGGTGGTCTGGATGGCCGGCAACCCGAAGGCGAGCGTCTTGCCCGAGCCGGTCTTGGCCTTGCCGCAGACATCGCGCCCGGCGAGGGCGTCGGCGATGGTTGCCGCCTGGACGGGGAATGGTTCGTTGATCCCTTGTTCCGCGAGGGCGTCAACGATCTCGGCACCGAGGCCGAGCTCTCCGAATGTGGTCACGTTTCTCCTCAACCTGTACGTCGTATCGGAGGCCGATCCTCGGCATCTCCGAACGGAAACAGATGAGGGACGGCCGCGGGTCCCGGCAAGTGGTGGTTGGAACCCGAAGCGTCAGAATAGCTGGTCAGGACAGCTGCCCCCGCCATCCGCCCGGGCGTCGAGGCGGGGATTCCACGTGCTGACC
>DASYJT010000196.1:0-7472 GCA_035996165.1 Acidimicrobiia bacterium
GTGGTTTGCTGGGTCGTGTGTGACGACTACCAGCTGGCGCCGAGTGCCGCGAGGTTCGCGCCACCGAGAGCCGCAGCCGGGCATCCGCCGGCCGCCTTGCCGTAGTACGTACCTGCACTACCACCGGCCGACACGTCGGCCAGCTGGAACACCTGGCCCGACTTGGAAGCCTCGCTGAGGCAGACCGTGCCGGCGTCACCGGCGACAACTGCGTCACCGACGACGACCGTCAACGCGGCACCCCACTTGAGCGACGGCTCGATGGCCGTCATCGTGGCGGCAACCGAGCTGTAGGTCTGGGTGTCCGTGTAGGTGGTCTTCTCGGCAGTCAAACCGTTACGCAGGTCGGACTGCGCCGCGCGGTCCTGGGCCCGCTGACGCGCACCGAGGAAGGTCGGGATGGCGATCGCGATCAGGATGGCAATGATCAACACGACAACCATCAACTCGATGAGGGTGAATCCCTCTTCTTCGCGGAGGTTGCGGGAAACCAGCGATTTGAGCTGGGTCATCTATGACTCCTCGTGTGGTTCGTCGGGGAGATGATCCAGGGATCCCCGCTCCGCCAAATATCGGCGAAGTTCGTGAAGCCTTTAGCCGTTTGCCCGCGCCCAGAGTGACCAGTAGCCGAGCTCGGCCGACTAGCGGGGTGCTTCGGGCCAGGGTCGGGGATCGCCCGATCGTGAGCGATCGCGCGCGCCGGTTTGGCTCATGGGACATTCAGTCTCCTGTGAGGGCATTCACAGTCCCATGGATCCGCAGATTGCGACTATCCGGGGCGGGCGCGGGCCTTGGCTTCTTCGCTGTGGTGTTGGCGGTGGTGGTGCCAGCAGAGCAGTTGCAGGTTGTTGAGGTTGGTGGGGCCGCCGTGTTCCCAGTGGTGGATGTGGTGGGCTTCGCACCGGTTGGGGGGTTGGGTGCAGCCATCGGTTTGGCAGTGTTGATCGCGTACGACGAGCGCTTTCCAGATTGTTGGGCTGATGGTGCGGGTCGCGCGGCCGACGTCGAGGATCTCGGATGTGCCGGTCATGAGGACGCGGGTGATGTCGCAGTCGCACAGGAGTCGTTCGAGGGTGGCGTCGGAGAGGCGGCCGTGCTGGTGGCGTTCCAGGCGGGCGCGGGTGATGGTGTCAGCGCGCACGGCGGGGTGTTCGTCGAGGTGGATGACTTGGGTGATGTGGGGCCGCACCGCGCGGGTGGTGCCGATCGTTCCGCGTTCGAGGGATTGACGGAACAGGTTCGTGACCGCGTCGGCTTGGCGTTGGCTGAAAAGTCGGGTGTCGTTGGGTCGGTGGTCGCGTTCGAGTTCGGCTGCGATCGCGGCTTCGTGGATCAGGGCGGCTTCGGGGTCGTAGAGGCCGTCTACGTGGAGCATGCCGTCGAGGCCGCGGGAGGCGTGGTGACGCCGCCGGGCGAACAATGTGTCGTCGTTGGTGGCGCCGCCGTCGCCGTCGATCGCGTCGGTGACGTACTTGACCGCGGCTGCGAGGTCGTGTGGGGGGCGTTCGGCGGCGAGGTCGACGAGGACCGCTTCGATGTTGGTGATCTCCGCGGCCCGTTCGGGCGTGTAGGCGTGCGCGATCACCGCCGCGTGGCGGGCGGAGATTTCCCCGGCGGTGAACGCGGCGGTGACGAGCGGTAAGGCACCGAGTGTGCGGGCCAGTGCGACGTGGCCACGCGCGACGCCGGCATCTAAGCGACAGGCGGTGCGGATCGCGGCGGACGCGTTCTGATATCCGTCGGCGTGCCAGTCGCCGGAACGGTCGTACGCGGCGATGTCGGCCAGCCAGTCAGCTTCGGCCGCGTCGAGCTCTCGACGTTTCTTCACCAACGCTTGCAACTGACCGAACATACGTTCGACTCTAACGCAAAAGACCCTATAAAACAAGACGTTTTTGCATATTTGAAACCGAAGCGGCACGCGCGCGCGGCGACGAATCCGACCCGAAAAGTCAGAGACCCGTTTTGCGGAACCACCAACCGAGACCGCGCCGGCGGACGACTCGGCGGATCCGCCGCTTCGCGTAGCGCTCGGCGCCGTCCTTGCCGCTGAGCACCTCGAGGTCGCGGGTCGTGCGCGATGCCTTGTAGAGCCACGACGACAGCGGGGAACGGCGAGCCATGGCGCGGATCATGGCACGGCGCCGTGTCCAGCGCGTGAGGTCCGAATGCCGGAAGCGCCCGAATCGTCGGTTCGCGCACCGCCCGCCCGGACGATTCCTTGTCACGGACTGTGACATCAGGCTTATGCAGGGGGCTACAGCGGCCGACAAGCAAACCGGTGGGCCGTTCCCGACAACGGTCCACGCCACATCGCCACAACGGGACGCGGGGCAAGGGATCGCTGGTGAGACGCAGGCTGACGATCAGGACCAAACTGGCGGCGACTTTGGCTGTGCCGCTCGCCGCGCTCGCGAGCTTCGCGGCGCTGCAAGTACGCGACGCGTACAACCGATCGGATCAGGTCAAGCTTCAGGCCGGGCTGGCCACGTCGGCTACCGGTCCGGCTGGCGTGCTGACGGCGCTGGAGAACGAGCGCGACTACGAAGCGTTGCGCGCGATCGGCAAGCAGAACCTCGTCGCACCGAAGAACACGAAGTTCTCGGCGCAGGTCACCGCGAGCACAGATGTCGCGCTCGGCAACTTCCGGTTGCTGCTCGGCGACGTCGGCGGCGACGCGGCCGGCAACTACCGGTCGACGTTGACGCAGGTGAGCACGCGTCTGGTGCAACTGCGCCAGCAGGCCGAGGACAACGCGTCGAAGGACGCGACCCAAGCGAACGCGAAGCACGCCAGCTCGATCTTCGACCGCTACACCGCACTGATCGGTCAGCTCCTCGACGCCGACCAACGGTCCGGCGCGACGATCAACGATGCCACGCTCCGCAGCGGAGCGGAGCTCCTGAACGCGATCACCCGCCAGAGCAACACCGAGTCGGGCGTCGGCATCAAGGTCGGGCTCGCGGCGATCACGCGCGACCCCGCCGCGCTGGCGGATGCACAACGGCTGGCCGAGCGCCAGTCGCAAGGTGATGCCGACCTGCACGTGCGGGCCAACGGTCAGTTCGAACACGCGGTGCTCGGCGCAATCGACGCGACCGCCCGCAAGAAGGCGGTCGTGCAGCTGCAGGCCGCCGCGAGCGATCCGCTGCGCGCCGACCTCGTGACCTTGTTGAAGATCCGACCCGACTCGATCAACCTGTTGCGGGTCGCGCAGACGAACACGGCCTCGCTCGTGAGCGCGCAGGCGCACAACCTGACGTCGTCGGCGCAGGACGAGGAGCGGAACTGGATCGTGATCACGATCGCGTCGGTGTTGCTCGCCGTCGCATTGCTGTGGCTCACGAGCCGTTGGATCACCCGCCCGCTGCGCGCCCTCGCCGACCAGGCCGCGGAGATGGCCGGCAAACGGCTTCCCGCCGCCGTCCAGGAGATCTTGGAGACGCCGGTCAACGAGAGCGTCGTACAACCCGAAGTCGAGCCCGTGCGGGTGCACGCGGGTGGCGAAGTTCACGACGTAGAGCTCGCACTCAACAAGGTGCAGAACAGCGCCGTCGCCCTCGCCGTCGAGCAGGCGACCCTGCGGCGGAACATCGCCGACGCGTACGTCAATCTCGGACGCCGCAACCAGAACCTGCTCTCCCGCCAACTCGAGTTCATCACGCAACTCGAGAACGACGAAAAAGATCCCGAGACGCTCGAGCACCTCTTCCGGCTCGACCATCTCGCGACTCGTATGCGCCGCAACGCGGAGTCGCTCCTCGTGCTCGCGGGCCTGGCGCCGCCCCGCACCTGGAGCGCGCCGGTCGCGATGGGTGACGTCGTGCGCGGGGCGTTGGGTGAGGTCGAGGGTTACCGCCGGGTGCGCTTGCGTCACGTCGACGACGCCCGGGTCGACGGTGCGGCCGCGGCCGACGTGAGCCATGTGATCGCGGAGCTGACGGAGAACGCGCTGTCGTTCTCGCCGCCGGACGCCGACGTCGAGATCTACGGGCGGCGCGACGACCACGGATACGTGATCACCATCGTCGACTCCGGAATCGGCATGCACGAAGAGGATCTCGACCGGGCGAACGAGCTGATCTCATCGGCCAGCGCGCTCACCCTCGCACCCTCGAGGTTCCTCGGTCACTACGTGGTCGCCCAACTCGCGGCGCGGCACGGGCTCACCGTCCACCTCGTCGCGTCACCTGCTGGTGGTCTGACCGCGATGGTCGCGCTGCCGGCGGTACTGCTCGGGTTGAAGCCCGCGCCCGCACCGGAGGTCGCCGAGGATGGCGCGGCACCGGAGTTGCCGGTCGCCGACCCCGAACGACCGGCGATCGCCTTGCCCCGGCGCGAGAGCGCCGTCGACTCCGACCTGACGCCGGCCGAACGCGCTCCGGTTGCGCCGATCGCGTTCCGCGCCGCCGCGGCACCGCCGCCGCTGCCGCCCGAGCTCGCGCCCGAAGCCTCTCCCGAGTCGCCGTTGGTGGAGTCTTCGGACGACGACGGCGACCAGTTCGACGACTTCACCGCCTTCGACGGCTTGGCGGACACGAGTACCCCGGACGCGTTCGACGAGCTGGGCCGGTTGGACGAGATCGACGCCCGGGAGGATCTCGACGCGGTCGAGGAGCTCGACGCCGTCGAGGCCATCGAGGTCGCAGAACCCGAACCGCTGCCGGAACCACCCGCGCCCAAGCGGCCGCGCCTCGGCCTCGGAACGTTCGCCGATCTGCGAGGGGCGAGTACCCCGCAACCCGCGCCCGCCGCGGAGTCGGTGCCGAGCGAGCCGTCGAGTCCGGCGTCCGCGCCCGAACCGGTTGCGCCGGCCGCGGCGACCGCGGATCCGGATCGTCCGCCGATGCTCGCGCCCGATCGCCGCGCGTCGTTCTCCGAGGTCGCGCAAGCCGTCGAAGTCGCGGCCGGCCGTCCCGCCGAGCCGGCGCCGGCTTCGCCGTTCTCCGAGGACCTGCTCCCGCAGCGGTTGCCGAAGCGCGGCCGCCGAAACTCGAAGCTCGAGACGCCCTGGGTTCGCCAACGCCCGGTCGTCAGTGAACCCGCCGCTGCACCCGAGCCGACCGCTTCCGGTGCCGCGCCTTCCGCCGACCCCGCTCCGGGCGCGCGGCTGGAGAGTCCCGGTCCGTTGCCGTCGCGCGGCGCGGGTCCGGGCGAGTCGCAGGCCACTTCCGTGCCTGCTCCCGAAGCGAACGGCGCGACCGGTGCCCAACCCGAGTCCGGGGCAGCCGCACCGGTCGACGGCGGCGAACGGTTCGCGTTCTTCGCCGCCTTCCGAGCCGCGGCCGAGCAGGCCCGTGAAGAAGCCGGTATCGATGATCGGAGAGGGCATTGACGGTGCAATCGGACGGGGCGAACGCCGTGGGCGCCAGCGCCGAAGTTCGCAACTTCAACTGGTTGCTGTCGAGCTTCGTCGACGCGACGCCGGGAGTGACCGACGCGGTCGCGGTGTCGTCCGACGGATTGCTGATGGCCATGTCGAGCTCGCTCGAGCGCGCCGGTGCGGAGCAGCTCTCGGCGATCATCGCGGGCATGACGAGCTTGGCCGAGAGCACGGCGCGGTGCTTCGCGTTGGGTGACCTCGAACAGGTGATCGTCGCGATGCAAGAGGGTTACCTCTTCGTGTCGTCGGTGTCCGACGGCAGCTCGCTCGGCGTCGTCGCGGATCGTCGGTGTGACGTCGGCGCGGTCGGCTACCAGATGACGTTGCTCGTCGAGCGTGTCGGCGCCGCGCTCAGTCCCTCGCTCGTCGCGGAGCTGAAGGAGAGCGTGCTGCAATGACGGAGGAATTGCCGCCGCGCGCAACCGCGCAGGATTTCGTACGTCCGTTCGTCATCACGGGCGGCCGGACGCGCGCGGCTGATTCGTCGCTCAAGATGGAGACGATGCTGCAGACCGTCGGCAAGCCCCGCGACGACCTCAGCTTCGAGAAGGCGCGCATCGTCGACTTCTCGTACGAGCCGATCTCGATCGCGGAGATCGCGGCGGAGCTCAACGTGCCCCTCGGCGTCGCGATGGTGCTGGTCGGCGACCTTGTCGACGACGGTTGCCTCGAGACGACGTACAGCGACCCCGTCGAGATCGAGCTCTCGGCCCTGACCAGGATGATCGAACGTGTCCGGGCCCTCTGAATCGGTCGCGCCGACGCGCGCGCCACAGGCTGGGCCCGACCGCTCGGCGCGCAAGGTCACGTCGGTCAAGCTCGTGGTCGCGGGCGGCTTCGGCGTCGGTAAGACAACGTTCGTGTCGGCCGTGTCGGAGATTCCGCCGCTGACGACGGAAGCCGCGATGACGACCGAGTCGAAAGACGTCGACGACACCACGCTCGTCAACAAGAAGGTCACCACCACGGTCGCGATGGACTTCGGGCGTATCACGGTTGACGACACGCTCGTGATGTACCTGTTCGGCACGCCCGGCCAGGAGCGCTTCGCCTTCATGTGGGACGACTTGTGCGACGGCGCGCTCGGCGCGGTCGTGCTCGCCGACACTCGCCGGCTTGCCGACAGCTTCGTGGCCCTCGACTACTTCGAAGCTCGCAACACGCCGTTCGTCGTCGGCGTCAACCATTTCGCCGGTTCGTATCACTACCCGATTCCCGAAGTGCGCGAGGCGCTCGGCGTGTCGGATCAGATCCCGGTCGTCGACTGCGACGCGCGCAACCGCGAGTCGGTGAAGATCGCGCTGGTCACCCTGCTCCAGCACGTCTACGAGCTCCGCCGCGCATCACTGTCCCGCTGAGACGGCGCCTCCACCGTTCGGGATGCGCTCCAAGTGCTGGAGCTCGATCATCAGGGGGATGACGAAGCCGACGTACGCGCTCGTGAGCGTGTAGTCGTGCGTCGATCCGTGGGTGGTGCGGGAGTGGATGTCGATCACGCGCACGCGTTCGTCGCGCGCCGAATACAACTGCGCGCGGTCGACGATGTCGTGCAGGTCGGTCAGTGTCTCGACCTGGAGCCCGAAGTGGTCGAGCGGCGGAGCGGTGAGCGGAGGGTCGGCCGGCAGGAGGTAGACGAATTGGCCGAACGCGCCGGTGTACAGGATGAGCGGGTTCCCGGCCTCGCCCGTGTTGTCGCCCTCGGTCCATCCGAACACCTGGCCGTAGAACGCGAGCACGTCGGCGCGGCCGCGCTCGTCGAGCAGGGACGGGTCCATGCTGATCGCGACGTGGTTGAGGGTGGGCCGTCCGCTCACGCCCGCACCTCAGCCGCGGTCGACACGTCGGGCGTGACCATGACCTTGCCCGGCAGCTCACCCGCCGCGAGCCGGTGCATGGTCGACTGCACCTCGTCGAGGTGGATGTCGACGGGCTCGATCAGGAGATCGAGCGGCAGGACGCCCGAAGCGAGCAGTTCGAGCGCGGGCCGGAACCCTTGCGCGTCGTAGTTGTACGCGCCGATCAGTGTCTGTTCCATCACGATGACGCGATTGTGGTTCACGCGGGGCGGAGTGCTCCCGGTTCCCACGAA
>DASYJT010000197.1:0-2656 GCA_035996165.1 Acidimicrobiia bacterium
GCGATTCGATCCGCTCACGCGGGAATGGGTCAACATCGTCGGCGGCCGCCAGGCTCGCCCGAACCTGCCGGAGACGGGGTGCCCGTTCTGCGTCGGCGGGCTCGAGGCGCCCGATCCGTACGACGTCCGTTGGTTCGCCAATCGTTGGCCGGCATACGCGCCCGACGCACCGATCGACGTCGGCGCGGCGGAGGCCATGGGCACGACGAGCGTGCCGGCAGTCGGCGCGTGCGAGGTAGTGCTCTTCTCTCCCGAGCACGACCAGTCGTTGTCGACGCTCCCAGTCGCGCAGGTCCGCAAGGTCGTCGACCTGTGGGCGGCGCGCACCACCGCGCTGCTCGCGCGCTCGGAGATCGAGTACGTGCTCGTGTTCGAGAATCGCGGTCGCGAGGTCGGGGCGACCATCGACCACCCGCACGGTCAGATCTACGGCTACCCGTTCGTCCCGCCGGAGCCCGCGCGGGAAGGCGCGGTGGCGCGCGAACACGGCTGCACTGTGTGTGCGGAAGTGGCGGCGGAGCTGGCTGCCGGCGCGCGCGTCGTCGCTTCGGTTGGCGATTGGGTCGCGTGGGTGCCGTACGCGTCGACGTACGCGTACGGCATGCGCATCGCGCCGCGCGCGCACGTCGGTGCGATGCCTGCCCTCGACTCGGCGAGTCGAGACGATCTCGCCGCGCTTCTGATCGACGCGCTGAGCCGCTACGACCGCATGTGGCCCGCGCCCGACCCCGCGTACCGGTTCCCGTATCTCCTGTGGTTCCACCAGGCGCCGGCCGGCGGGGGCGACGAGTGGCACATCCACGCGCACGTCGCGCCGCCGCTGCGCGCACCGAACGTACAGCGCTACATCGCGTCCGCCGAGCGAGGCGGCGGCACGCTTTCCAATCCCGTGGTCCCGGAAGCCGCCGCGCAGGCACTGCGCGACGCGTGAACCCCACCCGGACGTTTCGCGCGCCCGGACGGGTGAACTTGATCGGCGGGCAGGTCGACTACCACGAGGGTTGGGTGGTGTCGATCGCGATCGACCGTGATGTCGTCATCCGCGCCACGGCGCGCGACGACGGACGGGTGGTCGCCCGCTCTTCCGGATTCGCCGGTGAAGTCGCCGTCGCCGCCGATGGCAGCGACTCGCCGCGCGCGACCCGGCCGCAATGGGGGCGGGCCGTCGCGGGGGTGACCCGTGTCCTCTCCGAGATCGGTCGCGCGCCCATCGGCGCCGATCTCGTGATCACCTCGACGGTGCCCGTCGGCGCCGGCCTGTCGTCGAGCGCCGCCTTCGAGGTCGCGTGCGCGCTCGCACTTGCCGATGTCGCCGGGATGGCGCTGACCGGTACCGAGCTTGCGCTCGCCGCGCAGCGGGCCGAGCACGTCGCGACGGGCGTGCCGTGCGGGATCCAGGACCAGATGGCCGCGGTGTACGGGCGCGTCGGCCACGCCCTGTTCCTCGACTGCCGCACGCTCGAGATCGAACCGGTCCCGTTGCCGCCGGAGTTGGGCGTGCTCGTCGTGCACTCCGGCGTCGCGCGCACCCTGGAAGGCTCGCCGTACGCGCAGCGGCGCGCCGAGAGTGAAGCGGTCGCGGCCGGGCTCGGAGTGAAGGTGCTGCGCGACGCGACTTTCGAGCAGGTTCGCGACATCCCCCGCGGTCGGCACGCGGTGACCGAGATGGCGCGCGTGCGCGAATTCGCGTCGTCGCTGAGAGCCGGCGACCTCGAGGCGCTCGGACCTCTGATGCTCGCGAGTCATGCGTCGTCGCGCGACGACATGGAGGTCTCGATCCCCGAGCTCGACACCCTTGTCGAGTGCCTGGTCGCAGCCGGCGCGTACGGTGCGCGACTCACGGGCGCCGGCTTCGGCGGCTGCGTGGTGGCCGTCGGTCCGGCCGGGTCGGCCTCCGAGATCACAGCCCGCGCGACGGAGAGTTATCGCGCGGCGACCGGACTCGATCCGACCGCGTGGGTGGTGCGCGCGTCCGCGGGTGCGGGCCCGGCCGACAATCCGGACTGACCGCTACGCGCCGAACAGCCCGCGACCGCGCCCTTGCCGACGCGGCCGGAACGACTCTTCCAGCTGCGCCGGCTCGAAACCCGGAACCGGCGTACCGGTCGCGAAGCGGTACAACGCGACCTGGAAGATCCCCGTGAGCGTGCTCGACACCAGCATCACCGCGATGCACCACACCACGAACAGCGCGATACCGACGACCGCGAGCGGACCCCCGATCGCGAGCAACACGACGAGCGGCACCGCTCCGACCAACATCGCGACGAGTCCGACCAGGCCGATGCCCGCGTTGGTCATGAGGTTCTCGCCCCACGTGCGCTTGAAGAGCTCGCCCGAGCGCTTGACCGCCGCGATGGGACCGAGGCCCTCGAACACCAGGACCGGGAGGACGAGGAACGTCACCACCGACCAGGCCACGCCTGCGAGGCTGCCGATGATCCGGCCGAAGATGCCGCCGCGCTGTTCGACCGCGCGCAGCACCACCGACACGGTCGCGCTCACGACGGCCCACGGCAACAACACGTGTGATCGTGCGCGCGCGGCGTGGATGGCCTCGCCGACGGTCACCGGCTCACCCTGGAACCGGCCGTTCGCGGCGTAGACGAGCGCGGCGTTGAAGAAGACGACGATGTACGACAGCACGACCGCGGCA
>DASYJT010000198.1:0-1617 GCA_035996165.1 Acidimicrobiia bacterium
TGCTTGTCGCTGCCGAGGATCGGGATCGGCCCATTCGTGAAGTCGTCGGGCCGCCGTTCGATGTCGAGCACCGCGTCGTGGCCGATCACCGCCCAGAAGGGCTGATAGCCGGGCTGTTCTATGCGGTGAATCGGGCCGCGCGCATGCAACTCGACGGCCTCCCGCCGCCACGCGTCGAGATCGCCGTAGCGGTGTGCGTTGGTGAAGAGATCAGTCATGAACCCTCTCTCGATCATGCGCCGAGCGTCGCCCAACCGGCTTCCAGGTCCGCCAGATCGGCGGGCACGACGAACTCGGTGGGCAGATTCGGCCCCCACGCGTTGACAGTGTGCTCCAAGCTCATCGGCGTGCGGCCGCGCTGTTCCCACGCGGTGTCGTCGGTGATGCGGTCGAGATCCGAGTACAGCTCGAGGAACGAGCCGGACGGGTCGCGCAGGTACCAATAGAAGTTGGAACCGGCGAAGTGCCGACCGATACCCCACGCGTGGCGATCCGGGTCGCTTCGGTAGAGCGCGGTCGCGGTGTGGCCGACGTGGTCGAGGTCGTCGCACTCCCATGAGTAGTGCTGCAGGATCGGCACGGGCGAGTGCACGAGCCCGATGTTGTGATGATCGGTCGAGCAACGCAAGAAGTGGATGATCCCGTCGAACTCGTCGCTCACCTTGCAGCCGATGCCGTCGACCAGCAGATCACGAGTCGCGCGCAGATCCGGTGTGCCGATGACCAGATGCCCGAGCCGGCGCGGTGGTCGCGGCACCCCGAACACACCAACAGCACGCTCGTTGAGCCGCACCACCGCTCCGGGTGTGTTCGGCGTGACGAAATCGACCGGCGGGATGGGGGCTTCGGGTGCGCCGACCCGGACCGTGAACAGCACGCGTGACGCGGCATCGACCACGGAGACGGACTCCGACGCGCGGGCGGGGCTCGCTCCCCGCGTCTCGAGTCGCTGCTGCACGGCATCGAGGTCGGTGTCGTCGTCACAACCGATGTCGACGGCGACGAGCCGCCGAAACGGAGCTTCGTCGATGGTGACTCCGCCACCGCCGTTGGAGCCGGTGTAGCCCGCGTGCGCGTCACCGGCGAGACCGAGCTCGGTGTAGTACGCGTCGAGCGCGGCCGGGTCGGCGACCGCGGCGCGGAATCCGAGCAGTCGGTGCAGGCTCATGTTGCAAGGGGCCCAGTGCCGGCCACGCACAGGTTGTGCAGCTCGCCGATCGCATCGGCGCCGGAGGTGATCGTCTCGCCGGGCGCGAGGTAACGGCCGCGGGCCATGCCGACCCCCGACGGCGTCCCGGTGAATACGAGGTCGCCGGGGTACAGCCGGCAGATCGACGACAGGTACGCGACGAGCGTGGGGATGGAGAAGATCAGTTGGCTCGTGCGCGCCGTTTGCATGCGCTCGCCGGCGACGTCGCACCACAGCGCGACGTCGTCCGGATCGGGAAACGCATCGAGCGACACGATCGCAGGTCCGATCGGCCCGTAATTCGCGAAGCTCTTTCCGAGACAGAACTGCGGCGGCACGCCCGTCATCTGCACCGCACGGTCGGAGATGTCCTGTCCGAGCGTGAGCCCGGCGACGACACCCCACGCGTCGTCGACCGCAACCCCGCC
>DASYJT010000199.1:0-6258 GCA_035996165.1 Acidimicrobiia bacterium
CTGTACGGGTCGGAGGTCGTCGTTCAGCTCGTAGACGAGCGGTTCGCCGGTCGGGAGGTTGAGGTCGACGACCTCGTCGGCGGTGAGGCCGTCGAGATGCTTCACCAGCGCGCGCAACGAGTTGCCGTGGGCGGCGACGAGGACCGTCGCTCCGGTGCGCAGGTCGGGGACGATCGCGTCGTGCCACCACGGCAGCATGCGTTCCAGCACGTCCTTCAGGCACTCGGAACGAGGGAGCACGTCGCGCGGCAATGCGCCGTAGCGCGCGTCGTAGCCCCAACGCGTGGCGTTCTTCGCGAGGGTCGGGTCGAGCTCGGGCGGGCGCACGTCGTAGGAACGTCGCCATACCTTCACCTTGTCGGCACCGAACTCGGCAGTGGTCTCGCGCTTGTCCTTGCCCTGGAGGTCGCCGTAATGACGCTCGTTCAGTCGCCACGATCGCCGCACGGGAATCCATTTGCGCTCGCACTCGTCGAGCGCGAGCTCGGCCGTACGGATCGCTCGCACTTGGAGGGAGGTATGGAGCACATCGGGCGTGACATCGGCGTTCGCGAGGTCGCGGCCACCGCGTCGAGCCTCGTCGCGACCTTGCTCGGTCAGGTCGACGTCGACCCATCCCGTGAACAGGTTCTTCAGGTTCCACTCGCTTTGCCCGTGGCGAAGCAGGACGAGCGTGTACGGCACGAGGTGCATTCTGCCCGACCGGTAGTGTCCGGCCCCGACATGGTGTTGGACGACATGGTCATGGACGCCATGGTCAGGGACGAATGACGGGCATGGGCGAATGACCGACCTCCACATCGTGACCTTGTGCACGGGGAACGCCGCGCGGTCCGTCATGGCCGGTGCGTTTCTCCGCGAGCACGTCCCTGGTCTCACGGTCACGACGTCCGGGACGCACGTGATCGAGGGAATGCCGATGAGCTGGCGGACCCGGGACGCGATCGCCTCGATCGGCTTGCCGATCCCGGATCACCGGAGTCGCCAGGCCACGGTGCAGGAGCTAGACTCGGCCGACCTCGTCATCGCGCTCGCCCGTGAGCACGTGGCATGGATGCGCCGAGTGCATCCGAAGGCGGCGCCGCGCACGGCGACATTGAAGCGCCTCGCGCGCGATCTCCCGGAGGACGGAACCCCGCTCGTCGATCGCATCGCGGCGATGGGCCTCGCCGACGTCGCCCTCGAGCCCGACGAGGATGTCGTGGATCCCGCGGGTGGCGATCTCGACGTATTCCTGGCCTGCGCGCGCGAGATTGCCGACCTTCTCCACCTCGTCATTGCCCGGCTGTAGGTTTTCGGCGTGACGTCGGCCGAAGCGCGCAACGCCGTTGGTGTTCCCGAGGACCTGGCGCGCGTCGAAGCGACGTTGCTCGCCGAGGGTGGGGCGTTCGAGATCGTCGACGTCGAGGTCGGTGGCGTCGCGATCCATTCGTTCAAGAACCGGATCCGAACGCTGCGCGATCTGCTCCTGAAGTCAGCCGACTTCGGCGACAACGTCTACATGCTCGCCACCGACGGCGTGACGGAGCGCCGGATCAGTTACGCCGAGCACGCGCGACTGGTCGCGTCGGTGGCCGCCGTGTTCCGCGACCGCTACGACGTACAGCCCGGCGACCGGGTCGCGATCCTCGGCGCGAACTGTCCCGAGTGGGTGATCTCGTTCTGGGCGGCGATCAGCCTCGGAGCGGTGGCGGTTGGTCTCAACGGCTGGTCGACCGGCCCCGAGATCCGCTACTTCGTCGACGACTGCGAGCCGAAGGTGCTCGTCGCCGATCGCAAGCGCGTCGAACGCATGGAAGGCGACGACCTCGGCGTACCCGTGCTCGTGATGGAAGACGACTTCCACGAGCTCGAGACGTACGCGCCCGACGCGGGCTTCGCCGATCTCTCGGTCGACGAGGACGATGCCGCGATCATCCTCTACACGTCGGGCACCACCGGTCGCCCGAAGGGCGCGATCAACACCCATCGCAATGTCGCGTCCTACCTGATGCTCAACTTCTACAACGGCGCGAAGGCGATGATGCTCGCCCCGCCGCCCGGCCCCGACGACCCTCCGGCGCTTCCGCCGTGCCAGCTCGTCTCGAGTCCCTTGTTCCACGTATCGGGGTTGCACAGCGCGGCGGTGATGATGCTCGCGACGGGCTTGAAGAGCGTGTGGCTCATGGGCCGCTTCGAGCCGGCCGTCGCGATGCGCGTGATCGAGCAGGAGCAGTGCACCGGCTGGTCGTTCACCGAGACGCTGTTGCACCGCATGGTGAACTTCCCCGACGCGGCCAAGTACGACCTGTCGAGCATCAAGACCGTCGGCGGTGGCGGATCACCGGTGTCGGCCTCGCTGATCGAGCGGACCCGGCAGGTGTTTCCCAACGCGCGGCACAGCGTGGGTATCGGCTACGGCCAGACCGAGTGCAGCGCGCTCGCGACGCTCAACAACGGGCAGGAACTGATCGATTTCCCGATGTCGGTCGGGCGTCCGTTGCCGACCGTCGAGCTCGAGATCCGCGACCCGTTGGGCAACGCGCTCCCCGAAGGCGAAGAGGGCGAGGTGTGCGTCCGCGGACCGATGGTGATGCCCGGATACTGGCGCCGCCCCGAGGCGACCGCGGAGACGATCACCCCCGACCGCTGGTTGCGCACCGGCGACATCGGGCGCATGGAAGGCGGACGCCTCTACCTCTCGTCGCGCAAGCGCGACCTCATCTTCCGCGGTGGCGAGAACGTGTACCCCGTGGAGATCGAGAAGATCATCGAGGACCATCCCGATGTCGAGGAATGCGGGGTCATCGGCGTCGACGATCCCGAGCTCGGCCAACGGGTGAAGGCCGTCGTCGTCCCGCGGCTCGGACACTCGATCGACGTCGATGCCGTGCGCGCCTTTTGCGCGGCGCAACTGGCGTACTACAAGGTGCCCGAACAGTGGGAAGTGCGCGAAGGCTCGTTGCCGCGCAACGCCGCCGGCAAGATCCTCAAGGACCTCTTGCGCGACGCGGCCGCCGACACCGGCTTCGTCGAGGAGTAGGCGCATGCCGCTCGACCTGCGCGCACTCGTCGCGCCCGAGCACACCGCGTTGGTGCTGCAAGAGGTGCAGAACGGTGTCGTCGGCCCGCAGTCGGCACTGCCCGCGCTCGCCGAAGCCGCGGCCGCGGTAAACCTGGTCGGCAACTGCGCGCGGCTGGCGCGAGCCGCGCGTGCGGTCGGGGTCACCGTGTTGCACTGCACCGCCGAGACGCGTGACGACGGCCGGGGCGCGAACACCAACGCGCGCCTGTTCGCGGGCGTGAAGAAGTCGCCGGTTCGCCTCTCGCCGGGAAGCGCGGCTGTGCAGGTGCCCGCCGAGATCGGCGTCGACGAGCGCGACCTCGTGTTGGCGCGGTACCACGGCGTCGGTCCGATGACCGGCACGCAACTCGACTCGATCCTGCGCAACCTCGGCGTCACGACGATCGTCGGGGTAGGGGTTTCGATCAATATCGGGATGACCAATCTCGCCTTCGACGCGGTCAACCGGGGATATCAGGTCGTGATGCCGCGTGACGCCATCGCCGGGGTGCCGGCCGACTACGCACAGGCGGTCGTCGACAACACCCTCAACCTCGTTGCCACGATCACCACCACCGACGACGTCATCGCCGCCTGGCCGGGCTGAGAATCGTCCGCTATAGCCTGTTCGGCATGGCGCCGCAGATTCCCCGCATCATCTCCGTCGACGATCACGTCATCGAGCCGCCGAACGTCTGGCAGGACCGGCTGCCCGAGAAGTACAAGGCGATCGGGCCGCGGATCGAGCGGCGCAAGGTCAAGAACATGTCGTACGTCGGCGGCGTCTTCAGCTACGACACCGCGAGCGAGAACGAAGACGGCATCTGGTGCGACTGGTGGCTCATCGAAGACCTTCAGTATCCGCTCACGCGCCTGTCGGCCGCGGCGGGCTACCCGCGCGACGAGATCACCGTGAGCCCGATCACGATGGACGACATGCGCAAGGGCTGCTGGGACCAGACCGCGCGGCTCGAAGACATGGACGTGAACCACGTCGAGGCATCGCTCGCGTTCCCGAGCTTCCCGCGCTTTTGCGGGCAGACGTTCACCGAGCGCAAAGACCTCGTGCTCGGCGACCTCTGCGTCAAGGCGTACAACGACTGGATGGTCGAGGAGTGGTGCGCGGGCACGAAGGACCGCCTCATCCCGCTGATCATCGTGCAGCTCTGGGACCCGAAGCTCGCGGCGCAAGAAGTGCGGCGCAACGCGGCGCGCGGCAATCACGCGGTCACGTTCTCGGAGATCCCCGCGTTCTTGGGCCTGCCGTCGATGCACGACAAGGACGGCTGGTGGGACCCCTTCCTGCAGGCGTGTGAAGAGACCGACACCGTGGTGTGCATGCACATCGGCTCGTCGTCGAAGATGCCGTCGACCTCCAAGGACGCGCCCGCCGCAGTGAGCAGCACGCTCACGTACATGAACGCGGCGATGTCGATGACCGACTGGTTGATGTCGGGCCTGTTCGAGAAGTTCCCGCGGCTGAAGATCGCGTACAGCGAGGGCCAGATCGGCTGGATCCCCTACGTGCTCGAGCGCGCCGACAAGGTGTGGGAGGACAACCGGGGTTGGGGCGGGGTCTCCGACAAGGTGCTGCGCCCGCCGTCGGAGTACTACTACGAGCACGTCTACGGCTGCTTCTTCGACGACGCGCACGGCTTGAAGAACCTCGACAAGGTCGGCGTCGACAACGTGACCTTCGAGACCGACTATCCGCACAGCGACTCGACGTGGCCGCACACCAAGAAGGTGGCGGAGGAGATCATGAAGGATCTCACCCAGGAGCAGGTCGACAAGATTTGCCGCACCAACGCGATCAAGATGCTGCACCTCGATCTGGAGTCCTGAGTCGGCGCGATGAGGTTGCGGTTTCGGTGTGCGCTGTTAGCGGCCGTCGTGACGTGCGCGCTCGGCCCCGCGACCGTTGGCGTGGCTTCGGCGGGCACCCGATCCGGGAACGCCACGATCTACGCGTTGACCGGCTCCGCGCTCGAACGCCACAGCCTGGCGGCTGATCCCCTCACCGCGAACGTATTCACCGCTTGGGAGTACTTCGTCGCCAACACGACGCTCACCCGGGTGCAGATCGCCGGACTCGAAGGGAATCTCCACTACGAGTCGGGCGGTGCGCTGAACCCGGCCCAGGTCCAGTTCGGCTGCGCGTTGCCGCCGGGTCCGTGTGGCGTCGGTATCGCACAGTGGACCGATCCCGGCCCGCGCCTCAACGGTCTCGTCGCGCTGGCCAACAGCTTGCACGTCCCGTGGACGAACCTCGAGGTGCAGCTGCAGTACGTCTGGCACGAGTTGACGCACAATCCGAGTTTCGGGCTCGCGGCGCTGAAGGCGTGCACCACGGTGAGTTGCGCGACCCGGGTCGTCGAGACGAAATACGAACGACCCGCGAATCAATCGACCAACTGCTCCGACGCAACCGCGTCGTACTGCAGACGTCTCGACGACGCGAACCAGATACTCGTCCAGTACGGCACGCCGAGATCGGGCTATTGGATGTTGGGTGCCGACGGCTCGGTGTATCCATTCGGAAGCGCGTCGAATTCGGGCTCGGCGCCCGGCTTCGCGGTCGCGATCACGGCCCGCCCCGACGGGCGGGGCTTCTGGATCGTCGACGCCGCGGGGTACGTGTCGCACCTCGGTGAGGCGGCCCGCGATCACGGTGGCCGGCCGCCCCTCCGCGCGGGTGAGGCGGTGAGCACGATCTCGGCGACCCCGTCGGGGAACGGTTACTGGTTGTTCACGAACCTCGGACGCGTGTTCGTGTACGGCGACGCGCACTTCTACGGCGACATGTCGAGTACCGCGTTGAACGGCCCGATCGTCGCGTCGGTCGCGACGCCGACGGGGCACGGGTATTACATGGTCGGTTCCGACGGCGGTGTGTTCAGCTTCGGCGACGCGCACTTCCACGGCTCGACGGGGCACCTCCGCCTCAACCGGCCCGTCGTGGGGATCGCGCCGACCCCCGACAATCGGGGCTACTGGCTCGTCGCCTCCGACGGCGGGGTCTTCGCATTCGTCGCGCCGTTCCGCGGTTCGATGGGCGGTTCGCACCTGAACCGCGCGGTGAACGGGCTCGTCGCCTACGGCAACGGGTACCTCATGGTCGCCAGCGACGGCGGGGTCTTCGACTTCTCGAACAAGGCATTTCTCGGGAGCCTGCCTCCGAGCCTGCCGTCGGCGCCCATCATCGGGATCGCCGC
>DASYJT010000200.1:0-5226 GCA_035996165.1 Acidimicrobiia bacterium
CCGGAGACCGGCGGACCCAACCGCCACACCTGCTGGTTGGCGACGATCAACCCCGACGGAAGCCCGCACGTCACAGGTGTCGGCGCGCTCTGGCACGAGGACTCATTTTGGTTCGAGACCGGCCCGAGCACGCGCAAAGCGCGGAACCTCGCGCGCGATCCGCGCTGCACGTTGAGTGTCGCGACCCACGCCTTCGACCTCGTAGTCGAAGGTGCCGCGCACGAGGTGACCGAACCGACGACGGTCGCCGAGATGGCGACGCGCTGGGCCGCCGAAGGGTGGCCGTGCCGGGTCGACGAATCCGGTCGCGCGCTCACGGCCGACTTCAGCGCGCCGTCCGCGGGTCCGCCGCCCTGGTTCGTCTACCGACTCACGCCTCGCGTCGCGACCGCGCTGGCAACTGTCGAACCGGGTGGAGCAACCCGCTGGCGCCTGTGAAGCACCGACACCGAAGCGGGTTACTCGCTCAGTAGTCGATGAAGAACGAGCTTTGACCGCTCGTCTCCGCACCCACGTACGTGCCGTTGTACGTGCCCGACGGAGCGAGCGCGAGCACGTACTGGGTGCCGGCCCGGAGGCGTAGGCCGCTGAGGTTGGACACGTACCACTGACCGTTCGAGGCCTTCGGCACGGTCACCGCCGCGCCCGTCGCCAACAAGCTGCCCTTCTGGCCGTTGACCACGCTGTAGATCTTCGGCGTGAAGACCTGGTTGTTGGCGGCACCTCGAGCGAAGAATGCGAAGTCCTTCGACGTGCCGCTTGTCGTCGCGGTCGTGATCCATGACAGCTCGTTGGTGTTGTAGACGAACGTGGAGGTGGATCCGGTCAGGGTGTCGCCGAGTTGGGCGACCGCCGCACCGGACAGAACCACCGGCGTCGGCGCCGACGACATCACAACCGACCCCGACGAGTTGGACGCGGTCACTCGCAGGCGCAGCGTCCGCCCGACGTCGGTCGACGTCGGTCGATACGTCGCGTTGGTCGCGCCGGAGATCGCGGTGCAGTTCGCGCCGTTCGTGTCGCAGACCGTCCACTGCAACGACAGTGTCGGAGGCGGACTGGCGTTCCAGCCGCCGGCGAATCCGCTGACGACCCGCCCAGGAGCCGGCGCGGCGGTGGAGCCGACCGGTCCGGCCGCGGTCACCGACGGGGGTACGTCGTTGACGGGCAGCGCAGCCGGTTGGGCGCCGGGCGCGAGGACGGCGAACGGCTTTTGCTCGGAGACATCACCCGGGCAACCGGCCAGGTCGGTGCCGTCGCTGTTGAGGTTCTGGTGTGAGTCCTGGTAGTCGGTGAGCGATCCGTTGACGGTCACGTGCACGACCCCGACCACTCCGCTGTTGGAGTTGCAGGCTTCGCCGTTCAAGTCTGAAGTGTCGAAGTTGAAACCCGACGTCATGGTGAGCACGAGCCGCGCGCCGGGCGCGAGCGTCTGCGGTAGGTGCGGTGTGGTCGCGCCGCCCCAGAGATCGAAGTGTGACGGTGAGGAGCCGCCGCCGAAGTCGACGGTCACCGAGTTGACCGTCACCGACGACGCGGTGTTGTTGGCGACTTGGATCGCACCGGCGTCGTAGCCGGGCGAGCCGTTGTCCGGTCCGTGCGTCGCGCAGCATTGGGCCGGCTCGCCGATGAACGTGGTGTTGGCCGAACCGGACCACGGCGTCAGACCGCCGGCGCTGTCGACGTAGCCGGCGGAAACCACAACCCCGGCAGGTGGCGCGCCAACTTGGGTGACGGTGAGATTGTCGAGGTTCATGTACTGGCTGGAACCGGCCGTCGAATCGAACCACATCTTGAGTGTGTGCACCCCCGCCGACAGGGTCGTGTTAAGCGTCTGCGTACTCCAGGTGCTCCAATTTGCCGTCGCGGGGAACACCTGCTTGGCCACCAGGACCGACCCGTCGAGTTCGAGCTTTCGGTACGCAGCGCCGTTCCCGGCGCTGTAGCGCAAGCCCAGATTCGTCGAACCGGCGCTCGCGTTGAACGAGAACGTCACGTATTGACCCTGCGCGCCCCAACAACAGACGTACGGCGGGTTCTGCGCGCCCGGCCACAGGTTCTCGGTCGACAGGTTCGTGGCCGACGTACCGGCCGCGATGGTTTGCGATACGGACGAAAGTGCGGTGACGACGGCGGTGCCCACGCTGGTGGCAGGTGCGCTGCTTCCACCCGCGTTGGACGCGGTGACGGTCGCGGTGATCGTCGAACCCACCTCGGCCGGCCCGAGCACGTACGTACTCGTCGTTGCACCCGAGATGACCGCGCACGACGAGGCGCAACGGTTCCACGCGTAGGTGTAGGCCGTCGGGCTGTTCGTCCAGGTCCCCGTGGAGACCGACAGCGTCTGTCCCTGCTGCGCCGTGCCGGTAATCGTCGGCACCGCAGTGTTCACGGGCGATGGAGTGCCTGTGATCGGGTTGACGGTGACGGTCCCGAAAGAGACGTCGGCGCGGTGAGCGACGAGCAGGACCGAACCACGGCTGAGCTCGCCGCTCGCTTGGATCTGCCACGTCGCCGGTTCGGCCGTACCCGTCTTCCAGGCCTTCACCTTGTAGTCGCTTCCGCCGGAGGCGTTGTCGGTGACGCGGAACTTGAACGTGTACACCGCGCCCATCGTCAGCTGGGTGCCGGTCGTGTCGGCGGCGAGGGTCTGCTCGGGGCGCGCGTCGGTGTTCGTGTAGATCTCGAGGTGTCTCGGTTGGCCTTGCACGTTGTCGTACACGAGCGCGCCGGGGAACGTATGACCGATCCGAGGCTGATCGGTCGTGACCAGTCCGTGCAGGTTGTCGGTCGCGCCTTTCCAACCCGCGATGATGCCGACGCCCGAGCCGTCGGGATCCATGGCGTTGATCTTGACCTGGGCGGTCACCTCGTAGGCGCCCCACGTGCTCGCTTGACCGATGTTCACGAGGCGGTCGTAGCCGAGGTCGCTGCTGTGGATCGTGCCGTCGGGTTGGATCGTCCAGTGCCCGTCGGTGACCTGGGCGACATCGTTGACGTTGGCGGCCGCCTGCGACCAGTTCGCCGTGTAGGGCAGCGTCCACGGACCACCGTTGACCTTGGTCACGGTGACATCCGACGTCGACGGGTTGCCCAGCTTGTCGACCGCGACGAAGTGCACGGTGTTCGCGCCGGTGACAAGCGATGCGTAGGCGATCTCGGCGTTGAACGCGCCGGGTTCGACGAGCCGGACCTGGTTCTCGCCGAGCGACAACGCGCTCGCCGCGCCGCCGTTCAGCGTGTACGAGAGACTCGCGATGCCATCGGGGTCGGAGACGTCACCCAGGATGTTCACCCACGGCTGCGGTTGACCGTTGGCGCCGAAGGTCTGCTGCGACCCGTACCACACGTTGATAACGGGTGACGAAGGTGCGCTCGGCCACGCGATGCCGTCCTCGATCGCGGGCGGAGCCGACGAGTTGACGAAGTAGTCGATCTTGGCCGTGAACGCCGGAGACGCCGAACCACCGAAGTTCCCGCCGAACACACCGGCGCGCGCGACCGTCATCGTCAGGTTCGACGTCGCCGCCGCTGTCCAGTGCAGGCCGTCGTACGAATAGCCGAACGACCAACCACTCCCGGCGCGCGCCACCCGAAGGACGATCGACGGCTTGTTGTAGATCTCGAAGTTCGCGATCGTGGTAACGGTGCCGGCGGAAACGGACTTCACGACGAACGTGGTCTGAAACCAGTTCTGGACGACGTCGACGTGCAGGTAATGCGTCGAGTCCTGCTCGACGACAATTCCTTGTTCCTGGAATTGCTGCGCCACGGCAGAATCGAACTTCGCGTCAATACTGAAATCCACGTTCGCGAGCGGCTGCATCACGCGCGGTGATCCGTTGCCGCTGGAGTTCGGATCGTGCGACGAGCCCACCGGCACACCGATCACCACATGCGAGCCATCCAGCGACAGGCTCGACGCGCCGCCCGGATTGACGAAGCTCCATGTCGAGGCGTTCAACGTGGGCGTACTGAAATCGTCGTTGACGGCCGCGCTCGGGATCCCGGAGCCGCCGTCTTCGGGGACGATCGGGCTGGCGGTATTGAAGAAGTAGTCGACCGCCACGGTCCACGCCGGAAGGGTTCCCGCATTCGACGCGTACGGACCGATCTTCGCGACCGTCATCGCGTAAACGAACGACCCACCCGTGACCCACGTCACGCCATCCTGCGAATAGGTGAACAACCAGGTGTCGCCCGTCCGCTTCACGCGCAACCAGAAGGGCTGATGCGCGCTCGCCACCGCCTGCGAGACCTTCACCGACGCGGTGGCCCCCGACAACGACGCGGCAAACGCCAACACCGACGACCCCGTCGAGTACACGTCGAACCGCAACATCGTCGAGGCGTCCTGCTCGACGACGATCCCTTGGTCCTGATACTGCGCGGACCCCATCGACTCGAACTTCGTCTCGACCTCGAAGTCGCTGTTCGCGACCGGCTGCACCACCCGCAATCCGTTCAACCCGGTGGTCCACATGTCGTGAGCGGTCCCCGCGGGCAGCGACAGCACCAACGCGTGCCCGTTGAGGGAGACCGACCCGTCGCCGACCGGGTTCTCGACCGACCACAGCGACGTGTTCAACGACGTCGCGTGAAAATCGTCTGAGACGGGAGCTGCGCCGACCGCACCGGCCGGGGCCGCGGGCAACCCGGCGACCACCGTCGATGCGACGAATGCCGCCAAAACCCCGAAATATCGAACCCGCACGATGTGGCCCTCCCGCCGACCGCACACAGTAGCGCATCGATACCACGCAGAGAGAGCGCGGAATCGCTCGTTGTAGTTGGCAGACAGGCACATGCCGTGCAGGTGCGACGGATTGGGACATCCGCCCCGAGTCGCTACGCGCGCGTTATCGGCCCAGCGCGGGACCCCAACGCGACGGGTCGTCGTTGGGAACGTCGGGCCCGGCGTGGTCGAAGGCACCGATGCGCGAGAGGTGATCGGCGAATCGTGAAGCGCGGGTCGTGGCATCCACATCGTCGCCGTCGCGCTGCACCCACTCCGAAGCCGACAAGGTGCGCGTACGCACCGACCGAGGTTCGCGCAGCGCGTGAATCAACCCGTCGACGCCGATTACGGCCTGTATCTGCGAACCACCCACCGTGGGGTCGTATTCGAGGATCCAGCCGTGAACATGGTGGACGCCCATGTCGTGTCGGCCCGAGCCGGGATTGCCGGCCTCGGCCATCGACTCGATGAACTCGCGCAGGCTGGTC
>DASYJT010000201.1:0-25438 GCA_035996165.1 Acidimicrobiia bacterium
TTGGAAGCGTGCGGTCTCGTAGATGCGGCGCCGGGTCGCTTGGTCGAGATCACCCACGGGTGTGAACGGGAACACGCGCTCGGCCCAACATATCTCCGACTTGAACACGTTCCCGATCCCGGCCGCGACCCGTTGGTCGAGGAGCGCGGCCGCGAGCTCGGTGCCGGGATCGAGCGACGCGAGGCGCGTCAGGACGGTGTCGAGATCGAGGCCGCTCTCGCACAGATCGGGCCCGAGCCGGTCGAGCATGCGCGACGCGCGCGTCGGGCGGTCACGCCCGTCGTGCTCGCGGCGCAGTTCGACGGTCGGCGCCGAGAAGCAGACCGCGGTGGTGCCGTCGTCGACGCGGACGACGACGCGCGCGGTATGCCCCGGGCGCCGCCAACGTTCGTTCGGTCCGTAGACGTGCCACACGCCCGTCATTTGCATGTGGGTGTGCAGGACGTGCCGATCGGCGAAGTGCACGAGGAGGTGTTTGCCGTTGCTCTCGACTGCGGCGATCACGGTGCCGGGATCAGGGCCGCGCAGACCGCGAGGATCGCGCCGGAGCTCGAGCTCGACGAGATGTTTGCCGACGAGCGCGGCCCGCAGTTGCGCCGCGGCCCGGAAGATCGTGTCACCCTCGGGCATACCGCCGAACGCTACTGAAACGCGCGTTCGGCTCGGCGCGCACGCTCTCGATCGTCGTTCGCATGGTTTCGACGGTTTCGTCCCAGCTCAGGGTGCGGGCCCGTTCCCGGGCCGCGAGTCCGAGCCGCCGGCGGTGGGATTCGTCGGCGGCCAGCGCGCGCCACGCCTCGCTCAGCTCGGTGACGTCGTTCACGAGCAGTCCGGTGACGCCGTGCACGATCGCGTCGCGGACTCCCGGCGCGTCGAGCGCGATCGCGGGCGTTTGCCGCGCGCCGGCCTCGATGATGACGATGCCCCAACCTTCGTGGTGCGCGGCATGCAGGAAGATCCACGCCTTCGAGAGGAGCTCGTGTTTCGTCACCTCGTCGACGAAACCGAGGAACTCGACGCCGGGCGGCGCGTCGTCGACGAGTCGTTGGCGTTCGGGGCCGTCGCCGATGATCACGAGGCGCCCGCCCGTATGTGGTTCCACCTCTCGCCACGCTTCGAGGATGAGCTCGACCCGCTTGTGGGGAACGAGTCGGCTGAGCACGACGAAGAGCGGCGTTTCACTCTCGGGCGAGGTGATCTCGGGTACCTCCGTGCCCATCCGCGCGACCCGGATGCGTTCGCGTGCGATGCCGAGCGATTCGAGTCCCTGCGCGCTCGAGTCGGAGATCGTGAAGAACGGGCTGCGCCGGTGTGCGTAACGGAGCCCGAACCGCTCGAGCGACCAGCCCAGCGCGGCGACGGGTCGGGGAAAGTGCTGACCCCACTGCTCGCGATGGATGTGGTGCACGAGGCAGACCGTCGGCGTGCGCGTCCAGAGCGGTGCGAAGAAGGGGATGCCGTTCTCCACGTCGACGACGACGTCGGCTCGGGCGACGGCCCGGCGCGCGACGAACGGGGCCCGCAGGTACTGCGTGTATCGACCGCCGCTCTCCAGCACGCGATACGGCCGG
Source organism: Acidimicrobiia bacterium (assembly GCA_035996165.1). Lineage (GTDB taxonomy): Bacteria > Actinomycetota > Acidimicrobiia > IMCC26256 > PALSA-610 > PALSA-610. The sequence continues at coordinate 1,572 of DASYJT010000201.1, forward strand.
GGCGCAACCGGACCACCGCACACCATCGTCACGTCGTGGCCCTGTTCCGTCAGGCCCCGGGCGATCCGATCGAGCAATACCTCGCTGCCGCCGGCTTGGGGGTGGGCGAGGTCGCGCCACGTGAGAATCACGACCCGCAGCGGGCCGTCGTCGGCAATCGGGCTGTCGTCGGCAAGCGGGCCGGGCGGGCGCGTCGCGCGCGTGTTGGAGCGCTCCAGGCGCGCGAGCTCGGCGATCGAGACCATGACGAGCGCGACCGCCAGACCACCGAGGTCGGCCGCGGCCGCCCGGCGATCGGAGTAGACCGCGTCGAGGCGGGTCGACGTGGTCGCGGAGATGATCGCAGCCAACCCGATGAGCACGACTGCCCCGCCGAGCAGGAAGCGCGCGCCGCGCGCGCCGTATTGGCGACTGATCCAGAGCGCGGGTACCGCCACCAGCAACGCCGACGGTCCGACGACGAGCGCAACGAGCGCGAGCTCACCGACGAGGAACGCGATCTGCTTGGGCGAGATCATGCGGCGCGCCTCCTTCGGGTCCGGAAGAGAATCCCGCCGCACAGCACGAGTCCCGCCAGCGTGACGAACAACGCGCGGTCGTAGGTTTTCTGCGGGCGGTACGAAAGCTGAACCGTCGCGGCCTCGAGCGCGTGCGGGACGACCCATGCCGACTGTCCGTCGACCGGTTCGGGGCCGGCGAGCGGGTGGCCGTCGACGGTCGCCTTCCAGTTGCGATCGAACGAGAAGCCGCCGAGCAGGAGATCGCCGGCGGAAGCCGATACCTGCAGCTTCGTCGCCGCGGCCGACTGGGAGATCGTCCCGACCGACCCGCTCGGCGGTGGGGTCTGCGCGCGTTCGTCGTTGAAGGTCAGGTCGTTGACCGGGACTCCGGTGCGAAGTGTGTGGGCACCGGGCCCGAGTTGCAGCGTCCGGCACGCGGTGAACGGAACACTCACCCCGGTGAGGAGGTCGCGCCGCGTCCCGTAGAGCGCGATCGGCAGCGATCGTCCGTCGACCTTCACGACGTCGTCGATGCAACCGGTCAACTCGCTCGTGTCGACGGGTGCCGGGTTCGCCTTACCGTTGAGCTCGACCTCGTCGATGCGGACCGGAGCCGCGCCGAACGCGCCGCCCGAGCGTGCGGAAAAATCGGTGACGACGACCCGCGCGCCGCCGACGACCGGCGCGGGAAGGTCGATGCCGCCGACGAGCTCGCACGGTGTGAGCCCGATTGCCGCTCCCTTGCCGCACGCCGGTTCCGGCACGAGCCCGACCTCCCGGGAGTAGCTGCCGACGACGACTCGCACGCGCATGAGTCGCGACAGTCCCGGACCCGTATGGGCCTTGACGGCGACGTGCATCACCGGTTGCGGCGGGAAGTGCAGATACAGGGTCGGCCCGAGCTTCGCCGGCGCCACCCATCCCGTCTCGATGCGTCCGTCGAAGGCGTTGCTCCCGGTGTTGGCGAGGCTGAAGTCGTAGCGCACGGAGCTCGTCGCGCCGGAGACCCCGTTGAGCACGTGATCCACCCGCGAGTCGCGCACCGTTCCGTCGAGCTGCAGCGTTCCGAGCGTCGTGAAGGTGTGGGTACCGGTCGTGCGGAACGTCCGTGCGAGGCGACCTTCGACTTCGGTCGTACTGGTGCGCTGCCGCTCGAACTGGTAACGGAAGGGCGCCTGCGCGAGGAGCTGCGCGGTGCCGGGGTCGCCCGCGGCGAGATTGAAGACGTCTTCGGGAACCTCGATCGACTCGCCGAGCAACAAGTTCCGGAACGAGATCTCGGCGAGACCTATCGGCCGGACTCCGGCGCCCGCGACCCGCGTGAACGCGATCTCGATCCAGCTGACCCGGCGGGGTGCGAAGTCGACCGAGACCGAACGGTTCTCCAACCCGACGGGAACAGAGCTCCCGTCGGAGAACCGGATGTCGACGCCGGTCAGCTCGCGTCCGGTTCCGAGTAAGCGGGCAGCGACGAGATCGACGTGCGAGACGACGTGCGGAGCGCGCAGCTCGATGCGAAGCCGGGCGTCGGGCGGGGCGAACGCGTCGGCGAGCCACGCGGTTCGCCGATCGCCGTCGAACGCGAGCGCGGGCCGGGTGTCGGGCGCGCTGCGACTCGTCGGCGAGATCTCGCGGATGTCGGAAGCGTCGGAGAACGTCGCGACCGATTGCGACCGGGTCGGGTCGGTGGTCGCGGCCATGCCGCGTTTCTGTACCTCCGAGCGACCCAGCGTGTACGACGTCTGCTGGCTCGTTTGGGTCACGAAGGTGCTCGTGCGGCGGTTCGTGTCGGTGATCGCCACGTTCGCGCCGTTGCGCAACGCGCCGGCGAGCTGGTTGCGGGTGAGATCGCGCGTCGAGATGACGGCGGCCGATGGCGTCAGCGCTTCGTTGCGCGCGAGCAACGGCCATGCGGCGCCGTCGCCGGCGAGCAGCAGCGGCTTCTGGGCCGACACGACCCTCGGCGGATCGCTCGGAGCCCACACCTGGTAGATCTCGACGGGAGGCAACTTGTGTTCCGCGCGCGCCTCGACGGAGGTATCTCCGGGATCGGTCACGTTCTGGCCCGGGGATCCGAACGTCGCGACGCGGAAGATCTCGGGGTCGTGGCGGAGCGCGTCCAGCAGCACTGGTCGCGGCCGCTCGGACTTCCTCCAATCGAGGTCGTTGCGGAGCATGATGTAACGGATGCCCAGCCGCCGCGCGATCGGGGCGATCATCCCCGGTTCGAGCGTGCCGTTGTTCACCCGGTCGTCGATCGCGGTGACGATGCTGTCGGCTTCGGAGTTGCTGAACGGGAGCAGCCCGCGCAGCACGTACTGGTGCCGCATGTACGCGTTGACGATGTCGTCGCCGACGAATCCCCAGCGGTACCAGCTGTTTGCGGTACCGGGCAGTATCAGCGCGCGGGCGTCGCCGAGATGTGCGTCGAGCCACGAGAACGACGCGGGGTAGTACGACGGCACCGAGGTCGGCTTCGTCTGCCCGCCGCGTCCGTACAGGCCTCCGATCCAGAAGGGATACGTGGTCGCGACCACGAGTGCGACGACTGCGACTCCGACGCCTGCGCGCACGATGCGATGCGCGCTGCGCCGCAGCAGTTCGACGATCCCCACGCTCAACAGGACTGCGATGCCGAGCATCAAGCCCGCGCCGGCCTTGTACGAGTTCCGGAACCCGTACAGGCTCGGGAAGTTGTCGTAGGCGACCCGCAGCACCCGACCGAACGGCGTCGGCTTGGCGTACGGATAGATCCCGACCATGCCGACGAGCGCGGCGAGCGCCATCCCGGCGAACAGGAGTCGCGGCCGCCAACGCGACACCCGGAGGCTCGCAAGCGCGCCGATCGGCCACGCAAACGTCGCCGCGACGAGGAGCGGCGAAGTGAACAACGTCTTCGTCCGCGCGATCGTGAGCCCGTGCGCGTCCGACCAGTACGAGAGCCAGAATCCGAGCCCTCGCCACGACTCCGACCACGACGAGGCGATGCTCACGACACCGAGCGTCTCGGTGTTGTTGAGGTTCTCCTGCAGCCGGGGTGCGCCGAGCTTCATCTTGACCAGGCCGGCTGCCATGACGATCACCGTCAGCAGTGCGGCTCGCGCCAAGAACACGACGAGGTCGCGAACCCGGGCGGAGCGCTCGACCAACACGACGTACGCGATCGCGGGAAGCAACGGCAGCAGCGCCCACCCGAGGCCGGGAACGTTCGCCAGCCCGGCGACGAAGACCAAGAGCGCGAACGCGGCGGGCGCGCGCCAACGCGATCGCCGATCGTTGCGGATGCCGCGCACCACGACGTAGACGAACCACGGCGCCAGCGCGTAGTTGAGGAACAACGCCGACGGCAGGATGAACGTCGCCGAATACGGGTTGAACATGTACAGGAAACCGACGATCGCGTGCAGGGCACGGACCCGCGGAATGAACAGCCGCACGGTCTGTACCGCGCCGAGCCCGGCGGTGACCAGGAGCGCGGCGTGTGCGATCCGCTCGGCGATCGCCGCCGAGAAGCCGAGGGAGCGGACGATCGCCATCGCACCGACGAACACGGGCGAGAAGTCGGGACGCGCCGCGCCGAGACCGCCCTGCGGGTCCCACGGGGAGAGCCAACTGCGTAACACGGCGGTCGGTCGCCAGAACCAGGCGAAGAGATTGTCGACCACGTATTGGTTCGGTTGCGCGGTCAGGACGACGACGAGCGCGAACCCGGCGAAGACGACGCCGAGCGACCAGGGGGAGATCGTGCGGTCGAGCCAGGCTCCGGCGGGCGCCCGCCGGGCGGGGAGAGGCCGTTCGGCCGTGATGTCGCCGGTATCCGGCGCGAGCTCAGGAGCTCGAAGACTCGTCAAGTCTCGGCCCGCCCGTCCGGATTGTGGCGTCGAGACCCTCCCAACGCGACGTCTGCGCACCGCGCTTTTGGAACACGACGAGACCCGCGCCGGTCGCGCTCCGGAGATCGGCGTCGTCGATGCTGGCGACGCCGTGTCCGTCGATGGTCACGTCGATGAACGCGCCGACGAGCCGCACGCCGAGGACGTGGGTTCCGCTCGTCCGCATGAGGCCGACGTTCGTCACGAACCGCACAGTGCCGCCGACGACCTTCGAGACATTCCAGGTACTGAACCGCGGCGCCGCGGTCAGCGCCCAGAAGTTGGCTGTGTCGCGCACGCGGAACGCGAGGCCCGCTTCGGCCGTCGTCGCGTCGACCCTGGTGGTCACCGTGCCGTCCGTCACGCCCCGGTCGAATGCCGCCAGCGTCCAGCCCGGCGCGATTTCCGAGACGAACGCCTTCCCACCGGCTTCCTGCCAACGTCCGGTCGTCATCGTCCACGTCCGAGCCGGCAGCGCGCCCTTCGTCGAGAACCTCAAGCGGGCGTCGCGCGGGTGGGAGCTCGATCCGGTGATGAACAGCGCGGCGACGACAATCGCGACGACGAGCGCGACGGCGCCGGCGATCGTCCATCGGGAGCGCAGGAGCTTGCGCGGGGAGCGGGACCGTCGGCCGTCGTCGACCACCTCGATCGTCACCGCGCCCGCCGGTGCCCGGCGTTCCTGCGCCTCTCGCGCCGGGTGCGTATCGAGGCTCATGGGCCCGCGATCACCAGCTCACCCGCTTCGCCATGACGCGGCAGTTCCACGTCGCGACCTCGCGCAGTCCGGGGACGCTGAGGATCCAGCGCTGCGACGGGTAGTAGCGCGGCGCGACGTCGACGATCGCGAGCTCGTGTCGGGAACGGAGCTCGCGCAAGGTCGAGCCGATGTGCAGCGGGAACAGCGATTGCATCGGAACGTTCTTGGGCTCACGACCGGTGACCCGCCGGTACGCGCGCAGCCCGACTTCGGGACCGAGGTAGTGGAACGGGCTCACGTCGTGACCGCCCCAGGGCGAGTACCAGTTGGTCCAGCTCAACCAGACCCAACCGCCGGGCCGCACGATGCGCTCGATCTCGTCGAACACGCTGAGCGGATCCGGTGTGTGCTCGATCATGTTCGAGCAGAGGAGCCCGTCGACCGATCCGGTCTTGAACGGGAGGGCCATCCCACTGGCGACGATCTCTCCACCGGGCGGACCGCAGGGAAGCGAGAACTCGTCGGGCGAGAGGTCGACCGGGAGGACGTTGGCGCCGCGTTCGCGCAACGCCCTCGTGTAGTGCCCCGGACCGCAGCCCAGGTCGACCACGAGTTGGTCCGACAGGTCGGCCGGCAACTCGTCGACCGCTTCCGACGCGAGTTGCCGATGGAACGGCGCGGGGTCCTTTTGCTCGGCGAGGAACAGGCTGAACAATCGCAACCGGCTCGGCGCCTGCTTCGACATCATGATCCGGCGACCGCGGAGGCAAAGGCGGGCGCGTCTTCGATCGACGGCGCGATGGAGAGGCGCGGCCGGCGCTGCACGAGCTCGATGAGTCGCGCCGCGCTCACCCGTTCCGGATTCACGCGGCCGTCGAGCGCACGGGACAGGCGTCCCGCGATGACATGACGAAGGGCGACCGGGCAGAGGTGCCCGAGCACCACGTGCACCGCGTCGTCGTCGCGCACGACGACATCGTTCGCGCGCACGCACTTCTGCACCTCGCGCATGCGGTCGGCGTCTCCACCGCCCTCGACCGTGACCACCGCGACCGAGTCCTTCTGGCGTTGCGCCATCTTCGCGGCGATGACGTCGGTGGTCATGCGCGCCGGGTCGGAGAACGGACGGATGTGCGAACCGCCGACGTGCGTCCAGTGCACGGGGATCTCTTCGACGCGCAGGCCGAGACGGTGCGCGAACAGGAGGATCTCTACGTCGAACGCGTATCCGTTCAACCCGCTCAGCGCGAAGAGCAACTTCGCGGCCGGCGCGTGGAATGCCTTGAACCCGCACTGGGTGTCTCGATAGGGCAGCCCGGAGACGCCGCGGGTGAAACCGTTGAACACGCGGCCCATGTGGGCGCGGTAGTCGCGCGCCTCGACGACCGACGCGGCCATCGAGCGGGAGCCGATCACGACGTCGCAGAACTCGAGTGCGCGGCGCAGGCCCGCCAGATCGCCCAGGTCAGTCGCAAGATCGGCGTCCATGAAGACGATGGTGTCGCCCCGCGCCGCGAACGTGCCGTCGCGAACGACGGCGCCCTTGCCGCGATTGCGGGTGTGGCTGAGCACGCGGACGTTGGTCTGGCCCCGCGCCGCCGTTTCGAGAATCGAGGGGGTCGCGTCCTCGCTGCCGTCGTCGACGAAGATCACCTCCGAGGAGGGCCCGGACAAGGCGATGAGCTGTTCGATCGTGTCGGGGAGGCGGCGTGCTTCGTTGTAGGTCGGGACGATGTAGGAACACGTGCCACCGGCGCCGAGCATAGAAATACCGGTCGCGCGGTATGCACCTGCCGGTATGGGCACCAACGGCGCAAGCATCTTGCCTCCCAATTCGGCATCGCGCATACGCGATGTCCGATCGCACCATTCCCGGTGCGGTCGTTCCCTAACCGCGGCGGAACTATGCAAAATCTTTTGGGCTCCACGGCTGTAGCCGCGCGCACGTCCCGTCAGCGCCGCGACATGCTGGCGTGGCTCGGAGGTCTCGCCGTCGCCGTCGCGGTGCTCGGTCCGGCGCTGCGACCGGGCTCTCTGATCAACCTCGACCTCGTCGTCACGCCCCGAATTCCCGTGCCGTCGGGCGTTTGGGCGCTCGGGCCCGAGCTCCCACGCCGGGTTCCGTTGTTCGTGCCCATCGCGTGGGCGTCGGTCGTCGTGGGGACGTACGCGGTGAAGCTCGTGCTCCTCGCTGCGATCGCGGCCGCCGGCGTCGGTGCGTCACGACTCGTGGCGCCGGCGGGGAGCCCGTCGTCGCGGGTGGGGGCCGGGCTCCTGTACTCGCTCAGCCCGTTCCTGCTGACCCGGGTGGCCGTCGGCGACATCTCGCTCGTCGTCGTCTACGCGCTGCTCCCGTGGGCCGTTCCGACGTTGCTCCGTCCCTCGCGCGACCTGCCGCGCACGTTCTTGTGGAGCGCGGCATTGGGTGCGTGCGGCTTCGCGGGCGGTCTCTTCGTGTTGCCCGTGGTGCTCGTAGGCCTGGTGCGGGAGCGCATGCGCGCGTGGCGTCGCGTCGTCGGCCTCGTGCTTGTCTCGCAACTCCCGTGGATCGTGCCGGGGATCGTGGTCGTGTGGGGCGGCCCGCATTTGGCCACAGCTCCCGCGTTCGCGACCCACGCGTCCGGCGTGGGCGGGAGCCTGCGCGTCCTCGCCGGCGAAGGTTTCTGGCAGCTCGGCAATCAACTCGGCGCGGGCGGCGCGACGGGCGCGGTGGCGGGATTGGTGCTGATCCTGTTGGCCGCGTACGGCCACCGTCGCCTCGACGCGAGCTGGCGGGCGGGCGCCGCGTCGGTCGCGGTCATCGGTCTCGTCGTCACGTTCGCGAGCGTGGTGCCCGGCATCCGAGACGTCTACGAATCGCTTTCGGCGACGGCCGTCGGCGGCACCATTCGCGAGGGTCAACGCCTGTTGCCGCTGTACCTCGTATGGGCCGCGCCGGCCGCCGCGCACGGGGCCGCTCGACTGGCCGAGCGGGCGCGCTCGACGTCGTGGGCAGTGCTCGAGACGCTGCCGTCGTTGCTCGCGCTCGTCCTGGCGGCGTCGGCGTTGTGGGGCGCGGGGGGCCGGCTCGATCCCGTCGAGTTCCCCGCGGGTTGGCGTGCGGCGCGGGCTGCGGTCGCATCCTCGCCGGGCACGGTCCTGGCGTTGCCGTGGGACGAGTATCTCGATTTCCAGTTCGCCGGCAACCGAAGATCCCTCTATCCGGCACGGGACTGGTTCGGCGGCGACGTTGTCGCGTCATCCGATCCCGAACTCGGCCCGAGCGACCAAGAACAGGTCGATCCTCGCGATACGGCCGTTCTCGCGAACATCGCCCGGTTGAAGCGAGGCGAAGCGGTGAGCGGCGCGCTGGGCGAAATCGGCATTCGGTGGATCTTCTTGGCGCGCGAGTTCGATTGGAAGCTCTATGACGCGGCGCTGGCGAGCGACAGCGGGCTGCGCGCCGTTGTGACACGCGACGACGCGGCGCTGTTCGAGGTCAGCTCGTGGCGCGGAACGGCTTGGGACGCGAGCGGGCGACCCGTCGCCGTGCGCCAGCCCGTCGCGCCCATTGCACGGACTCCGACGCACGGGTCGTTCACCTGGGCCAAGCCCGCGAATTCCGGCTGGCTACGGGGATTCGAGGCGACCGGGCAATCTCGCACCGGGCTCGTCACGGTTCCCGCCGGCCGCGCATCGATCTGGTACTGGCCGGCGGCGCTCGTCTTGGTCGTCGACATCGGGGTGATCAGCGCGGTGGTGTTCTGTGCGGTTTGCGCGAAACGGAAGGTTTGGCGGGTTCGCCGTCCGGGCATCACGTCCTGGTCAACAGTGGATATCGCGTCTTCGAAAGCTCAAGACCCTCCCCGCGCAGGCGGTGGGGCCGAGCAAACGGGAGTCGCGGGCTGACGCGGAGGAACCACATGCGTCGTCTGTTCTTCGTCCTCGCTCTTGCTGTCGCCGTCGGCGCGCCGGCCGGTGCCGCATTTGCTCAGAGCTATCAGATCGATTCCCTCTCCACGACGACTCCAACGCCCGGCCAGACGATTCACGTGCACGGCAACGGTTTCGCGCCGTCGTCGTCGGTCGGTGTCATCCAGACGTGCGGATCCACGAAGTCGACGATCGGCAGTCTCACGGCGAGCTCGAACGACGGCACAGTCGACGGCGACGTCGCGCTGCCGGCCACCGCCCCCACGGGCACGTGCACGATCAGCCTCCTCGGGACGAACCCCGACGGCAGCCCGCGCTCGCTCGACTTCAGCGTGACGGTCGCCGCTGCGCAAACAGCTGCTGCTGCCGCGACTTCGTCGGGGAGCTCGCTGCCCTTCACGGGCGCGATGGTGGGGCCGATGATCGCGGCCGCAGTCGGCCTCGTACTGGTCGGTGCGTCGCTCGTCGCGTCGGTGCGCCGGCGCCGCCGCGCGCTCGTGTGAACCAGACGAGCGGACTGCGACCGACGACCCGGCAGGAGCGCGCGGTACTCGCGCATCCGGATCAGCGTTCGAGTTGGGTGATTGCCCTGATCGCCGATCTGTGCGAGCCGCTCGCGCCGGCCGAGCTCGACCGACGAGTTCGTCTCCTCTCGGAGCACGCGCCGATCATCAGTGCGCGTCGCGACGGCGATTGGTGGGTGCGGGGGGAGCCACCCGTCGTGACGACGTCTTCGGACGACGCCGGTAGCGGCCTCGGAGCGCGCTTCGCGCTCGACCTCGAGCCGCCGTTGCGCCTACGACTCTCCGATTCGCATCGCACGCTCGTGATCGAAGGCCATCACGCCGCGTTCGACGGACTCGGGCTCGCGACAGTGGTCACCGCGCTCACGTCGGAAACCCCCGAGGTCGGGCGCGTCCCCGACGAGCCCGTTGCGCGCCCGCCGACGAGTGAGCGCGGATCCGCGGCGATCACTGTGGAAGGCCGCACCGAAGGTTCCGACAGCTCGCTGTGGTCGCGCTTGCTCCGGCCCGCACCGCGGGTCGCGGCGTCGTGCCCGCCGCCTCGTCATGAATCATTCGTAGCGCAGGACGTCGCGATCGACCGGGGCGGCGCGTTCACCGCACGACTGACCCGAGCCTGTGTCGACGCGGCAATCGCTCGGAACCGGTCCTACGACATCCGTATGTCGCGGGTGGGGATCTCCCTCGGTCTGGGCGGGTCGCGCACGATCGGCAACACCGCCTCGTACCGGCGCGTGGATCTCGACCTCCGATCCAAGACGGACATCGCCGAGGTCGTGCGCAACGCGATCGCCGACGAGCGGGAACCGGCCGAGCTGCGATTCGCGCCGAGCGCGGCCCGTTTGCTGGCGCGTCCGGTCGCGAGCTGGTTCTCGGACTCGCTGCTCGTTTCGAACCTTGGGATCGTCGACGCGCCCGGAGTGCGCCGACTGCAGTTCTTCCCCGTGGCGCGCGGCCGCTCGGCGGTCGCGTTCGGGGCGGCCTCGCTGGCCCGTGGCCGCGCGACACTCACCTTGCGAGCGCGCGACCTCGATCGCGACGATGCCCTTCAGTTGCTGGGGATGGTGTCCGAACGGCTCACGTCGCCCGGCGACGCCTGACCGCCCCACGCCTGCGCGACGAGCTCGTAGGAACGGAGTCGTTCGGCGGGGTCGTGGACCATCGTCGTGATCATCAGCTCGTCGGCGCCGGTTCGGTGCGCCAGCGCTTCGAGCTCCGCCCGCACGAAGGCGGGCTCGCCGCGGATGAGCGGCGAGTCCCATGCTCGCACCAACTCGCGCTCCATCGGCGTGAAGACGTACTCGGCCGCGGTCTCGGGCGTCGGAAGTTGTGTCGGTCTGCCTTGGCGAAGCCGGACGAACGAGAGCATGCTCGATCCGGAGAGCCACTTCGCTCGTTCCGAGCTCTCCGCGCAGATGACCGGTACGCCGATCATCGCGTACGGCTGTTCTAGTTCGGTCGACGGCTGGAACGAGTCCCGGTAGATCTCCAACGCGGCGACCGTGTTCTGCGATGCGAAATGGTGTGCGAACGAGAACGGCAATCCGAGCGCGCCGGCGACGCGCGCGCTGAAGTCGCTGGAGCCGAGCATCCACACCGCGGGGCGATAGCCGCGCCCGGGGACCGCCGTGATCTGCGGATGCGCGCCGTCGAAAAAGAGGAAGAGGTCGCGGAGCTGCTCGGGGAATTCGTCGGCGGCGAGATTCGGGCTTCGACGGAGCGCGGCCGCGGTTACCGGGTCGGTTCCGGGCGCGCGCCCGAGTCCGAGATCGATGCGCCCGGGATGTAGCGCTTCCAACATCCCGAACTGCTCCGCGACGACGAGCGCCGCGTGGTTCGGGAGCATGACTCCGCCGGCGCCCACGCGAATCGTCTCGGTCGCGGCCGCCAGATGCGCGATGAGCACTGCCGGCGACGAGCTCGCGATACCCGGCATGTTGTGGTGCTCGGCGACCCAGAGGCGACGGTATCCGAGCCGTTCGGCGAGGCGAGCCAGGTCGACCGAACTGGCGAGGGCCGCCGCGGGAGTCGTTCCTTCACCGACGGGAACGAGGTCGAGGACCGAAAGTGCGGGCAGCTGCGTCGGCGAGAGTTCAGGCATTCGTGTGTTCAACCCCTCGATCGCCGGCGATCTTCCGGATTCCGTGCGCGATCGTGATGCTCAGAACGCGAGCGGTTTCGAGTCGTAGATGTCGATCGTCGGCGGCGTCGCGGCGAGCGCGCCGAGGACCTTGACGAAGTCGCCCGACGCCGGAACGCGGAAGTGGGCGTCGAGCGCGGCCCGGTCGGTCCAGTGCTCCAAGAACAAGACGCGGTTCGGGTCCTCGACATCGCGGTGGACGGAGTGGAAGAGGCAGCCCGGTTCCGTGCGCGACCGGAGAACGTGCTCGAGGCTGACTCGGAGCACCTCGTCGAGGGCTTCGGGCCGCGCCTGCACACTCCCCGTGACGATGATCACCACGTCGTTCTACACGCTTCTCCCCCCGGCTCCGGCCCGGCTCGTGGGCCGTCTCACTTGAGCCCGGCCCCGTCTGGGTAGGAGAGCTTCATGGACATCGTGCGAAACGACGACGGCACCCTGGTCGTGCCCGTACAGGCCGAGCGCCATCACGACAGCGACGACGCGGAGACCACCGATCCGCAGCCGGTCGCCGACGCCGCTCCGACGACCCGCGTGTTGCACCCGGGAGAAGGCGGTTACGACGAAGCGCTCGCCGAGTGGGATCTGCAACAGAACCCGGATCGAGGGGAAGTCGTGTCGACCGCGAGCGGGCGCCAGGAAGCGATGACGCTCGTCCACGCGGTTGCCGTCTCGCCCGACCACGCGATCAAGCCCGCCGTCGAGGCGTTGGCCGATCCGGAAGCGAGCGGCCAGGCACTGCGTCACGTCCTCGTCGGCGGCGTGCACTCGGTCGAAGACTTCGCCGCCGAGGTTGCCGAAGCCGAGGGCGGCGATCCACTTCCCGCGCACGAGGCGACGAAGATCATCGGCGAGGTGCTCGCCGAGCTCGACTGACCCGACGATCCGCGAGCTGGCGCGACCCGCGCCGGCCGACGCCGGTTACGGTGCTGCGTCGTGCAACGATTCGATCGGGCGTTCGTCACCGGCGCGAGCCGCGGTATCGGAAAGGCGTGCGCGATCAACCTCGCGCAGGCCGGTTTCGACGTGGCGTGCACGGCCCGAACGCAACGCGAAGGCGAGGAACGCGAACACTCGTCGACGGTGCGGAAGAGCGACACCCGCCCATTGCCGGGCAGCCTGGCCGCAACCGCCGCGGCGATCGAGAGCGCGGGCCGGCGCGCGCTCATCCTGCCCGCCGATCTCCTCGACCGCGAGCAGCTCCGATCGGCGGTCAAGACCGTCGTCGACTCGTGGGGTGGCATCGACCTGTTGTTGAACAACGGCCGTTACATCGGGCCGGGACACATGGACCGGTTGGTCGACACGCCGCTCGATCTGCTCGAGAAGCATCTCGACGCGAACGTGATGGCGCCGCTCGCGCTGATCAAGATGGTCCTCCCGGAGATGCTCGAACGCGGGCGCGGGCTCGTGCTCAACATGACTTCCGATGTCGCGTGGACCGACCCTCCCAGCGCGGCCGGGAGCGGTGGCTGGGGGTTGGGCTACGCGATCTCGAAGGGTGCGCTGCACCGGATCGCTGGCGTCCTCGCGCACGAGGTCGCCGGTACAGGAGTGTCGGTCGTGAACGTGTCGCCGGGATTCGTCGCGACCGAGCGCATCGCCATCGACATGGCCGAGTTCGGTTTCGACGCGTCGAAAGGTGCGGCGCCCGATCTCATCGGAAAGGTCGTCGCCTGGCTCGCAACGAGTGGCGCCGCGGACGACTGGAACGGCCGCACGTTGGAAGCCCAGGTCGTCGCTGGCGAGCTCGGCTTCAGCTGAACCGAAAGTCCGGAGTCGTGTGCGGTGAAGCCGCACACGCGGAAGCGACCCGATGCAAACCGGGCGACGCGTTCGCGTACGGTTCGCGCGTTCGAACGAGGCGGACGAACGGGAGATCGTGGCCGACACGGCGCGCGCACTGCTTGCGGCGGTGATGGTCACCGTCGGTCTCGTCGTCGTCGATGCCGCGCCGGCGTCGGCGGACACGAGTCGGTGCCTCGCGCGCGCGCCGACCTCGACGACGGATTACCAGACGCTCACCGACAGCCGTGACGCGAACTTCGGCGTCGGCGACGTCACGTCGATGGCGCAACTTCCCGACGGCCGTCGCTTCTTCGCGCTCGGCGACACCGCCTACTACCGCGTCAACCCCGACGGCAGCGCGGGGGCGCTTCAGTCGTTCGGGACGAATTCGGCGTGGGTGCAGTCCGTGAATTGCTTCACGCTCTTGAATCGCGCCGGGCCGGGATCGAGAAGTTGGGTGCTGCCGCCGCAGCAGGACGGCTCGTTCTATTGGCCGGGCGCGTCGGTGGTTGTCGGTTCTCGGGTGTACGTGTTCATGCAGCGGCTCGTCCGGAACGGCGGCTTCGGGAGATCGCTCGGCGCGGCGGTCGCGGTCTTCGATCTGCCGTCGCTGCGGCTCGCGCGTATCTCGCCGATCCCGTGGAGCCCGAAGCGGGTGTTCGGTAGTGGCGCCGTGTACGACGGTGGCTATATCTACGCGTACGCGCCGCAGCAGCGCACGTGCGGGTTCTGTTTCGCGGGCGACATGTACGTCGGGCGCGTTCCCGAGAACCAGATCAACGTCCCGAGCGCGTGGCGCTTCCGATCGGGTTCGGGTTGGGTCGCCGACAGCACGGCGGCGACGCCCGTCTTGTCCGCGGCGGTCAGCAACACCGACGTGCAGCCCTTCGGCAACGGCTTCTTGCTGATCACCAAGACCGTGAACCTGATCGGTCCGCCGGTCGAAGCATGGTGGGCGCCGAACCCGGTAGGTCCCTGGCAAGACCTCGGCACCGTGTACTCGGTGCCCACACCGCCGCCGGCCCGGGTCCCCGGATTCGTGTACGGGCACGCATATACGTACAACGCCGTCGTGCTCCCGACGATTCGATTCAGCAATGGCAGTGTGCTCGGCACGTACAACGTGGGCACGTTCGATCCGTCCGAGTCGCAGCACGACGGCCTCATGCTCGGGCCGCGTTTCATCTCGGTCGCGCTCCCGCGTGCGCCGGCGGCCGCGGTCCGCCCGCCGAGCAGTCCCGGTCCGTCGCCGTGGTCGTCGACCTCGGGCGTCGACCGCGCCGGACGGGTCACGACCGTTGGTGGCGGAGTCGGGTCCGCACGCGCTGTTACGACCCACGCCGTGGCCGTGGCGCCCACGCCGACCGCGCGCGGCGGTTGGATCGCGTCGGCGTCCGGAGGCGTGTACACCTACGGCGACGCGCAGTTCTACGGATCGATGGGCGGAGTGCGGCTCAACCAGCCGATCGTCGGTATGGCGTCGACGCCGACCGGGCATGGTTACTGGCTCGTCGCGCGCGACGGCGGCATCTTCGCGTTCGGCGACGCGCGTTTCCGGGGCTCGACCGGCAACATCAAGCTCAACCGTCCGATCCTCGCGATGGCCACTTCGCCGACTGGTAGCGGTTACTGGTTCGTCGCCTCGGACGGCGGCATCTTCGCGTTCGGCGACGCGCGTTTCCTGGGCTCGACCGGCGGTGCGCCGCCGGGCTTCCCGGTCAGCGGGATGGCTGCGACGCCCGACGGTCGCGGCTACTGGCTGATGACCGTCATCGGTCAGGTGTACTCGTTCGGCACCGCGAACTACGAGGGCAATGCGCCCCTGCCGCTTGCCGCGGTCGCGGTTGGCATCGTCGCGGCGCCGGGCGGTTACCGCATCGTGGACGCGGCCGGCAACGTGTTCGTGCGCGCCGCGACGAAGGGCCATATCGGTATACCGACGCACGTGCCGCTCGTCGCCGCGGGCTGAGATCCCATTCCGCGGCTCGCGCTTCGGCGAGAGTAGGCCCGATGGGTACAGCCACGAACCGCACGCGCGCCGACGTCGTCGCGGTGATCGCACTCGGCGGCGCGTTGGGCGCGCCGGCGCGCTACGGAGTCTCGCGGGTCATTCACGTCGCCCCCGGCTCCTTCCCGTGGGCCACCTTCGTCACGAATCTCGCGGGCGCATTCGTACTCGGCGCGTTCCTCACGCTGGTGTCGAGGCGGCACGCGACGGGCGTTCCGTCGGGCGTTCACTATCTGCGCCTGTTCTTCGCCGTCGGCTTCCTCGGCGCGTTCACGACCTTCTCCACGATGGGGGTGGAAACCGTGACGCTCGCCAAGGACGGCCATGTCGTGCTCGGCGTCGGCTACCTCGTCGCGAGCGTCGTGGCCGGGCTCGCGGTGACCTATGCCGGCATCGTCGGCGCGCGGATGACCGCCCGCCTCGCCGGAGGCGCGTGATGCTCCTCCTCGGGATCGCGCTCGCGGGCGCGATCGGCGCACCCGCCCGCTATCTCGTCGACGGCCTCGTCATCGACCGCACCGAGGGCGGCCTGCCGCTCGGTACGTTGCTGGTCAACATCAGCGGCTCGTTCGTACTCGGGGTGCTCACCGGGCTCGCGCTGTACCACGCGTTCCCGTCGACGCCGAAGACGATCCTCGGTACGGGCTTCTGTGGCGCGTACACGACCTTCTCGACGTTCACCTACGAGGTCGTGCGCCTGGCCGAGCAGGGAATGACCCGCGCCGCGGCGCGCGTCCTCGGGGCGAGCCTCGTGCTCCCCGCGCTCGCGGCGGCGCTCGGCCTCGCACTCGCGGCGTTGTAGCCGATACGCGGGCTACCTCGCGAAGACGAGCAGGCCCGCCGAAAGCGTCGCGATACCGATGCCGTACGCGACACTGAGCGAGCGCTCGCGGATGCGCATCGCCATCGTCGCACCGAAGGTCGCGAACGGTACGGCACCGAGCCCGAACACCAGCGCGAGCGTCCAGTCGATGTGGCCGAGCCACGCGTGCACGATCGTTCCCGGGACCGCAAGCGCGGTGGCGAGCGCGAGTGACGTGCCGAGCGCGCGCCGGATCGGCATACGCAACACGTTGACGAACAGTGGTGCGAGGAGGAAGCCGCCGCTGTTGCCGAGCAACCCCGAGATCAGTCCGGCGCCGGCCACGACTGCGACCGTGCGCGGTCGAGATACGCGAGCGGGCGTGGGGTCGGTGTCGGCGCTCGAGTGCGCGCCGGAGAGGACGCGCAGGCCGAGTGCGAGGAGGATCACGTCGGTGGCGAGCACGAGTGACTCTCCGCCGACCCAGCGGGTGAGCAGCGCTCCGATCGCGGTCAACGGCACTCCGACCACGAGCCCGACGCGCAGAACCTCGCGGTCGACGTGTCCGGCACGGGAGTAACCGCGGCTGGCGAGCAGCGTCGCCGGGATCGTCGCCGGCAGCGGCGACGCGATCGCGACCATGGCGGGAACGCCGAGGGCGTGCAGGAGGGGAGTGGACACCGCGGCGCCGCCCTTGCCGAACGTGCCGGAGAGGAAGCCCACGCCGACACCGATCAGCAGCACTCCCACGACAAGTTGCAGGTCCACGTTGTTATTGAACGGCTTCCGAGATCATTGCTCAAGCCTCTGTGGACTACCGATATCATCGGATTTGCCTATGGAACTGCGCCACGTCGAGTACGTGCTGGCCGTCATCGACCACGGCAGCTTCACTGCCGGGGCCGTCGCGGTCGGCGTCGCGCAGCCTTCGCTGTCCGAAGGCGTCCGCCGGCTCGAGTCGGAGCTGGGCGTGCGCCTGTTCGACCGGATCGGTCGCTCGGTCGCGATCACCGATGCCGGGCGCGCCTTCGAAGGTCCGGCCCGCAGCATGCTCCGCGAGCGGGCGGTCGCCCTCGATGCGGTCGGCGCGGTGCGTGCGCTCGAAACCGGCACGCTCGAACTGGTCGCGCTCCCGACGCTCGCCGTCGATCCGCTCGCGGCCCTCGTGGGTCGTTTCCGCACGCTCCACCCCGGAGTCGCCGTCCGCGTCGTCGAACCCGACGACGCCGATGCGCTTGCCGCTCAGGTCGCCGACGGCCACAGCGAGGTGGGTCTCGCCGAGCTCCCCGCGCGCCGCGACGATCTCGTCGCCATCGTGCTTGCCCGCCAGGAGATCGTCGCGGTGTGCCCTCCGGGAACGAAGCTGCCCGCGCCGGGACGGCTGCCCGTGTCGGCGCTCGCCGGGATGCCGCTCGTCGCGACACCGCCGGGAAAGTCGACGCGCGACCTGCTCGATCGCGCGCTCGCGGCGGCTTCGGTCGCGCCGTACATCGCGGTCGAGATCTCGCAACGGGAGGCGCTCGCCCCGCTCGTGCTCAATGGTGCGGGCACCTCGTTCCTCCCGCGGGCGATGGCGGATTCGCTCGGCGCGCAGGGTGCGGTCGTGGCGCGGCTCGTACCCGCGTTGACCCGCACGATCGGGCTCGTGCATCGCGCGCACCCCCTCACGCCCTCCGCCCGCGCGTTCGTGGAGCTCGCCCGCGCCAAGAAGAAGCGCTGAGGCGGGCGGCCGGGCCCGCCGCTCGTCCGGTATCTCCATTTCGGCGGGAACCTTTTGGGTAGATACGTGGTTCACTGGTCGGTATCCGCGAGATGAAGGGGCGTATTCGATGTTCTTGCGTCGCGACAAGGCTCAGTTGCCCACCGCCGACGATGCCCTCCCGGGCCGGCCGAACCGTCCGTTTTCCGTTCCC
The DNA here is from genome assembly GCA_035996165.1 of Acidimicrobiia bacterium. GTDB lineage: Bacteria > Actinomycetota > Acidimicrobiia > IMCC26256 > PALSA-610 > PALSA-610. Next base: position 19,731 of record DASYJT010000201.1, read on the forward strand.
GAGCGCCACTTCGTGCTCGGAACCCCGCTCGAGCCGCCGTTCCCCGAAGGTCTCGAGGAGATCGTGTTCGGCATGGGCTGTTTCTGGGGTGCGGAGCGGAAGTTCTGGACCGCCGACGGCGTGTACACGACCGCGGTCGGTTACGCGGGCGGCATCACGCCCAACCCCACCTACGAGGAGACCTGCTCGGGCCGCACCGGTCACACCGAGGCCGTGCTGGTCGTGTTCGACCCGAAGCTCACGTCGCTCGACGAGATGCTCCGGATCTTTTGGGAGAACCACGACCCGACGCAGGGCATGCGCCAGGGCAACGACATCGGCACGCAATACCGCTCGAGCATCTACACGTTCAACGACGCCCAGGCGCAAGCCGTCGAGGCTTCCCGGGCGATGTTCCAGGAGCAGTTGACGGCCGCGAGCTTCGGCGACATCACCACCGAGATCGCCCCGGCGTCCACGTTCTATTACGCCGAGGACTACCACCAGCAGTACCTCGCGAAGAACCCGATGGGTTACTGCGGGCTCGGCGGAACCGGTGTGAGCTGTCCGATCGGGGTGGCGCGCGCCGAATAGCGCGACCATTCGCCGTGGAAGAAACCGAGCTCGATCCCTACGTCGACTTCACGCGCGCCGAGTGGAGTCGCCTGCGCGCGTCGACTCCGCTTTCGTTGGCGGAGAACGACCTCGCCGCGTTGCGCGGGCTCGGTGAGCCGATGCCGATGCTCGAGGTCGAGGAGGTGTACCTCCCGCTGTCGCGGCTCTTGAACCTGCGCGTCGCGGCGACCCGTGAGCTGCACTCGGTCACCGAGACGTTCCTCGGGCATCTGCACGCCGGTGCGCCGTACGTGATCGGCATTGCGGGCAGTGTCGCGGCGGGCAAGAGCACGATCGCGCGGATCCTGCAGATGCTGCTCGCGCGCTGGCCCGACCATCCCCGCGTCGACCTCGTCACCACCGACGGGTTCCTGTACCCGAACGCCACACTCGAAGCGCGCGGCCTCATGGGACGCAAGGGATTTCCGGAGAGCTACGACGTCCGCGCGCTGATGGAGTTCCTGGCCGAGCTCAAAGCCGGCTCGTCGAAGGTGGGAGCGCCGAAGTACTCCCATCTCACCTACGACATCGTCGACAACGAGGAGATCGTGCTCGCGTCGCCCGACATCGTCATCGTCGAGGGAGTCAACGTTTTGCAGACGCCGTCGCGGCGCGGTCGGGTCGAGGCAAGTGTCGTCGTCTCCGATTTCTTCGACTTCTCGATCTACGTCGATGCCGCGGAGGCGGATCTCGAGCGCTGGTATGTCGATCGGCTGCTGCTCTTGCGCGAGACCTCGCTGCACGATCCGCGCTCGTACTTCAACTTCCTCACGCAGTACACCGAGGAGGCGACGCGCGAGTTCGCGCACTCGGTGTGGGAGCAGGTCAATCTCGTGAACCTGCGCGAGAACATCGCACCCACGCGAGGTCGCGCGCATCTCGTGCTGGAGAAGGGCACCGACCACGCGATCGGGCGCGTCCGGCTGCGGAAGCTCTAGTCGCGGGCGATATCGGTGCGCACGCCGCGCAGCCCGAACCACGCAAGCTCGGAGATCCACTGCGCGAGCTGGGCGCTGTCGACCACGGCGGTGGGGTCGCGCAGGGCCTTGCGCCCGACCGACTCGGCCATCCCGACGATCGCGTTGGCGAGCATCTGTCGCTGTTCCTCGGGCGCCGGGATCTCGATGAGCGTGGCGATCGTCTCGGCCGCCGCATCGAGGATCTCCTCGGTGATCCGGGCGAACTCGGGATCTGATCGCATCGCGGTTCCCATGAGGAACAAGAACGCCGAGCGGTGACCGACCGCGAACCGGAAGTACGCGCCGAAGCCGAGCTCGACGCGCTCACGAAGCGAACCCGCCTGGGCGGTCGCCTCCGCGAGCGTGCTGAGGAGCTGGCGCCCGGTCTCTTCGAGGAGGTCGACGTACAGCGCGCGCTTGCTCGGGAAGTGTTGGTAGAGGACCGGCTTGGTGACCCCGGCCGCCTCCGCGATCTCGTCCATCGACGTCGCGTGAAAACCCTGGTGAGCAAAGCGCTCGCGCGCGACTTCGAAGAGCTGTTGGCGCCGTTGATCGGCGGGCATGCGCACGGCCGAGCGGGCCGAGCCGTCGGTGTCAGACACTCGACTTCAACGGCATCGCGTAACGATCGACGTGGTCGAAGTTGCGCAGCCTCAGGTTCTCGAGCGCAGCCGTCTCGGCGGCCGTGAACGGGAGCTCCGACGAGGCCGCGTACTCGCGGACTTCGTCGACCGAGAGCACGGTCGGCAGCACGCACGCGAACGCGGGGTTCGCGAGGATGCCGGCGATCGCGGCCTGACCCATCGTGCGGCCGGTCTCCGCCGACCACAGGAACGCCAGCGTCTCGGCCTTCTCGAAGTTGTCGAGCATGTTGTCGCGGTTGCGGTGCGAGCGATGATCGCCGGGCGGGAACACGGTGTCGAGGTCGATCTTGCCCGAGAGAGTGTCGGAGGCGTGCGGAACGCGGGCGACCAACGACACATCCCCGTTACGCACGCGTTCACGCGCCGCGAACGTGAGTCCGGGCTCCTGCTCCAGCACGTTGAAGACCGTCTGCAGTGTCGTGATCGGCCGGTCGTCGATCGAGATGTTGCCTTCCTCGACCCAGCCGATCGCCGGCCCGAGCGCGACGCCGAGCTCGCGCACCTTCCCTTCGGTACGAAGTGCGACGAGCGTCTCCCACAGCGCGTCGTCGACGATGGGCTCGATGCGCGGGTTATGGAGCTGCAACAGGTCGATGTGGTCGGTGCCGAGCCGCGCGAGTGACGCGTCGACCTGTTTGCGCACCGAGGCCGGCTCCCAATCGCTGCGCCGTTCCGACTGACCCGGGAACTTGCGCTCCGACGCGATGTCGTAGCCGACCTTCGTCGTCAGCACGATGTCGTCTCGGGCCGAGAGGTACTCGCGCAGGATCGTCTCTCCCGCACCGTCGGCTCCGTAGACAGGCGCGGTGTCGAAGAAGTTGATCCCCGAGTCGAGCGCGGCCTTGATCATGTCGTGCGGGTCGTCGGTCCGGCCCCACCAGTCGGTGACGAGTGTCCAGGTACCGAACCCGACCTCGGAGACGACGAGATCGCTGTGACCCAACCGGCGTTGACGCATCCCCGGAGGCTATTCAGATCGCGTAGTCGACGACCGATCGGGCAACCTCGCCCGCTTCCATCGACTTGAACGCATCGTTGATGCCCTCGAGGCCGATCCGGCGCGAGACGAGCTCGTCGAGCTTGAGGGTGCCGTCCTTGTAGAGGGCCACGAGCCGGGGCACGTCGCGCTGCACGTCCGATGATCCGTACCACGAGCCGCGTACCTGCTTCTCGTTGACGAGCAGCTCCATCGCGATCGGGATCTCCATGATCTGTTCCATCTTGGGGACGCCGACGATGATGGCCTGGCCGCCGCGGCGCGCCATCGCAAACGCCTGCTGCACGGTGTCCTTGAGGCCGATCACTTCGAACGAGGCGTCGACCCCGCGGCCGGCGGTGAGCTCCTGTACCTGGGCGACCGGGTCGCCGTTGGTCGCGTTGACGAGATCGGTCGCGCCGAACTGCTTCGCCATGTCGAGCTTCGAGTCGAACCGGTCGATCGCGATGATGCGATCCGCTCCCTTCCACTTCGCGCCCTGGATCGCGTTCAGCCCGACCCCACCGCACCCGATCACGGCGACGGTGTCGCCCGGCGCGAGGTCGGCGGTGTTGGCGGCGGCGCCGAAACCGGTCAGGACTCCGCAACCGATCAGCGCGGCGCTCGTGAACGGGACGTCGGCGTCGATCTTGACGACGCTGATCTCGGGACAGACGAGCTCTTCGCTGAAGGTTCCCAGAGCCGACATCTGGTGCAGCGGCACACCGTCGCGGGTGAAGCGCGGTGTCATGTCGAGCTGCGCACCCAGCGCCATCGCGATGAAACCGGTCTCGCACATCTCCGGTGAGTCGTGCACGCACATGTAGCAGTAGCCGCACTGCGGAACGAACGAGAGCACGACGTGATCGCCGGGCTTCACGCGGCTGACGCCCTCACCGATCGCTTCGACGACGCCCGCACCCTCGTGGCCGAGCACCGCGGGCAGCGGCGACAACAGCGTGCCGTTCACGACCGAGAGGTCGGAGTGGCACACGCCGGAGGCGCCCATACGGACCCGGACCTCGCCGGCCTTCGGATCGTCGAGGCCGACGTCGACCACCTCGAGGGGCTCGTTGATCGCGGGACAAACGGCTGCTTTGGGCATGGGAATCCTCCTCGACGAACGGCGCGATGGTAACGCCCGATTCAGATGCCGCGCTCCCGGTCTTCGCGGGCCGCGGCACGCACGCCGTAGCCGAGGACGATCGGGATCGGGAGCACGACCGACGACACCGCGAGCCCCGCGATCGACACGGCAACCGTCCACTTCGGAAACGAGGTGGCGACACCGACGAAGAACGCGACGATCGCGATCAACAGCGCGAGATAGCCGATGCGCTTGCCGAGAGCGGCGAAGCGGGCGATGCGCTCGCGGCGCGCGAGGACGGGATCGTCGGCTACCACGAGATCCACCCGTGCGCGGAGAACGTCTCGTCGATCGCGGCCGGCAGGTCGGCGATCGAATAGGACACGCGGGCGCGGTTGACGTTCGCGTCGAAATAGCGCTCGCGGACCTCGGTGCTCTCGGCCAGGAACTTCACGACCGCTTCCGGTTGTTGGGTCGAGAACACGCGCACGCCTGCCGCGACGAGCTCGGCCAGCACCGGGTACGGATACGCCGCGCACGCGCGGCGGTACGCGATCGCTTCGACGACCGGATTGCCGAATCCTTCCCAGGTCGACGGGAACAGCACGAGGTCGGAGGCCGCGTACGCGTCGCTCGCGGTCGCCGCCCGCCCGACCGACACCGGGATCTCGGCTCGCTCGATGATGCGGTCGAGCACGGGCGCGTATCCGTCTTCGGCCGGGCCCGAGATCCAGAGTCGTAACGGGAGGTCCGGAGCGAGCGGGTGCAGCTGGTGCGCGAAGCGCAGCGCGCCGGGAACGTTCTTGCGCTCGATCGCCCGCGCCGGTTGGAAGAGCACGAAGTCGTCGTCGGCAAAGCCGAGTTGACTGCGCGTCACGGCGCGGTCTCCGGGGGGCGGATCGAGATCGAAGTAGTTGTGGACCGTGACCGCATCGCCGTAGCCGCGCGCGTGGAGCTCACGCCGGCTGCGGAGATTGATCGTCGCGTGCAACGCGCCGTCGGTCCGCGGTGGGAATTCGTCTTCCAGGTGCGCGAGCTGCCGCCGTTGCCACGGGAGATCGTGGTGCCGGAAGCAAACCCGGCCGGGGTGCGCGCTCACGACTGCGGCGACCGTCCGCGCGGCGTCCACGTTCAGCGGTAGTGAGCAGAGATTGTCGACGATCACGAGGTCGGCGCCCTCGAGCGCGGCGCGCAAGGCGGCCGGGTCGACCGGGTCGTTCGCGCCGATCGCGAGCGTAGGAATCACGACGTCGTCGGGCGCCGACGCGCCTTCGAGGGTGCCCGCGACGCGCCGCGTCTCGAAGCCGAGCTCGTGCAGTGCCCCGGTCCATTTGCGGGCTTCGACCGACACGCCGTCGTCGCCGCCGAGCCGGAAGGAGACGGTGACCGCCTGCGGCGCCATGCGCCGACGTTAGGGCGAACTACGGGGTGGAGACGTACGCGAGTCG
>DASYJT010000202.1:0-5381 GCA_035996165.1 Acidimicrobiia bacterium
GATCGCCACGAGTGTCCCGAAGAAATCGGAGGACAACAGGGCGATCCGCCAGAGCCGCCAGGCGAGTAGCGAATAGAGCAACAGCAGCATGGCCCCGCCGACGAAGCCGAGGTCTTCGCCCACCGCGGTGAAGATGAAGTCGGTGTGTTGCTCGGGCACGAAGCCGTTCTTCGTCTGCAGGCCGTGGCCGAAGCCGGCGCCGCCGAACCCGCCCGACGCGATGGCCGCCTTCGAGGCGCTGAGGTTCAGTTGCGTAGGCGTCTGGTCGTGGGCCGAGAGATGCGAGGTCGACTGATTGGCGAAATTCGTCAACCGGTCGAGCTGATACGCCTGCACTTTCCCGGTGATAACGGCCGCGCCCACGAGTGACGCCGCGAGCATCAGCAGCACGACGATGTGCACGGGCTTGAGGCCGGCGATGACGAGCACCGAGGCCGCGCACACCATGATAACGAGCATCGTGCCGAGGTCGTGCTGCGCGTAGACGATGACCATCACGAGGCCGGCCAACCCGATCGCCACCGCGACGCGCCACGCGTCGAGGTCACCGCGATGCTGATGGCAGTAGCCCGCGACCGCCACGATGAGCACGACCTTCGCGATCTCCGACGGTTGGAACTGGAACGGACCGATCTGGAACCACGCCTGCGCACCGTTGTGGTTACGGCCCAGGAGCACGACTCCGGCGAGCAGCGGGAGCGTGACGAGATACAACAGCGGCCACGCGTCGCGGATGCGGCGATAGTCGACGGCCATCACGACGACCATCGCGATCACTCCGATGATCACCGCCGCGCTCTGGCGTTCGACGTAGTACAGCCGCGCGAGGCCGCCGACGGAGGTCTCGTGGCGCGACGCGTCGAAGATCATGAGCAGGCCGAGCACGCTGATCGCGAGCGGGAGCGAGAGCAGCGCGAGGTCGATGTGCGCGAACATGCTCGTGTCGGCCGCGGTGCGGCGCCGCCCGGTGGCGGCTGTGATCAGGGCCATCAGTCCTTGCCCGACTGCAGCGTGGGGATGGGCGTCACGGGTTTGACACCGTTGATCGTCTCGATCACCTGGCGCACGATCGGCGCCGCGATCTGCGCGCCGTGGCCGCCCTGTTCGACGATCGCCACCACGGCATACTGCGGGTTGTCGGCCGGGAAGTACGACGCGAACAACGACGTGGCGCCCTTGCCTTTGACATCGGCCGTGCCCGTCTTGCCCGCCACCGCCGGACCGGCGAGCCCGCGGAACGCGTCGTACGCGGTCCCCGTCTTATCGGCGACGACGCCGGCGAAGCCCGCCGCGATCGCACCGTACGCGTCGCCGAAGTCGACCGCGGCGCGCGCCTTCTTCTTGTACACCTGGACGGGCTTCTTCGTCGTCGGGTCGGTCACCGTTGCGAGTAGGTGCGGGGTCCACACCGTGCCGATGTGCGTTGCGTTGCCGTTGGCGAAGGTCGCGAACGCGTTCGCGAGTTGGAGCGGGGTGACGAAGTCGTCGCCCTGACCGACCGCCGCGTGGATGTTGTCGGCGGGATACCAGATCGAGTTGTCGTGAATATCTCGCGGGGTCTTGTAGTTCGCCTTGGCGTACGCGTCCTTCCATGCCGGGTCGGGGATACGACCCGACGCGTCGCTGATCTCGATCCCGGTCGGGTGCCCGAACCCGAATTGGCTCGCGACCGACTGGAGCCCGAGACCCGTGGTCGTGTCGCCCAGCTTCCAGCGCTTCCAGAGCTCGTAACCACCGGTGTAGAAGTACACGTCGCTCGACACGGTCAGCGCCCGCTGGAGACTGATGGGTCCGTTGCGCGTGCCGTTGTCGTTGGTGAAGTTGGATCCTTCGATCCGGATCGTCCCGTTGTCGGTGATGTAGTCGCCCGGCGTGCGAATGCCGAACCGGTTCAGCGCGACCGAAGTCACCAGCTTGAACGTGGAGCCCGGCGCGTACTGGCCCTGCGTGGACCGGTTCAGGAGGGGGTTGTTCGCGCCGGCATTGCTCAAGATCGCGAAATGGTCGTTCGATATACCGCCTCTCCACCACGACAACGGATACGTGGGATTACTCGCCATCGCGACGACCGAACCGTCGTGCACGTCGAGCACGACGACCGAGCCACCCGTCGGCTTCAGTGTCTCGTAGTGGTCGGTGATGCTTGCGTTCTTCAACGAACGGGCCGCGTTGATTCCTTCCGAGAGCGCAAGCTCGGCGGCGTTCTGCACGTTGATGTCGATCGTGAGCTTGATGTTGCGCCCGACCGTTCCCGGATCGACACTGATCGGCGGCCCGACCTGTTTGCCCGTCGGGTCGACCTGCACCGTCTCGCGGCGCGGCTTCCCGCGCAGCGCCGATTCGTACGCGGCCTCGATGCCGTCGCGTCCGATCAGGTCGCCGGGCGCGTAGCCCTTCGCCTGCAGCTGCTTGAACTGCTGGGCGCCGAACGAGTCGACCTCGCCGAGATACCCGAGCACTTGCGATGCGAGCCCGTCGTACGGATACGAACGGATGGTGAGCTCGACCACGTGCACGCCGGGGAATTGTTCGCCGTGCTCGCGGATGGCGAGCTGTTTGGTGAGCGGGACGTTCAGGTCGACGACTGCCGGGGTGAGCGGCGACTGGCGGACGCTGTCGTAGTTCGCGCGCAGCGTCTTCTCCTTGACGCCGAGCACCTCCGCGAGCTGGCCCAGCACCCGATCTCTCGTCGACTTGGAGAGGTTGCGGTCGACGGTCACCGCCCAGGCGGCAACGTCTTGGGCCAGGACCTTGCCGTTGCGGTCGAGGATCTCTCCGCGCGGTGACTCGTACTGGATCACGCGCGTCGCGAGCGTGGCGACGACCCTTCCGAGGCGCTGCTCGGGTCCCATCTGTAGGAACCACAGGCGCGCGAAGAGCGAACCGAACAAGGCGACGATGACGACGCCGACGATGCTCACGCGGACGCGGCTGTTGTCGCTCATGTGGTCAGAAGGTTCATCGAGACGCGTCGCACGCTAGTGGGAACGGTCTGCTGCGGCCCGGTCGGCGCCGAGCCGATCGCGCTCAGCGCATCGACCAGGTGTCTCGCACTCGATCCGAGCTGCCGAGCACGCGCCTGACCAGGAAGAACACGAACGGCGCGAGCAGTGCGTCGTAGAGCGCCGCGTACGAGATGGTGATGATTCCCTGTGTGCCCTTCACCGCGTCGAGCCCGACGAGCACGCCGATGCCTATGAACAACAAACCACCGACGAGACCGCCCACGACGCCGAGGAACGACGGCAACCAGCGCGGCGAACGGAACAGGCCGGACTCGAGCACGCCGATCGAGTAACCGACGAGCGCGTAGGTGAGCGCGTCGAGCCCGAGCGGAGTCTCGAGGAACAGGTCGAAGGCGAAGCCCGAGACGAAACCGACGACCGCGCCGGCTTCCGGGCCTTCGTGGTATCCCACCGCGAGCGCGACGAGCAGACCGAGGTCGGGAACCACGCCGAACAGACGCACGTGCGGGAGGACCGCCACCTGCATGATCAGGATGGCGAAGATGAGCGCGCCGAGCCGGCTCGCACGCGTCACGGGCCGACTCGCGTCGTGCTCGTCGTCGTACCGAACCCGGTCGTGCCGAACACCGTTGTAGTGGTTGCGCCGAACACCGTTGTGGTCGTTGCGCCGAACACGGTCGTCGTCGTCGTTGTCGTCGCGGTAGTCGTCGTCGTCGGCAGCACAGGACCGGGCGTGCCCGGAGTCCACAACAGCACGGTCACGTGTTGCAGCCCGCCGAGGCTCACGTACGGATCGATGGTCGCGTTCACGCCCGTGTTGCCCGGTTGATTGGTCGCGGTCGCGATCTTGCCGACGAGCAGACCGGAGGGAAACAACGTCGACTGCGGCGACGTCACGATGCGGTCACCCGGTAGCACGACCGTGCCCGCGTCGAACTGCACCGTGAGCTGATGCGAGTTGACTTGTCCGGACGCGATCCCCGTCGTCGCCGGCGACGCGCCGTGACCCGGGGTCTGCACGCCGACCGAGAAATTCGGGTCGGTGAGAACCTGAACTTTCGCGCCCCCCTTCCAGACTTCGATCACCTTGCCGACGATGCCTTCCGGCGCGAGCACCGGCATGTCGAGTGCGATACCCGATTCCGATCCCTCGTCGATCGTGAGCGTCGGATCGAAGTTTCCCGGGTCGCGACCGACGATGAGCGCGGGGACGTTTTTGGAGAGGAGCGCGTTGTGCAGCCGCAGCAGTGCCTTGAGTCCGGCGTTCTCCCCGATCGCCTGATCGGCCGCGGTCTGCTTCCCCCGGAGTGCGGCGATCTGCTCCTCGAGCTGACGGTTCTTGCGTTTCAGGTCACCCCCGTTGGTGACCCCGTCCCACCAGTCGCTCACCGGGCGGGCGACGCTGTCGACGGCGCCCTGGAACGGCGAGACGACCACGTGGGCGAACCGGCCCAGGGTCCCCAACGGCCCCGAGCGCCCGTTGCGGGAGTCGAGGGTGATGAGGGTCAGGCACGTGAGGATGATGACGACCAGGACGTAGCGTCGTCTGCTCGCGCGTCGAACCCCGGCCATCGTTTCGTACCGGGGCGACTATTGCTGGGCGGACGAGATCAGGACGTGCTTCAGGACGTCGAAGTTCTCGAGGCACTGCCCGGATCCGTGCACGACCGACAGAAGCGGGTTGTCGGCGATGACGATCGGCATCCCGGTCTCGGCGGTGAGTCGCTCCTTCAAACCGTGCAGGAGAGCGCCGCCGCCGGTCACCACGATGCCGTTCGACATGATGTCGGCCGCGAGCTCCGGGGGCGTCTTGTCGAGGGTCACCTTCACCGCGTCGACGATCGCAGCAACGGGTTCCTCGATGGCGTCGCGGATCTCCTCCGTCGACACGACGATCGTCTTCGGCAGACCGGTGACGAGATCGCGGCCGCGCACTTCCGCGTACAACTCGGTCTCGAGCGGGAACGCGCTGCCGAGCGCGATCTTGATCTCTTCCGACGTACGTTCGCCCAGTGCGAGCGAGTACTCCTTCTTCACGAAGTTGATGATCGACTCGTCGAGCTCGTCGCCCGCGATACGAATCGATTCGCTCGCGACGATGCCGCCCAACGAGATGACGGCAACTTCCGTGGTGCCGCCGCCGATGTCGACGATCATGTTGCCCGCGGGCTCGTGCACGGGAAGACCCGCGCCGATCGCGGCGGCCATCGGCTCTTCGATGATGTACGCCTCTTTGCGCGCGCCGGCTTGCTGCGCGGCCTCTTGCACCGCGCGCTGCTCGACACCCGTGATTCCCGACGGGACGCAGATGACCATACGAGGCTTCGCCCACTTGCGGGGGTGCACGCGCTGGATGAAGTAACGGAGCATCTTCTCGCAGATGTCGAAGTCGGCGATGACGCCGTCCTTCAACGG
>DASYJT010000203.1:0-11880 GCA_035996165.1 Acidimicrobiia bacterium
CGGTTGGGGTCGTACTCGCCGGCTAGCCGACGGCCCGACGCAGCTCGTCGGCGTAGGGCGTGGTGTTCTCCCAGGTGAAACCGTCGCCCTCGGTGCGACCGAAGTGCCCGTAAGCGGCGGTCCGCTTGAAGATCGGCCGGCGCAGGTCGAGGCGGTCGATGATCGCCGCGGGGCGCATGTCGAACACTTCGCGCACCGCTTGTTCGAGCCGCTCGGGTGAGACCTCGGACGTACCGAACGTGTCGACCATGATCGACATCGGGTGCGCCACACCGATCGCGTACGCGACCTGCGCCTCGCACCGCTTGGCGAGTCCGGCCGCCACGACCGACTTCGCGATCTGGCGCACGGCGTAGGCGGCCGAGCGGTCGACCTTGGTCGGGTCCTTGCCGGAGAAGGCGCCGCCGCCGTGGCGAGCCATGCCGCCGTACGTGTCGACGATGATCTTGCGGCCGGTGAGGCCGCAGTCGGCGTGCGGACCGCCGAGCTCGAAGTTACCGGTGGGGTTGACGAACACCTCGAAGTCGTCGTCGGCGAACTGCGGCGGCAACGACGGCCGGATGACGTGCTCGATCAGGTCGGGCTTCATCTTCTGGTCGATGTTCACGTTCGGCGAGTGCTGCGTGGAGATCAGCACGGTCTCGAGCCGGATCGGAACGCCGTTTTCGTACTCGACGGACACCTGCGTCTTGCCGTCGGGGCGCAGGTAGTCGAGGATCCGCTCCTTGCGCACCTGGGTGAGGCGGCGGGCGAGCTTGTGCGCGAGCCAGATCGGGATGGGCATGAGGTCGTCGGTGTCGTCGCAGGCGTAGCCGAACATCATTCCCTGGTCGCCCGCGCCGACCTCGTCGTACGCGTCGCTGCCGCCCGCGCGCTGCTCGACGGCCTTGTCGACGCCCATCGCGATGTCGGGCGACTGCTCGTCGATCGACACGATGACGCCACAGGTCTTGCCGTCGATGCCGAACGCGGCGTCGGTGTAGCCGATCTCGCAGATGGTGTCGCGCGCGAGGCGGGAGAAGTCGATGTGCGCTTTGGTGCTGATCTCACCCGCGACGACACAGAGGCCGGTCGTGACGAGCGTCTCGCACGCAACGCGGCCGTAGGGGTCTTCGGTCAGCACTGCGTCGAGGACGCTGTCGCTGATCTGGTCCGACATCTTGTCGGGGTGACCCTCGGTCACGGACTCGGACGTGAACGTATGCCTACTCACTGAACCTCACTCCTCCGCCACCTGTTCGTCCGCCACCTGTTCGGCGCAACGAATCGGGTAATGCTAGACGTGCGAACCGCTCGGCGACTCACCCAGGAGTGCCGAGACCCGGTCGAGTACGAGCCCGGCCAGCTGCTCCTTCGTGAGCAACGGCGTCTCTTCGGCGCTTCCGTCGGCTCCGAGGAACAGCGCCCGATTTGTGTCGACTTCGAAGCCGGCGTCGGCTGCGCTCACGTCGTTCGCCACCATGAGGTCGACGCGCTTGGCCGCGAGCTTGGCCGCCGCGTTCTCGCGCAACCGCTCGGTCTCCGCCGCGAAACCGACGACGACTTGGTCGGGGCGCTTCGCCCGGCCGAGCGCCGCGAGGATGTCGACGGTGGGCTCCAGCACGATGTCGGGAACGCCGTCGGCCTTTTTGATCTTCTCCGTCGAGATGGCCTTCGGCCGGAAGTCGGCGACCGCGGCGGCCATGATCACCACGTCGGCCTGCGCCGACCGGGCGACGACCGCGTCGTGCATCTCCTGGGCACTCTCGACCCGGACGACCTCGACGCCGTCGGCGATCGGTTGGCTCGCGGTGGTGACGAGCACGACGTGCGCACCCCGCCGCTGGGCGACGTTTGCCAGGGCGTGACCCATCTTCCCCGACGAACGGTTGCCGACGAATCGCACGGGATCGACTGCTTCCCGGGTACCGCCGGCGGTGACCACCACCGTGCGGCCGAGCAACGGGCGACCTGCCGCGAGCAGTTCGAGGACATGTGCCGCGATGCGGGCGGGGTCGGGCAGTCGCCCCGCGCCGGAGTCGCCGCCGGCGAGGCGGCCCTCGTCGGGCTCGAGCACGTGGACGCCGCGGCGCCGCAACGTGGCGAGGTTCTCCTGCACCGAGGCGTGCTCCCACATCTCGGTATGCATCGCGGGGCACACGAGCACGGGCGCCCGGGTGGCGAGGAGCGTGGCCGTGAGCAGGTCGTCGGAGATGCCGGCCGCGAACTTGGCGAGGAGCTTGGCGGTTGCCGGCGCCACCACGATGAGATCCGCGCTCTGACCGAGCCGCGTGTGCGGGATCGGCTCGGGTCCACCGAAGAGCGACGTGCGCGCGGGTTCGGACGCGAGCGCGGAGAAGGTCAGTGCACCGATGAAGCGCTGCGCGTCGTCGGTGAGGACGGGCGCAACATGGATCCCCGCATCGACGAGTCGGCGACACACCTCGACCGCCTTGTACGCGGCGATCCCCCCGCTGACCCCGAGTACGACCTTGGGCATCGGAATGCCGAGCTGGGTCGGGCCGGGTCGGTCAGGCCGACGCGTCGGGCGTCGGGTCGGCGGTCTCGTCGGCCGCGGCGTCGGCGGCACCCTCGACGGGCTCCTCGACACGTTCGTAGACGATCTTGTTGACCGAGATCTCCTCGAGCGCGATCGAGAGCGGCTTGCGGGAGACCGAGGTGACCTGGGGCGGAACGATCCGGCCGAGGCCCTCACCAAGCTGGTTGTAGTAGTCGTTGATCTCGCGAGCGCGCATGGCGGCCAGCGTGACCAGCGTGAACTTCGAATCGACCTTGCCCATCAGGGTCTCGATCCGGGGCTCCATCAGCGAGGGACGGCGTTCAGCCATCAGGCTCCTTCTGCCTCCCTAGGGAGGGTCGCGGCGGGTTCTCAGGATAGCAGCGACGTCGCGTACGGCCTGTTCGACGTCGTGATTGACCACCACCGCGTCGAAGTCGTCGGCCCCGATGCGCTCTTCGGCCTCGGCCCGATCGAGGCGCCGCGCGATGGATTCGGGGGTCTCGCTCCCCCGGGCCTCCAGCCGGCGTCTCTGTTCTTGGCGGCTCGGAGCCTGCACGAACACCAACAGCGCCTCGGGCAGCGCCCGCTTCACGGCCAGCGCGCCCTGGACGTCGACCTCGAGCATGACGTCGTTCCCAGCTGCGAGCTGGTCGACGACGTACTGGATCGGGGTGCCCTTGAGGTCGCCGTAGACCTCGAACCACTCGAGGAAGCCGCCCGCGTCGCGCAGGCGCTCGAACTCGGCGCGGGTCACGAAGTGGTAGTCGACGCCCTCGGTCTCGCCGGCCCGAGGCGGGCGGGTAGTCCACGAGACCGACCACCGAAGCGCCGGATCGGACTCGCGGAGACGGGCGCCAATGGTGCCCTTTCCCGCCCCCGAAGTGCCCGCCAAGACGAGCAGCACGCCGCGGCGGGCGTTCCGACCGGCAACCGACGGGTCGCCGGGAAGGTGATCGTCAGCCGGCAAACTTCTCGAGCAGCGCCCGGCGCTGGTTCGTGCCCAGCCCTCGCAGGCGCCGGCTCTCGGAGATCTCGAGCTCCGACATGATGTGGCGAGCCCGCACCTTGCCGACTCCGGGCAGTGACTCGAGCACGCTGACGACCTTGAGCTTGGCGAGCATGTCACCCGACTCGTCGCCGCGTTCCGCGGCTTCGAACAGCTCGCGCAATGTCAGCGAACCGATCTTCAGCTTGTCCTTCACCTCTGCGCGTTGGCGACGCGCGACCGCGGCCTTCTCGAGCGCGAGTTGACGCTGCTCCGGTGTGAGCGTGGGCGGGTTCGCCATGTGATTCCTCCGGCGCGACGGCGTGATGCGATGGTTCGATCCGAGTCGGGAAAAGCCTCTCGAATCAGCAGCGGTGCAGCATAGCGAGACTGCGCCGAGTCGCAACTGGTGCACGGCTTGCGCTAGGCACGCTTCCGCGCTAGCTCCCCGCGAGCGCGTTCACAACCGCCGCGCAAGCTCGCTGCGCCGCGACGCGGGGATCGTCGGCCCGGGTGACGGCACGTCCGATGACGAGTACGTCTCCACCCGCTCGCGCGACGCCCTCCGGAGTACCGACGCGCGCTTGATCGTGACGGGCGCCGTCGTCGAAACGCACACCGGGAACGATGGTGACGAAGTCGGAGCGCGCCGCGTGCACGCGCGCGATCTCCTCGATCGAACACACGACCCCGCCGCAGCCGGATTCGATCGCGCGAGCGAGTCGCTCCTCGAACGCGCTCGCGTCGGGGTCGCTCGTGAGGACCGTGACCGCGATCGGCGTCGCGGGCGCCGCGCCGACATCGCGCGCACCTTCGGCGAGTCCTTCGACGCCCGCGCGCAACATGTCGACACCGCCGGCGGCGTGGAAGTTGAGGTAGCGCACACCTTGGCGGCCGAGGACGCGCGCCGCGCGCCCGACCGTGGTGGGGATGTCGTGCAGCTTGATGTCGGCGAACACGTCGAGGTCGAGCGCGCGCATGCGAGCGATCGCCTCCGGGCCGGCTGCCGAGTAGAGCTCGAGGCCGATCTTGGCGATGCCGAACCAGGGTGCGACCTCCTTGGCCAGCTGTTCGGCCTGGTCGAGGTCGGGGACGTCGAGCGCCACCGCGAGGCGGCCGCGGACGCTTTCAGTACTTGGTTTTCCGCCTGTCATCCGGCCATCCCTCCGATCAGGTCGCGGACCCGCGCGACACCGTTCTGCGCGCACCACGCGCCGATCTCGTCGACGATTCGCAACGTCGCGCGCGGGTCGAGGAACGTCGCCGTGCCCACACCGACCGCCGACGCGCCGGCCAGCAACATCTCCACCGCGTCCTCGCCGGTGCTCACGCCGCCGGTGCCGATGATCGGGACGCCCGGGTGTGCGCGCGACACTTCCCAGACCGCGCGTAACGCGATCGGCTTGATCGGCGGACCCGACACTCCCCCGCCACCCGCGCCGAGTCGCGGCGCCCGAGACGACGCGTCGACCACGAGACCCATCACTGTGTTGACCAACGTGAGCCCGGTAGCGCCCGCGTCGATGGCGGCGCCCGCGATCTCCACGAGGTCGGTCACGTTGGGCGAGAGCTTCGCGAACACCGGCGCTGCTCCGCCGAGCGCGTCGACGACCGCATGCGTGGCTTCGCGGGTGGTCTCCGGCGCGTGCGCGAACACGTGGGCGCGCGCCTCGACATTCGGGCACGAGAGGTTCACCTCGATCGCGACGACCCGGTGCGAGACCTCCTTCAACGCGCGCGCGGCAGCTTCGAAGTCGGCGACCGTGCGGCCCCAGATCGAGGCGATGACGCGCGCGCCGCGCGCTTCGAGCGCGGGCAGATCGTGCGCGATCCACGCGTCGACACCTGGTCCGGGGAGGCCGACCGAGTTGATCATCCCGCCGCCGGGCGCTTCCGCGACGCGCAGCGGCGGGTTTCCCGCCGACGCGAAGATCGCAACCGACTTCGTCGTCACCGCGCCGACATCGCGCGGGTCGCACAGCGCCGCGACTTCCGCGCCGTGCCCGAACGTGCCCGACGCCGCGACGACGGGATTCGGAAGCCGCAACGGCCCGACGTCGACCGCGAGGTCGGCTCCGGACGAGCGCGGTCGCCTTCTCACACGTCGAACCGGAGTTGGCCGTCGGCGTGGTATTCCTGCAGCGACCGGACGTCGGGCTCGCGCTCGGCCTCCTCAGTGATGCCCGCGGCTGCCGCGACCGCCGCCGCGACCGTGGTGATGCACGCCACGCCGTGGACGATCGCCGCCCGCCGGATGTGCATGCCGTCGGCGCGCGGCCCGCGGCCGCGCGGGGTGTTGATCACGAGATCCACCTTGCCCGACGAGATCAGCTCGACCGCGTCGACCCCGACGTCCTCGCCCACCTTGGCCACGACGGTGTCGACCCGCACCCGCTTCGACTCGAGCAGGCGGGCGGTACCCACGGTCGCGGCGATCGAGAAGCCCAGATCGAAGAACCGGCGCGCAGCGAAGATCCCGGCGTCCTTGTCGCGGTCGGCGAGCGAGAGGAAGACCGTGCCCTTGTGGGGCAGCTTGTTGCCGGCGCCCGCCTGGCTCTTGGCGAACGCCATCCCGAACGTGCGGTCGATGCCCATGACCTCACCGGTCGAGCGCATCTCCGGTCCGAGGATCGTGTCGACATCGGGGAAGCGGTTGAACGGGAGGACCGCCTCCTTCACCGCGACGTGGCGACCCGCGGCCGGCGGCCGCAGGACTCCTTCGATCGCGAGCTCGGCGAAGGTGGCGCCGAGCATGACCCGCGCCGCGACCTTGGCGAGCGGAACACCTGTTGCCTTGCTGACGAACGGCACCGTGCGGCTCGCACGCGGATTCGCCTCGATGACGTACACGCGCCGGTCCTTGACCGCGAACTGCACGTTGAGGAGACCGACGACGCCGAGCGCCTCCGCGAGTGCCTGCGTGTGCTGCTCGATGGTGCGCACGACCTCGGCCGAGAGCGTGGGCGGCGGGATCGCGCACGACGAGTCGCCGGAGTGAACGCCCGCTTCTTCGGTGTGCTCCATGACGCCGCCGAGCAGGAACGCGCCGGTGTGGTCGCGCAGTGCGTCGACGTCGACCTCGGTCGCGTCCTCCAAGAAGCGATCGATCAGCGCGGGCCGTTCCGCCGACAACCCGCCCTCGCGGCCGAGGGAGCCGGTGTGCGCGAGCTCCGCCATCGCGCGGCGCACATCCGAATCGTCGTACACGATCTGCATCGCGCGGCCGCCGAGAACGTACGAAGGCCGTACGAGCACCGGGTAGCCGATGCGGTTCGCGACCGCGACGGCTTCGTCGGCGGTCGTGGCCATCGCGCCGTCGGGCTGCGGGATCTCGAGCCGGGCGCACAGCGCGTTGAACTGCTCGCGGTCCTCGGCGGCGTCGATCGACGCGGGCGAAGTACCGAGCACCGGGATCCCGCTCTGCTCGAGACCGTGCGCGAGCTTCAAGGGGGTCTGGCCGCCGAGGCTGACGATGACGCCACGCACGTCGCCGGCTTCCTGCAACCGTTGGCAGACGTTCAGCACGTCCTCGTTCGTCAGCGGTTCGAAGAAGAGGCGATCGCTCGTGTCGTAGTCGGTCGACACGGTCTCCGGGTTGCAGTTGACCATCACGGTCTCGTATCCCGCGTCGTGCAGCGCGAACGCGGCGTGGACGCAGCAGTAGTCGAATTCCACGCCCTGACCGATGCGATTGGGCCCACTGCCGAGGATGACGACCGCCGGTTTGTCGAGCGGCTCGATCTCGTCCTCGTCCTCGTAGGTGCTGTAGTGATACGGGGTGAAAGCGGCGAACTCGGCCGCGCACGTGTCGACGGTCTTGAAGGTGACGCGCACGCCCGCCGCGATCCGGGCCGCTCGCACGTCGGCCTCGGACGCGTTCCAAAGGTACGCGAGCTGCCCGTCGGAGAAGCCGAGTTGCTTGGCGCGGCGCCAGTCGGCCCGCGTCACGGTGTGGAGGCCCGCGGCCGCGAGCTGCGTGAGCCGGTCGCGCTCCTCGACGATCTGCAGGATCTGGTCGAGGAACCACGGGTCGATCCCGGTGACCTCGTGCAGGCGTTCGATCGAGACGAACCGGCGCAGCGCCGCTTCCACCTGGAAGATGCGGTCGGGGGTGGGGATCGCGGCGGAGAGCACGAGCTCCTCGTCGGAAAGTGCGTCGAGCTCGCGCTCGGCCGGGTCGCAGTTGAGCCCGAGGCGGCCGGTCTCGAGCGAGCGCACCGCCTTCTGCAGCGACTCGCAGAACGTGCGGCCGATCGCCATGACCTCGCCGACCGACTGCATCTGCGTTCCGAGCACCGGATTCGATCCGGGCAGCTTCTCGAACGCCCAGCGCGGGAACTTGGTGACGACGTAATCGATCGACGGTTCGAAGCTCGCCGGCGTCTCGCGCGTGATGTCGTTCTGCACCTCGTCGAGGCGATACCCGACCGCGAGCTTCGCCGCGATCTTCGCGATCGGGAAGCCCGTCGCCTTGCTCGCGAGCGCGGAGCTCCGCGACACGCGCGGGTTCATCTCGATGATGACCATCTCGCCCGTCTGCGGATTCACGGCGAACTGCACGTTCGAGCCGCCGGTCTCCACCCCGATGCGCCGGATGCACGCGAACGCGGCGTCGCGCATGAGTTGGTACTCGACATCGGTGAGCGTCTGCGCGGGCGCGACCGTGATCGACTCACCGGTGTGCACACCCATTGGGTCGAGGTTCTCGATCGAACAGATGACCACGACGTTGTCGGCGTGATCGCGCATGACCTCGAGCTCGTATTCCTTCCAACCCGTGATGCTGCGCTCGATCAGGATTTCCGAGATGGGGCTCGCGGCGAGCCCTCGCTCGGCGAGCCGGCGCATCTCGGTGCTGTCGTACGCGATACCGGTACCGCCGCCTCCGAGGATGTACGCGGGGCGGATGATCACGGGATAACCAACCTCGTCGGCGACGCGCAGCGCTTCGTCGAGCGCGTACGCGATGCCCGACGGCGGCGAGTGGAGACCGATCTCCGTCATCGCGACCTTGAACCGCTGACGGTCTTCCGCGGTACGGATCGCCTCGACATTCGCGCCGATCATCTCGACGTTGTATTTCTCCAGCACGCCCGCTTCGTGGAGCGCGATCGCGAGATTGAGTCCGGTCTGGCCGCCGAGCGTCGGTAGCAGCGCGTCGGGGCGCTCCTTCGCGATGATCCGTTCGAGGGTCGGCACGTCGAGCGGTTCGATGTACGTGGCGTCGGCGAACTCGGGGTCGGTCATGATCGTCGCCGGGTTGGAGTTCACGAGCACGACGCGGTAGCCCTCTTCGCGCAACACCCGGCACGCCTGCGTGCCCGAGTAGTCGAACTCGCACGCTTGTCCGATGACGATCGGACCACTGCCGATGAGCAGGATCGTCTCGATGTCGTCCCTACGCGGCATGCGTCAGCTCGCCCTCATGAGTTGCGTGAACTCCTCGAACAGGTAGCGCGCGTCGTGCGGCCCGGGGCCCGCCTCGGGGTGGTACTGCACGCTGAACGCACGGAGATCGTCACTGCGCACGCCTTCGACGTCGCCGTCGTTCAGGTTCAGGTGCGTAACTGCGCTGCCGTCGGGCAGCGACGACGCGTCGACGGCGTAGTTGTGATTCTGACTCGTGATCTCGACCCGGCCCGTCGTCAGGTGCCGCACGGGATGGTTGCCGCCGTGATGGCCGAAGCGGAGCTTGAAGGTCTCCGCGCCGAGGGCGAGGCTCATGATCTGGTGCCCGAGGCAGATGCCGAACACGGGCACGTTGCCGAGCAACGCCTGCACGCTCTCGCGCGCAGCGGTGACCGCGGCGGGATCACCGGGACCGTTCGACAGGAACACGCCGTCGGGTGCGCGCTCCAGGACGGCCGCGCCGCTCGTGCCGGCCGGCACGACCTCGACCTGACAACCCGCGCCGACGAGTTGGTCGAGGATCGAGCGTTTGATGCCGAAGTCGTAGGCGACCACGTAGAGGGTCGCGTCGTCAGGACCGACCTTGTACGGCTCGGGCGTTGTGACCACCGACGCGAGATCGCAGCCGTCGGTTCCTCCGTCGGATTGCGCGGCCGCGAGCAGCGTGTCGCGATCAGCGGTGCCGAACGCGCCCGGGATGGCCCCCGCGCGCCGGATGTGACGCGTGAGGCGGCGCGTGTCGATGCCCGCGATGCCGGAGATCTCGTGGCGGGCCAAGAAACCGTCGATGCCGTCGGTCGCGCGCCAGTTCGACGGCCGGCGCGCGAGGTCGCGCACGATCACGCCGCGACAGCGCGGGGCCCGGGCCTCGTCGTCGCGCTCGTTCACTCCGTAGTTGCCAATGTGCGGATACGTGAAGGTGATGATCTGGCCGGCGTACGACGGATCGGTGAGGATCTCCTGGTACCCGGCGAGCGAGGTGTTGAAGACGACCTCGCCGGTCGCGACGCCGTCACTCGGCTGATGGCCGACCGCGACGCCTTCGAACGTCTCCCCGTCGGCGAGTACCAACAACGCCCCGGTCATGCCGACGTCCCTTCGCACGAGCCCGCGTTGGCAGGAATTTCGTTGTCACGCACCGATTTTCCTGCCAACTGTTGGGGGGATTTGGGGGGGGTTGTCATTTGGTGGGGGCTCCGTCTTGGACGGTCGGGAGACCTCGATACAGGGTGTGGCGAACCTTGCCGGTCAACTTCCATCCTTCCCAGGGCGAGTTGCGGGACTTGCTGGCGAGTCGGCTGCCGTCGACCGACCAGGTGTGCGCGGGGTCGATCACGCAGAGGTTCGCGGGGCGACCGGGCGCAACGGGACCACCGTGACCGTCGGCGTCGAGGCCGACGACCCGGGCCGGCTGCCACGACAACGCGGCGAGCGCCTGGCCCAGCGTGAGGATGCCCGGTTCGACGAGCGCGGTGAGGACGACCGCGAGGGCGGTCTCGACGCCGAGCATCCCGGGCGGAGCTTCCTCGAACGGGACGTCCTTGCTCTCGGGCGAGTGCGGTGCGTGGTCGGTGGCGATCGCGTCGATCGTGCCGTCGACGAGCGCGGCGCGCAGAGCGTCGACGTCGGACTGCTCGCGCAACGGCGGGTTCATCTTGAATGCCGGGTCGAAGTGCGAGCACGACTCGTCGGTCAGCACGAGATGCTGGGGCGTGCACTCGGCGGTCACGCGCACGCCGTCGGCCTTCGCCGCGCGCACGAGCGCGGCCGACTCCGCGCACGAGAGATGCAGCACGTGATACCGGCCGCCGGTGCGCTTCGCGAGTTGCAGATCGCGCGCGACGATCGTGGATTCCGCGATCGCGGGACGCCCGGGAATGCCGAGCCGCGCCGACCACGCGCCCTCGTGCATGTGCCCGCCGCGGACGAGCGCGGGATCTTCGGCGTGCTGGGCCAGCACCGCGCCCGGGAGCGCCGCGGCGTACTCGAACGCGTGGCGCATGACCGACGCGTCGGCCACGCAGTCGCCGTCGTCGGTGAACACACGCACTCCGAGGTCGTACAGCTCGCCGAGCGGGGCGAGCTCGTGGCCGGCGCGGCCCTTGGTGATGCAACCGGCGGGACGCACGTCGCACAGGCCGACCGAGCGGGCGCGGTCGAGCACCGACTGCACGACCGCCGCGTCGTCGATCGGCGGGTCGGTGTTCGGCATGCACACAACGGCGGTGCAACCGCCCAGCGCAGCCGCGCGCGATCCGGTCTCGATCGTCTCGCTGTCTTCTCGGCCGGGCTCGCGGAAGTGCACCTGGATGTCGACCAGGCCGGGCGCGACGACACACCCCTCGGCGTCCAGCCGGGTGGCTCCCGCCGCAGGTGAGAGCGCGGGTCCGACCTCGGCGATGACCCCGTCGACGATGCGGACGTCGGCCGTCCGCTCCCCGGTCGCGTCGACGACGCGCCCACCCTGGATCAACACTTCACCGTTAGACAATTGGCCCTCCGGAGCCCAGCAGCGACCACAGCACCGCCATGCGCACGGCCACCCCGTTCGCAACCTGCTCGGTGACGAGCGACCGCGCGGAATCCGCGACCTCGCCCGCGATCTCGATGCCGCGGTTCATGGGCCCGGGGTGCATCACGAGGGTGTCGGGCTTGCAGCGCGCCGCGCGCTCGACGCTGAGTCCCCAGCGCGCGGAGTACTCCCGCAGCGACGGGAACAGCGCTTGGCCGATCCGTTCGCGCTGGATGCGCAGGAGATACACGACGTCGACGTCGGGCAACACCTCGTCGAGATCACTCGTGACCGCGACGGGCCACCCGTCGAGCCGTTCGGGCATGAGCGTGGGAGGCCCGACGAGTGTGAGCTCGCAACCGAGCGCGTGAAACGCCATCACGTCGCTGCGCGCGACCCGCGAGTGGCGGATGTCGCCGACGATCGCGATGCGGCAGCCGTCGAGCGACGGCCCGCGATGGCGGCGCAGCGTGA
>DASYJT010000204.1:0-2578 GCA_035996165.1 Acidimicrobiia bacterium
ACGGGGAGCGGGCCGCCCAGGGCATCGCCGGCGTCATGGGTGGCGCCGCCGCCGAGGTCTCCGAGAGCACTACCGAGATCCTGCTCGAGTCGGCGTACTTCGAACCGAGCGGCATCGCGCTCACCGCCAAGCGTCTCGGACTGCGGTCGGAGGCGAGCGCGCGCTTCGAGCGGGGTGTCGACCCGAACAACGCGGGATCGGGCGCGCAGCGGGCCATGGAGCTCTTCGCCCAGGTCGCCGCCGCGGTGCCTGCCGCGGGCGCCATCGACGTCTACCCCCACCCCATCGAGCGGGCGCGAATCACGGTGCGCGCCGAGCGCGTCAACCAATTGCTCGGTACTTCGCTCTCGCCCGCGGAGATCGCCGACTTCCTCACGCCGCTCGGCATCGAGATGCAGGGGTCGGATGCTTCGGTTCCCACGTTCCGGCCCGATCTCGTGCGCGAGATCGACCTGGTGGAAGAAGTCGCACGCCGCGTCGGTCTCGACAACATCCCGCGTACGGTTCCTTCGAACCCCGCCAAGATCGGCGGTCTGAGCGCGCGCCAGCGCGACCGCCGAACGGTCACCGACGTGCTCGTCGGCGCCGGGTACGACGAGGTCTTCACGCTTCCGTTGGTCGCGCCCGCCGATCTCGAGCGCGCCGGCGTGCAGCCGGAGGCGGTGATCGAGGTCGAGAACCCGTTGCGGGCCGAGGAGTCGATCCTGCGGCCCGCCTTGCTCGCCGGGGTCCTGCGCTCGGTCGCGTACAACGCCGCGCACGGGGAGCCCGCCGTCGCGCTGTTCGAGAGCGGCACGGTGTTCGCTCCGCCGCGTCACGGCGAACCGCTCCCGGTGGAACGCCGGGCGCTCGCGTACGCGCGGTCGCATCAAGTGCGGCGCGCGCCCCACGAGCCGGACCGCGCGGTCGACGTCTACGACGCCACCGCCGCGCTCATGGCACTCGCACAAGAGTTACGCATCGCCGACCTGCGCATCGAGGCCGCGACCGTCGACGGATTCCATCCGATGCGGGCCGCGCGCGTGCTCGTCGACGGCAACGTGGTCGGGCATCTGGGCGAGGTGTCGGCCGAGGTGGTCGACGCAATGTCCCTCGTCGCGCCGGTGGTCGCGTGCGAGATCGACGTCGACGCCCTCCTGGCCGGCACGCGCACCGATCGGCTCGCGCAGCCGGTTTCGCGATTCCCCGCGTCGTCGATCGACCTCGCCTTCGTGGTGCCCGATGATCTCCCGGCGTCCGCGGTCCAGGCCACGCTGGCCCGCGTCGGCGGCGAGCTGCTGGAACACGTCGTGCTGTTCGATGTCTTCCGATCCGATGCGCTCGGCCCGGGCAAGGTGAGTCTCGCGTTCGCGCTGCGGTTCCGTGCGCTCGACCGCACGCTCACCGACGACGAAGTGAGCGCGCTCCGTCAGAAGTGCATCGACGCCGTGGCATCGGCCCACGGTGCCGAGCTGCGCAGCTAACCAGCCAACCAGCCGAGCAGCCGAGCAGCGGATCGCGTCCACCGCCGCCCCCCGCCCCCCGCCCCCCAAAATCCCCCCAACAGTTGGTGGGAAAATCGTTCCCTGGTAACGAAAATCCCCCCAACAGTTGGTGGGAAAATCGTGCCCAGGTAACGAAAATCCCCCCAACAGTTGGTGGGAAAATCGTTCCGTGGTAACGAATTTCCTACCAACGCGGCGCGCTGGCGCGGCGTACTAACGCGGGCCACCAACGCGGGGGTCTCAGAGCCGCGTTCGGCGGGCCGTTCCGACGACCGCGGTTCTCGAGCCGGTGGTGTTGACGACTTCGAAGGTCGCCGTGCCGTCGTCGACCTCGACCTCGACCGTCGCCCCGACGGTGTCGCCCGCGAGCACGATGCCGACGAAGCGCATCTCGATCTCGCCGTGCGCAAGGAATTCCTCGCCCCATGCATCGAGCAGGAGACCGTACGCGGGACCGGCCGCTTGCACGCCCTGGGCGACGAGCCCGGGGAGTTGCAGTCCGGCGGAGACGGTCGGGTCGGTGTGAAAGTTGCCTCGCCGCGAGTACGCGCGCACGAGCTCCTCGGTGATCTCGAGTGTGCGCGTCGAACGTTCGGTCACTGTGTGATCCCGAGGGTTGCCGCCGGCGTGAACGAGACTTCCGATGTCCAAACGGGTTCGTCGGGCGCGGCGGCGGTCACGACGGTCGTCTCGACCTCGACGTACGTGCGGCCGCGCTTCTCGTAGCGCCGCGTGACCCGACCCGTCGTCACGAGCTCGATGCCCGCGTCGACCCGCCGGTGACAGCGCAACACCTGGCGGGTCTGGATCATCGCCTCCGGGCACACCTGTGTGAAGCACAAGACGGTGAGGTTCGCCGCGATCGGCGGGTACAGCGCGCCCGCGCGCAGCGCGGGATGGTCGACGCCGGCGGCCCGCCAGTAGCGCTCGTTTGCCGCGGCGGACACCGTGAGCCGGAGGGGTCCGAGGTCGGTGCCGGCCGCCATATCAGCGAAGGTCTTCGTCTCCATATGCACCCGCGTGTATGATATGCGCCATGGCGTATCGAGCTGCCGTCGTCGGGGCATCAGGCTATACGGGCGTCGAGGCCCTCC
>DASYJT010000205.1:0-2471 GCA_035996165.1 Acidimicrobiia bacterium
GCCGCGTGAGGAAGTCGGCGATCTCCGCGGGCGAGAGCGAAGTACCGAGCAATTGGTTGACGCGCTCGGCGCGCACCGTGATTCGCGCCCGCTCGATGGGGTGGGGGTAGACGTCGATGGCGCCCGCGGCGGGCACCGCGGCGGCGACCTGGGCGAAGAGCTCCATGGCCCGCTGCGCGCCCGATCCCGCGTTGTTCGGGTCGACGCCCCGCTCGAAGCGCGCGCTCGCCTCCGACCGCAGTCCGAGACGCTTCGCGGTGAGCGCGATGCCGCTCGGTTCGAAGTACGCCGACTCGAGCAGGATCTCGGTAGTGCTCTCGGAGACCTCGGCGGCGGCGCCACCCATGATCCCGGCGATGCCCTGGGCGGCCCGCTCCCCGTCGCAGATCAGAAGGTCGGCATCCGACAAGGTGCGCTCGACACCGTCGAGCGTCGTCATCTTCTCCCCCGCGCGCGCGAGCCGTACGACGATCCCGCGGCCGGCGAGCCGACCGAGGTCGTACGCGTGCAGCGGCCGGCAGCGTTCGAGCATGACGTAGTTGGTGACGTCGACGACGTTGCTGATCGGGCGCATGCCCGCCAGGGTCAGCTTGCGCTTCATCCAGTCGGGCGACTCACCCATCACCACGCGGGCGGCGAGTGCGACGAACCGCGGACATCGGTCGAGGGCTTCTACGACCACGTGCGCGCCCGCGATCTCGTCGAAGATCGGAACCGGTTCGTGCTCTTCGACCGTGAACGCACGACCGAAGTGCGCGGCAAGCTCGCGCGCCACACCGACGATTCCCATCGCGTCGGGACGGTTCGGCGTGATGGAGAGGTCGAAGACCACGTCGTCGAGGCCGAGCACCTCGCGCACGTCGGCGCCGAGCGGTGCGTCGGCCGGCAACGCGAGGATGCCGTCGTGATCGTCGCCGAGCCCGAGCTCGCGCGCCGAGCAGAGCATGCCCTCGGAGACGACGCCGCGGATCTTGCGCCGCTCGATCTTGAAATCGCCCGGCAAGACCGCACCGATGCGCGCGAACGGCACCAGCATCCCGGGCTCGATGTTGGGTGCGCCACAGACGACTCGCAGCTGGCCGTCGCCGTAGTCGATGTCGGCCAAGCGGACGCGATCCGCCTCGGGATGCGCCACGACGTCGAGGATCCGGGCGACGACGACGCCGTTCACGTCGCGGCCCGGCTCGTCGATCGCCTCGACCTCGAGCCCGAGCTGGTTCAGCGCGTCGGCGATTTCGGTGACCGCGATGCCGTCGAGCGGCGTGAACTCACGAATCCATGACAGCGGAGCGCGCAAGACCGGACCTCAGAACTGACGAGCGAAGCGTACGTCGCCGTCCCACAGGTTCTTGATGTGGTCGACGCCGTACAGGAGTTGGACGAGGCGGTCGATGCCGAAGCCGAACGCGAAACCCGAATAGACCTCGGGATCGATGCCGACCGCGGTGAACACGTTCGGGTCGACCATGCCCGCGCCGCCGAGCTCGATCCAGCCGGTCCGGGAGCACACCGTGCAGCCCGCGCCGCGGCAGAACACGCATGACATCGCGAATTCGAGCGAAGGCTCGGTGAACGGGAAGAACGACGGAAGGAAGCGCGCCTTGATATCGGTGCCGAACAGCGCGTGGACGAACGCTTCGATCGTGCCGAGCAGGTCGCCGAGCGTGATGCCCTCGTCGACGGCCAACCCTTCGATCTGATGGAACACCGGCGAGTGGCGGGCATCGAGCGTGTCGCGGCGAAACGCGCGACCCGGCGCCACCACATAGATCGGCGGCCGTTGCGCTTCCATCGTGCGCACCTGGACGGGCGACGTGTGGGTACGCAACATCACGCTCTCGCGCTCACCGAGCTTGACGTAGAGCGTGTCCTGCATCGCGCGGGCGGGATGTCCGGGCGGGAAGTTGAGCGACTCGAAGTTGTACCAGTCGGTCTCGACCTCCGGACCTTCGGCGACCTTGTAACCGAGACCCACGAAGACGTCCTCGAGCTCGCGCCAGATGCGGGTGACCGGATGCATGTGCCCGCGCACGTATTCGTGCCCGCCGAGCGTGAGGTCGAGTCGGTCGCGCGTCGCGGAGAGAGCCGCCGCCTGCGCGCCGAGCACTTCGAGGCGCTGCGCGTGCGCGGCCTCCAGCTCGGCGCGCGCACCCGAGACCGCCTTGCCGACGACGGCCCGCTCCGAGCCGTCGACACCCTTGATCGCCTCGCGGATCTCGTTCAGCGCCGAAGACTTCCCGAGGAACCGGCGTTCGGCCTCGGCGAGATCGTCGAGCGAGCCGGCGCGCGCGAACGCATCCGATCCCTCGCGGGCGACGGCCTCGGCGCGTACGACGAGGTCGGTGGCAGCCGTCATCAACCGGGCGCCCGGCGTTGGCGGGCGGCCTCGAAGACCAATGCGGTCCCGGCCATGGCGACGTTGATCGACTCCCCCGCCGCCATCGGAAGCGTCACCGTGGCGTCGAGCGGAA
>DASYJT010000206.1:0-10460 GCA_035996165.1 Acidimicrobiia bacterium
ACGCCGTGACCGGTGCGCCGCCGGTAGTGCAGGCCGGCGGCCAGCGCGGCCGCTACATACCGGGGCGCGAGGGAATCCGTGATGGTGCCGTACGGGCCGACCGGCTCGCGATCCGCCCAACCGGTGAGCGCGTTGTATCCGGCCAGCGCGGAACCTTGCCCACCGAAGCCCGGGTAGTCCTTGTGCGGACCGGTCTGCCCGTTCAGGCACGCACTCATCATCACGAGGTCGGGCTTGAGGGCGGCGAGACTGTCGTAGTCGAGGTGGAAGCTCTTCATCGCGCGGGGCGCGAAGTTCTCCGCCACCGCGTCGGCCCACTCGACGACGAGCCGGCGCACGATGTCGACGCCCGCCGGCTGTTTCAGGTTGAGCGTGAGGTTGCGCTTGCCGACGTTGAGCCCGTCGTACATCGGTGCGCCTTCGAGCCCGTGCGGGTTGTCGGGCAGCGCGAGCGCCATCGCGCGCAAGAAGTCGGGGCGGGTGCGCGACTCGATACGCAACACGATCGCGCCGTTCTCCGAGAAGTAGCGCGTCGCGATGGGGCCCGCCGCACCCGCGCCGAATTCCAAGATCCGGACGCCTTCCCACGCCTTGGTCCCGCCGGCCAACGGCTTCGCGCGCGGATACGCGGACTGCGGAGCCGCCGCGGCAGCGGGTTCAGGGCGGACCGGTGCGGCCTCGCCGTCGGCGGAACGCACCACGACGAACGAACGGGGGAATCGCTCGACGTCGTCGAGCGGGCCGAAGAAGTCGCGCGACGCGAGTTGCGCCGACGCGTAGATCTCGCGCGGCGAGTTCGCGGGCGCGAGCATCAGGTTTGTCTCGCACGCGATGTCGTACAGCTCCTGCATCGTGTGGCGCGAGAAGTATTCGGCGACCGCGGTCGCGATCGCGGCGAGCTCTTCGTTGCTCGCGGTGTTCTGGTTGTAGGTGTTCCAGTCCTGGCTCGTCAGCGCGTCGGCCGGGATGCCGTCGTCGAGGACCAGCTTCGTGATGGTCTCGAGGCTCGCGACGCGCGCCTTGCCCCCGCGCAACCCGAACGACACGAAACCGTCGAGTGCGGGCCAGATCTCGCGCGTGCGGCCGATGCTCGCGCCCAACCGCCGACCGCGATTCCCGGTCTTGGGGAAGTTCGCGGGCGCCACCATGTTCGCGACCAGCACGACTTCTTGCATCGAGACGTCGACCCGCTGCGGCGTGCCGCTCCACAGCGCGCTCAACGCCGCGAACGCAGCTTCGCCGGCCGTGTGCGCGTACGACGCGGGCTCGGTGCACCGCACGGGCGCGCGATCGGGATCGCCCGTCGAGAACATGTTGCCGCTCGAAGCCATGATCCCGAGGTCGGAGGCGCGCCACGACGCACGCGGTCCGTCGAGACCGAAGGGCGTGATGCTCACCCACGTGGCCCCGGGCGCGCGGGCCGGGTCGAGCTCGTGGGTGCCCGCGGTTCCCGGCGAGTCGAACACCACGTCGGCCGCCGCGAGGAGGGCGTCGACCTCGACCGCGCCGGAATCCGCCGTGACGAGGTGCTTCCCCGCGTTCCACGCCCGGGCGCGGTTGGCGTGCAGGACATCTCCGGTGAGCGGGACGATGCGCGTGACCGCGGCTCCGAGGTCGCCGAGCACGCGCGCGGCCCGAGCCGACGGTTCGCCGCCGAGATCGACGACCCGCAGCCCTGCCAGCAGCCGTTGCGCCACCCGTACCCCCTCCGAATAAACTGACACGAACGTCAGCAAAGGACGGTACCGCAATGACGAAGTATGAGGTCGTCGACGCCGACTGCCACATCCTCGAGCCCCCGGACATCTGGACGAACTGGTTGTCGTCCAAATTCCAGGACAAGGCGCCGAAGCTCGTGAAGGATCACGAGGGCGGCGACGCATGGCTCACCGCCGTCGGCGGCGATCCCGATCCGATCGGATTGGTCTCGACCCCGGGCATGCCGTTCGACAAGTTCCGCTGGTACGGCGTCACCTACGAAGAGGCGCGCACCGGTTGCTACAACGGCGAGGCGCGCCTCGCCGACATGGACATCGACGGCGTCGACGCGGAGATCCTCTTCCCGCCGCAACGCACGATGAGCCACTTCCTCGGTGACGACGACGACGACTTCGTCCTCGCCGGCGTCGAGGCGTACAACAACTTCTTGTTCGAGGAGTTCTGCGCGCCCGACCCCACGCGGCTCATCGGGATGGCGCAGATTCCGTCGCTCGGCATCGACAACGCGATCGACTCCGTCCGCAAGGCCAAGGCGCGCGGCGCCAAGGGCGTGCTGATCTCGAACTGGCCGGCGGGCAAGGGCAGCCTGTCGAGGGACGACGACCCGTTCTGGGCCGCCGCGGTCGACGAGGGCATGCCGGTGTCGATCCACATCAACATCATCAGCCGCGCGTCGCGCAGCGCGGGCCGCAAGGCCGCCGCCGCCAAGGGCAACCAGCTCTACAACATGGCGAGCGAGGCCACGCGCGCCAAAGCGATCGGCGGCATGAGCCACGTCTTCGCGATGGCGACGGGCGCCATGACCGACATGATCTTCACCGGTGTGTTCGAACGCTTCCCCGAGCTGCAGGTCTGCTGGATCGAGACCGGGGTCGGTTGGATCCCGCACTTCCTCGAGTGCATCGACGACCGCTGGTGGCGCAACCGCGTGTGGGGCGACCTTCCCCTCAGCGAGCCGCCGTCGACGTACTGGTACCGCAACAACGCGGCCAGCTTCATCACCGACCGGAGCGGGGTCGAGCTCCGCAACCGGGTCGGCGTCGACAACATGATGTGGTCGAGCGACTATCCGCACCACGGCAACGACTGGCCGTACTCCCGCAAGACCATCGAGGACATGATGGGCGGGATCAACGAGACCGATCGTGCGCTGATCACGGGTGGCAATGCGGCCCGGATCTGGGACCTGCACGACTGACCGAGCGAACAGAACTCGAGCGAACAGACCTTAGAGAGACGCCTCGTCGTCGAGACGTACGCCGCCGACCCCGGTGTTGGTCCGCGCCGCGGTGCGCACGGCTTCGAGCGTGAGCCGTTGGATCGTGCGCTGGTGCACGTAGTTCAGGACGCGGTCGACGGCGGGGATCATGCGCTGCGAGTTCGCGGTCAAGCGCCGTTGCACCGCGACCATCTCGTCTTGGTCCCAGTCGCGGCCTTCGCCCGACAGCATCGAGTGCACGTCCTTCTGCAACGCGCGGAAGTGGCGCACGTAGATGGCGCCGAGCTCGACGAGGATGTCTTCGGTCATGCCGATGTCGCGTAGCTCGACGATGGCGCGCAGGAGTCCGAGGTCGCTGTCGTCGTAGACCTCGTGGCCGAAAGCTTCGGGCTCGGCGAGCAGGCCGATATCGCGCAGGCGGGCGATCAGGCCGACTTCGAGGCCCGACTTCTCGACCAGATCGTCGAGCGAGTAACTCCCTTGGGAGGCGAAGAGACCCTCGATGCCGGGGCGGTCGGCCGCGAGGAGGGCGCGGATCGAGGCGAGCGAGAACCGTTGGCCCTGCAGGTCGCGGATCCGGGCCAGGCGTTCGAGGTGGGGCGGGCCGTAGAGCTTGTGGCGCCCGGCGCGCTCGGGGGGTTCGAGCAGCCCTTCGCGGGAGTAGTACCGGATCGTGTCGACCGTGACGCCGGCCTCGTGGGCCAGCTCGTCGATGCGCCACCGGGTCTCCGGCACCGTTTGGACCTTCCGGATTGACAGCCAGGACAC
The DNA here is from genome assembly GCA_035996165.1 of Acidimicrobiia bacterium. Lineage (GTDB taxonomy): Bacteria > Actinomycetota > Acidimicrobiia > IMCC26256 > PALSA-610 > PALSA-610. The sequence continues at coordinate 3,707 of DASYJT010000206.1, forward strand.
TGAGAGCATATACTCGCAGTGTTCTTCCACCGGGAGTAGTAACTCACCGGAGGTCAAGGTAGCAGGGAGTTTGCGATGACCACATCGACGAACCGGAACGAGCCCAAGGCCCAGGCACTCTCGTGGCTGGTGTCGCAGCTCCGCTGGGAAGAGACCCTCGGCGACCTGCGCCACAGCCGCTACGGCGACCAGGACGCAGATCGCAAGGCGGCCTGACCAGGATCTCGAAACAGGTACTTGAGTCGACTGCGGACCCCCGCCGCGGTTGACCGTGCGATCGGCCCCGACCTCAGGTCGGGGCCGAATCGCGTGCCGGCTCGCTTCATTCTCGGCCTCCCAACGCCGACAACTCCTCGGTGCAGGCCGATCCGCCGAGTCTCGCAGCCGGCGTCCGCCGCGCGGCGCTCGCCTTCAGCGTCCTGCCGACCCCCCACGCGGACGCGCTCGCGCACCTGCTCACCATGCGCGAGCGGGTGCGACTCCGGGAGGGCCTGACCCAGGTCCGGGACGCCTCCGACGACGAACGGATCGCGGCGCTGCATTCGCTCGTGCGCCAGATCCGCAACGGCGTCGAGTGGCCGATCCTCTCCGGTCACAACCCGACCGACTGCCCGTTCCACATCGTCGAAGGGCATCCGCTCGACCGGGTCGCGGGCGTGTTCGGTCAGCTGGCCGAGCGGCAACCGATCACGGTGGCAATTGCGCTGTGCCACATCCCGAGCGACACGCGCGCCGGCCTCTGGGACCTGTTGGGGAGTGCGTCGCGAGCGCAGATCATGCAGCAACTGCCGGAAGTCGGGCTCGTCGGCACCGTGCGCACGCGCATACTTGCGCGCGAGGTGGCGGCGCGCCTCGCCCGCGCCGCCAAGATCGCCGCGACGCGGCCCCTCGCGTGATTTCGGTGATGCCCGGCCCTCTCCGCCCTTTGTCGACCGGGACGAAAGGGGCCGGGCGGGATCAGACTGACGGCGTGCGGTAAATCTCGCGTAAAACGCCGAAGACGTGCAGGTCAGGCGCGTACCCAGCGGGGGAGCGTCACGTCGTCGATCGCGTGGAACACCACCCGAACGGCTTCGCCGATCTCGATGGTCGACGGATCGATCTCGTTGATCTCGCCGTCGGCGCTCGCGACGAGGTTGCCGACGAACCGGATCGACGGGTCCTCCTCGAGCTCCACGACGATCGAGTTGTACGGCGCGACCGCGGCGAAGGCGGGGAGCAGAGGCGGGTGCGGGACGATGAACGACCAGATGCGGCCGCGTCCCGAAGTCGGCTCCCACGCGACCTCGGTCGAACGACAGCGCGCGCACATCGGCCGGGGTGGCATGCGCCGCGTCCCGCACGCGCCGCACACCTGGACGAGCAACTCACCACGTGCGCACCCGAACCAGAACTCGTTCGAGGTGGGGTCCGCGAGATCGGGCAAGAGCCATCCCGTCTCCATCGCTCACACCTCCTTCGTGAACAGGATCGCCGACGTCGGGACGCCTTCGCCGCTGGTGACCAACGAGACGTCGGCGCCGTCCACCTGCGCGGTCGAGGTGCCGCGGATCTGGCGCACTCCCTCGAGGACGAGGTTGAACCCGTGCACGTACGCCTCCGACATGCCGCCGCCGGCGGTGTTCACGGGGAGGCGACCGTTCGGCCATTCGATGTTGCCGTCGTCGGTGAACGGACCACCTTCGCCGCGCTCGCAGAACCCGTAGCCCTCGAGCGAAAGGATGATGAGCGGGCTGAAGGCGTCGTACAGCTGGGCGACCTTGACGTCGGCGGGAGTGACGTCGGCCATCTCCCACATGTGCCGGGCGGCGGTCCACGCGGGGCCCCGCAGTGGATCGTCGGTGAAGTAGTTGGTCATCGTCTGATGCTGCGGCGGCAATCCCTGGGCGAACGAGTGCACGTACGCGGGCGGGTGCTTCAGGTCGCGAGCCCGGTCCGCCGACACGAGCACGACGGCCAGCGCACCGTCGGTCTCGAGGCAGTTGTCGAAGAGGCAGAGCGGCTCGGAGATCCAGCGTGCGTTCATGTAGTCGGCGCGGGTCATGGGCTTGTGACCCATGGTCGAGCTCGGATTGCGCTGTGCGTGCTTGCGGAACGCGAGCGCGATGTTCGCGAGGTGATCGCGCGTGCCGCCGTACTCGTGCATGTAGCGGCGCGTGAGCAGAGCGATCTCGTCGACGGGACGGACGACGCCGAACGGTCGCGACCATTGCTGGCTGTCGGAGAGGCGCGCCGCGGCCTGCGCCCACGGCCGGCTCGTCGGGTCGGCCCGCTTCCGGGCGCGCCACGCCACCGCGACCGAACACTGGCCCGTAGCGATCGCCATCGCCGCCTGACCGACGACGCCGCACCCCGCGCCACCGCCGTAACCGACCTGCGAGAACCAGGTGACGTCGCCGAGGCCCACGTTGCGGGCCACGTCGACCTCGCGGTTCGGTTCCATCGTGTACGAGGCGATGCCGTCGACCTCGGACGGGTCGATCCCCGCGTCGTCGAGCGCCATCGAGACCGCCTGGCACGCGAGCGACAGCTCGGTGTCGGGCAGACCTTTGCCGAACGCGGTTTGGCCGATGCCGACGACCGCGGTCTTGTCCTTGATCACCCGCGGATCACCAGCCCTTCCATTCGGGCGACCGGCGTTCACGGAACGATGCGACACCTTCTTTCGAGTCTTCCGTCGAGGTGTTGAGCTCGACGAGCATCGCCTCTTCTTCGAGGAGGTCATGGCGCGACAGCTCCGACGCGTCGTGGAGCAGCTTCTTCGACCAGCCGATCGCCTTCGTCGGGCCGCCCGCGAGTCGCTCGGCCCATTCCTTGGTCGCTCCCGGCAGCTCGGCCGCCGGCACAACCTTGTTCACGATCCCCAACTCGGCGGCCGCGGTGGCCGAGAGGTCGTCGCCGAAGAAGGTGAGCTCCTTCGCCTTGTGCATGCCGACGACACGCGGCAAGAGGTACGCGACGCCCGCGTCGGGGACCAGCCCCCGCCGGACGAACACCTGGATGAGCTTGGCGCTGTCGGCCGCGATGACGAGATCGGCCGCGAGCACGAGCATGGATCCGCCGCCCGCCGCGGTGCCGTTCAACGCGACGATGACCGGCTTCTCGCAGTCCTGGATCGCGGTCATCAGCTGTTGGAAGCCGGCGCGCATCATGTTGACGGCGGAGCCGACAACTCGTTCCGGTGCGTCGTCGGGTCGGGTCCCACGCTGGGGTTGCGGCACCGACAGGTCGGCGCCCGTGCAGAAGTGGCGGTCGCCGGCGGCGGTCAGCACGACCGCCCGCACCCCGAGGTCCCAGTGCGCGTTGCGGAAGGCGTCGATCAACGCGTCGCGCACGTAGTAAGGGATCGCATTGCCCTTGTCGGCGCGGTTGATCGTCAACCACAACACGCCGCTCTCGACCCGCGACAACAACTCGTCGGAACCCGGTCCGTCAACAGCTTCGCTCACTGCTTCACCACCAATGCGTCGAGTGCCACCGCGCCGCGGGGCCGGATAACGAGGGGATTGATGTCGAGCTCACGCACGTCGCCGGCGAGGTCGAGGGCGAGACGCTGCACCTTCATCACCGTATCGACCAACGCGTCGATGTCGACCGGGGCTTGTCCGCGCACACCCTCCAACACCTTGAAGCCTTTGAGCTCCGCCAGCGCTCGGCGGGCCTCCTCCTCGGAGAACGGGGGTACACGGAAGGTCACGTCGCCGAACACCTCGACGAAGATGCCGCCGAGCCCGACGGTCACCACGGGGCCGAAGAGCTCGTCGGTTGACACGCCGATCAGCGTGTCGACGCCTCCCGTCACCATCTCGCAGACCATGACGCCTTCGATGCGCGCGCCCCGGTCGGCCTTCTTCGCCTTGCGCAGCAGCTCGTCGTACGCGGCGCGTACCTCGGAGGCCGAACCGACCCCGACCTTCACGACGCCGACGTCGGTCTTGTGCAGGAGGTCGGGAGACGCCACCTTCATCACGACCGGGTACCCGATGGCCTTCGCGGCGCGCACGGCCTCGGCGGCCGAGCCGCACAGCTCGTCGTGCGACGTCTTGATGCCGTACGCGCGGATGAGCTTCTTCGAGCTCCACTCCGACAACGCCTCGCCGGGCTTCAGGCCGTCGAGCAGTTTGCGCGCCTTGCGCGCGGCGGGCAGCGGCTCGCGCGGCGCGTCGGTGAACGGCGAGCGGTACCGCGCGGAGAACGCCCAGTAGTCGGCGTAGCTCTTCACCGCGGCCACGCAATTGTGGAACGTGCGGAAAACCGGCAGGCCTCCGTCGAGGAGGCGCTTGTAATACGTGTCGTCGGTGCCCGCGGGCGCGCCCCAGACCACGTAGACGGGCTTGGTCGTGGTCTTCGCGGCTTCGATGATGTCGCGCGTGAACGGCTCGCTGAACGTGACCACCGCGCCGGTGATCGGGATGACGAGGATGTCGACGTTCTTGTCGGCGAGGATCACGTCGAGGATCTTGCGGCCGCGCGAGTCGGCGACCGGCGGGCCGCCACAGTCGACCGGGTTCGAGACGCGTAGGTACGTGGGGATCAGCCGGTCGTGCAGCTGCCGCTGCGATTCCTTGGTCAGATCGGGGAGGCGAAGACCCGCGTCGGCGAGCACGTCGGCCATGTGCGCGCCGGTGCCGCCGGAGATCGCGTACACGCAGACGCCTGGTTGCCGGCCTGTCTTCGCCCAGGCCTGGACCTTCGGCGGTTGCGTCCGCGCGAACGACATCGACACTTCGAGCAGCTCGTCGAGACCGTCGACACGCGTGACCCCGAACTGGCGGAAGACGGCCGATGTCACCGCATCGGAGCCGGTGAGGTGCCCGGTGTGCGACTGCGCCATCGAGCGCCCCGCCGCCGTCTTGCCGACCTTCACCATCACGATCGGCTTGCGGAGTTGGGCGGCGTGGTCGGCCGCGAGCATCAGTGTGCGGCCGTCCTTGAAGCCCTCGATGTAACAGGCGATCACGCCGACCTCGGGTTGGTCGGCGAAGTGGCGGGCGAAGTCGGCGAACTCGAGGTCGACCTCGTTGCCGGTCGGCGCCCAGTGCGTGAGCCGGATGCCGACCTCTTGCCCCTGGAACACCGGCCGGCCCTGGTGGCCGGATTGCGTGATCAGCGCGATCGCCGGCCCCTCGAGGTCGCCGCGGAATTCCTCGAACGCGTTCAGGTTCGTGTTCGGGCCGAGGAGGCGTACGTCGCCGCTCTCCACGAGCTGCTCGAGCCGGCGTTCGCGCTTTTTGCCCTCGGCGCCCGTCTCGGAGAAGCCGGCCGCGAAGATCACCGCGAACTTGGCCTTGCGCCGCAGGACTTCCTCGAACGTCTCCTCGGCGCGGCCCGTGAGGATGATCGCGAGGTCGATGTCGCCGGGAATGTCGAACACCGACTTGTAACAGGGATGCCCGAGCACCGTTTCGCGCTCGGGATGCACCGGATAGAACGTCGCCCCGTTCTTCTCCGACCACTGCGCGAACTTCCGCGTCATCGCGGTGTTCGGCTTCGCGGACTGCTCGGACGCTCCGATCAACGCGATCGTCTTCGGGTGCAGGAACGCGTCGATGTCGACGGTGCGCAGGTGCAGCGCGCGTCCGGACACGTCGACGCTCGATTCCCCCGACGCGGGGGAGACGGGCGACGGGGGTGCGGACGGCTTGGACCTCGGCATGCGGCGTCTCCACGTGGGGGCGGGCGAGCGGCCGTAAGTATGACGGCCACGTCAGGATTCCGGCCAGTTGGTAGGTTCGACGGGCTATGCAGACTGTGGCGATCGTCGGGACCTCGCTCGCCGGGCTGCGCGCGGCGGAGACGTTTCGGCGCGAGGGCTTCAGCGGCCGCATCGTCGCGATCGGCGCCGAACCGCACCTGCCGTACGACCGGCCGCCGCTCTCGAAGGAGCTCCTGCGCGGCGACTGGGAGCCCGACCAGTTGGTGTTGCGCAAACAGGGCGTCGACGATCTCGAGCTCGACTGGCGGCTCGAGGCGCGTGCGGTCGCGCTGCACCTCGCCGACCGCGAGGTCGAGCTGCACGACGGTGAACGGGTCGCGTTCGACGGTCTTGTGATCGCGACGGGCGCGACTCCGCGCCGCCTCGCGAACCAGCCGAATCTCGCGGGCGTGTTCACGTTGCGCACGCTCGACGACGCGCTGGCGCTGCGCGAGCTGCTCGGCGGGAACCCGAAGGTGGTCGTGATCGGGGCCGGGTTCATCGGCTCCGAGATCGCGGCCGCGTGCCGGGCGCGCGGGCTCCACGTGACCGTGCTCGAGATGTTGGCGCAGCCCATGGTGCGCGGGCTCGGCCCCGAGCTCGGTGCCGTCCTCGGCGCGATTCACCGCGATCACGGCGTCGACCTGCGCACCGGGGTCGAGGTCGCAGGAATCGAGTCCGATGGCGAGGGCCAGGTGCGCGGTGTGCGGCTGGGTGACGGGTCGGTCGTCGACGCCGATGTGGTGGTGGTCGGGGTCGGTGTGGTGCCCGAGACGGGTTGGCTGGAAGGTTCCGGCCTCCGGCTCGACAACGGTGTGGTCTGCGACGAGACATGCCTGGCCGCACCCGGAATCGTCGCGGCCGGCGATGTCGCGCGCTGGCCGAACCCGCTGTTCGATGGTCAGATGATGCGCCTCGAGCACTGGACGAACGCCACGGAGCAAGGCGTGCACGCGGCGCGCCGGCTGCTCGGCCACGACGAGCCGTTCGCACCCGTGCCGTTCGTATGGTCCGACCAGTACGACCGCAAGATCCAGACGGTCGGTGTCGTGTCGGCCG